>CAYSAP010000006.1:0-11714 GCA_964429085.1 uncultured Gammaproteobacteria bacterium | reverse complement strand
CAGCTTGTATAAGCCATGCGGGAATGGTTCCGGATAATACGGGTTGACGGATGACGTCCAACAACCACCGCCGTTTTTCTATGGTCTGATGGATAGATATGGGCGGGTTTTCCGCTTCCATATCTGACTGAGGCATGTGCACATGGTCAACACCTTGGGCAGCATGTTCGATAAGTTCCCGGAATTCTTGTAGCGCATGACGGGCGTATGTTGGGGTTATGCCGGTAATCGAGAGATCGCGCAACCACGGATTGGGGGGCAGGGTCAATTCCGTATGATAGAGAAATCCTTTATTTTTTGGTTTGATAAATTTCCGGTCAAGCGTATCAGGGTAGCGTTCAGTTTGGAAAAGCAGAAATGCGTCAGCGTCGGACATGTTACCCCATCTGTTTGGATTTCGTATGCCTGGAGAGGATAGTTGAAACAATGAACCGTAGGCGATGCTGCAGGAAATTCTCATACCATGTTTTCGGAGGTAATCTGTGTGTCCCAGGGTAATCTGCCGGATAGCTTTTCTGGCCGGCGCTACGTGGTTTTTTTCATCCATGAGCGTGATAGTTTCCGGGCGGATGAAATATTCCCCGTCACTCACGTACGCATTAAACTCGTCACATGTATCTGTGGATCTGGTGCGGAATTCCGGAGAAACAGCCATAAACCGCAATTATACGGAAATTGCCCCAGAAGTATGTGAGATAACTTACAAAGTTATGAAACCACGTCTGTGTAGGCTTATTATTTCGCTGGCTGGCAGACGAATACCTGGCATCCCCGAGCATCTTGGGAGAGTTTCCAGTCTCCATTGCATTCACTTGATTGTGGGAGTTGCCCGTTAAATGCCGCCAATGGATTGGGACAGGCGAGTCCTGCGCGGCTCCGTAAATCGAGTGCGACACCTTTCATGCTCACGACAACGATAACCAGTAAAACAAACGCCAAGGTAAGGAATATAACAAAGTTCCATGAGCTCAACTCTTTTCCCATAGAACTGGAAAGGGAAGGTTTGCTTTTTGCCTGTGCTCGAAGTTTTTTGCGGGTCATATATCCAGCGTAGAGAAATGCGTGAAATGTGTCAAGGGGCAAGGTGTCCATTTTTTACATTTGATAAGAATAGACAGATTACCTTAAAGGTTTAGGAGCTCAGATACTATTTGTTCCCCTGGGCTCTTATTCCATCCCAGATCATGAAGCTTTTGTTCTGGGTTAATGGGTTCCCAATCACGGCGTGATTTTATTATTTTTGGTAGGGTATGAATAAGTTGGTTCCTGCTCTCAATGTATGGAATTAGGTGGTGCGCTCTCAAGGATTCATTTATCCGGAGCCGCGGAAAATCATCCAATAAAGTTATATCTATAGGTATTGCAACTGGGAATCTCCGTTTTCCCCAGGCTGTGAAAGCCTCAACAGAAGTTGTGGAGTTAGTCATTAATGCGATATCGGATCCAATGAGTTGTTTATGTAAACCAATATTACGGTTTTTCCACCAGGATCGTGGGTGGAAAATAGCTTGAATGTGATCAGGAAGATTCGTTAATTGTTTTGGAAGCCTATCCAATCCTCTGCCATGAGGCCAGTAGATAATAGCGGATTTATCAGGCACATTATTGAGACTGCGCCTGAGGCTTTCAAAAACAAAATCGTGATATTCTTTGGGATAGTCACCCTCAGGAAAACCAATATATGCGATAACCGTTTTGTTTTCTGGAATACCAATGACCTTTCGAAATAACGTGCGATCTGAGGGATTTTGATTCGTATCGTTATAAAATCGTTCAAACGCTGGGTTATTTGTGACACACACACGACTTTGGGTCGCGCCCTGGCGTTGAAATTCCTCTTCTATGGTTTGTTTGGTTAAAGGATTCATGATAAAGGATAATGCTGGTGGTATTTGTAGCGATATCAGTTTTCTGATTATTGGGACGGTCATATCAAAATTGTTGTCCATGGTTATTATCCGTACGCGAGGATTCCGATTTTTTATTTTGAACATGTCACGTGTCACGGTGTCCACATTGATGTGTCCGCATGTTAAAATGTCCGTCAATTTTTCTGCATCCCATCCTATAGGATGAATGCGATTTTTGAAATAATACAGCGCAGAAGAGAGAGCAGGCTCAGCTAATTTAAGAATTACTTGTGCGCCTCTATCGGCTAGTCTTTCTGACAGCGGTATAATGGAAAGAGCTGGTCCGGGATTGATGACATATATTGCAATCGTGCGTTTTGCAAAATCTCCGTATTTACCGTTTAATGGGTCTATGGAGAAATTTCGAAAATGTTCTAAATTTGGCGTAAGTGAAGACCTACGTTCCTTACTTAATGATGGCATAAGCTTCAGAAAATTGACTATATAATACCGGCTTTTTCCCCTCCAGCTGTACCTGATCCAACACGAGTTTCCCGTTATCCAGATGCAGCTTCAGTATTTTGAGCCGATTGTCATTATCTGTGGCCTGCCCGCCGTAGCCTTGGCGAAGGAGAGTCCATACTCCCGGCCACGGGTGCAACGCACGGAATTTTCGTTCCAAGCGTTCTGCGTCGGTTCCGTCTGTTATGGCCCGATTGACTGTTTCCCATGGCTCAAACCCGTCCCCGCGCGTAAACTTCCGTGCGTACGGTAGCTTGGATGCAGCATTCCCGGAATCGGGGGGGCTTTGATTCCGGGAATGTGGATAATCCGGCAGGATGTGGGTAAGGAGGTCTCCTCCGATTTCAAAAAGCTTCGTTCGTAACGGATCACTTGTGTCTTTTGGGGTGATCGGAATTTTTTTCTGGGCGAGGATGACTCCCTGGTCAAATGTCTCCGATAATGTGACGATCGAAACACCTATCTGGTGATCGCCGGATAGAATTGCCCATGGCACTGGGTCGGCTCCCCGCCAACGGGGAAGAATACTTGGATGGACGTTGATGCCCCCGAATTTGGCCGCTTGGATGGTCTTCCAGGGGATTTTGATGCCATAGGAAGCGGAGACTAATACCTCCGCCTGAATCGGTTGTAATGCATCGATGACCTGTTGCTCATTGGCAAAGAGCCAGGGTTTTTCTGGATTACTTTCAAATGTTAGGACGGCGGTAGCATGGTGTTTTGCCCATACCTCGACCGGAGTTGCAGTAACCACATGCGCGCGACCTATGGGTTTAGCCGGTTGTGTTACTACCGCGACAATTTGAATAGACGGCTCTGCTGCGAGTTTTTCCAGCACTATGACAGAGTCGGTTGTGGAGCCAAAAAAAAGAACCTTCATTGGAGTTTAATCTCATCTAAGATTTCTTCCCCGTCTTGGTCAGTTGATACCTGAAATATTTTTTCCTTCTGTTCCAGAGCCCGTTGAGTAAAGAGGATGCCATTTATATGGTCTGTTTCATGCTGAATGATTGTTGCGTGGAAACCGCTGAACTTTTCCTGATGCACCCGGCCAGATTCATCCTGATATCTGAGTGTTAATGAGGAGCTGCGGTGTACTTTGCCCCAGACGTTGGGAATAGACAGACAGCCTTCGAGTTTATTGCCGCGTTCGGGTATGCCGTCCGTGACGTTATCGGATTTACTGATGATTTTTGGGTTGATAAATACGCGGATTTTTGCCTTTGGGGTCGGCTTGGTAAGAAATACGCGAATTCTCACGCCGACTTGAGTAGCAGCAAGTCCGACGCCTTTGGGGTTTACCGTCGTAAGCAATGTTTCCTGCATTTGAGCAATAAGCCGGGCGAGCTTGGCATCAAAATCCGTAACCGGTTTAGCTGGTTCTGTGAGGACAGGGTGGGGGACGTGTACGATCGGTTTCATTGTATCCGTTCCAAAAAGTCTTTATCGCTGGGGTCTATTGATGTAACATATTCCTGTAGTATTGCTTTGGCTTCACTGAGCTTTTTTTCTTCGGTAAAAAATACCCAGAGCGCGTAGTAGGCATCCCGATAGTTTGGTTTCAGGATTTTGGCTTTCTCAAGGTATTCGATTGCTTTTTCCGACTGGCCTTCGCGCCCTACCAGAATGGCGAGGTTGTAGTATATTTTGGGATCGTTGGGGGAGAGTATTATGGCGTGCTCCAATGATTCAACGGCTTTGGCATTCAATGTGGGTTCGAGCGCGGATAACGTATAGTATACTTTCGTTCTCGTTTTATAAAAATTTACATTGCTCGGCGATGTGTTGACGGCCTTGATACTTTCATCAATGGCAAGGGTCGTCAACTGAGCGGCCTGGGTCGCGTTGCCGCCTTCAAATGCGGCAACGGCCAGTGTGGCATACGCACTTCCTAATTCATCGTGATAGGCAGGTTCATTACCGTTGAGGCGTATAGCGCTACTAAATGCAGGGATTGCCTGGCCGAATAATCCCGAACGTACGAGGCGATACCCTTTGGCATATAACGTATCGGCATACCAAAACGATCCGACTCTTATAAGTCCCGTGATTCCGCCGAGTACCAAAATCCATATGATCCACCCGGGTAATCTGATAGTTTTTATCGCGGTTTTTACGCTGCCAGGCTCTGAAGCAAATATCATGGCGGGGAAGAGAAAGAGAAATACCTGCAATATGACGACGGAAAATCCGAAGAAGTTCGTGATGAGTAGGGAAACCCATCCGGCAAAGAGGGCGTAGTGAATAACCGATAGCTCACTGTGTATGTTCCTGCTGCCGTTTTTTTTCCTATGGATCGAAAGCCATTCTCTGTAGACTCTACTCGCAAACCACCAAATAAAACTACCAAGGAATATAAGGTAGCTTCCGAGACCGAATAATCCGGTCGTCGTCAGGTAATTCAGGTATTCGTTGTGCGCTTTGTTATATAAGAAGTCCCATTCGCTCGTTTGGTTGTGGGCGATCGGCCGGAACTCATAAAACGCAAACGCAAACGTTTCTGTCCCGGTGCCGATCAACTGGGTTTTGACGGAGCTTGCCCATGCATTTATTGCTGCCTGCCATACGTATTTCCGGATGACACCGGATTCGGTTCCGCCTACTTCGAGCGCAGGACCTGCGACTTCTGCAGACGGAGTTGCCGTGTCCGAAAGTTTGTCGCTTTGTCGGGTTGCGGCGTTTGTTACAAGACTGCGGAGTCCATGAAAGGTAACGAACCGGTCAAGCGTTGCAGATCCTGTTCCGTTAATGAAAATGATAAGGGCAAAGACTACATGGAGTATTAAGGCCTGGCCTTTCAGCCTTGAAAGGCCAGGCCTTATAAGAATAAGTCCCCAAAACACCACATCTGCTACGATAAATCCGAAGAGTCCTGATCGGCTCCGTGTGAAGAGGAGTACAATGAAAAATAAAAGCGTTACGGTGACTGGGAGGATGATGCGTAGCGGGTTCTTGGAATGTTCCGATAGCTTATTGTAGGTAAATGCCATGGATATGGGGACAAGTGCGACGAGATAGGCTGCCAGCCAGTTGGGTTGCCCTAGTGTGGAAAACACCCGGTTTTGTACGTCCTGCACCCACAGGTGCTTATCTATCCCGAGGCGTTCTAATACGCCGTAGAGCGCGACAAGTGCCGCGGAAATTAGCGCAGCTTTTAGCAAATGAGTCCTATGTGGCCAATTAGCCAAATTAGACGTATAGGCATAGTAAAGCAGCACGTAGCTTAAGATCGACCACATGCCACCGTTAAATCTGCTGTAGTACCCCAACCAGCTCACGTGCGGATCTATGGAAAACACTGTACTGACGAGTTGGGAAGCCGTAAAGAGCCAAATAGGGATATCCAGAGGGGTTCTGGCTATCCGGAATTCGCCCTCTTTGACCATTTTAACGAGCCACGCCGTAGCCACGATGACCGTGATGGCGTAGACTGCCATCATTTTGATGTACTCAAAAAGCTCATAATTCCATGGGGTAAGGAGCAGCGGAACGAAGCTAAAAAGGAGATAAAATCCTGCTTTGATCAGGCGGTTGCACCACAGAGTAATTCCGGATTGCATAGCAGTTAGTATAGCATAAAAACTTGCAAATACCCCCTCAAATATGCGGTATTATGTTTTAAAGTTTTGATTACGGTGCTATAATTACAGGCTATCATGCCGATGAACTCTGAATTGAAGAAAGCGATTTGGTGGGTGGCGCCGATTAACTTTGACGGAACGTTTTTAGGGGCGAGCGTTCGTACTGTGGAAACGGTTGCTTTCGGAATCGGTTCAATATTAGTGCTTCATACGTTTGGAGCAGATTGCAGCGGCCCTATTGCGATAGGGACACTCCTTATTATGGGAGGACAATTTGCCGCTGTTCCCAAGTATAATAGGGAACACCGATCGGCTCTACGGAAATTTTGGAGCATACGTCGGGATCCGTCTGACGAAGATTAATGATTTCGATGGGCTTTTTTTGTGATTTGGATTACAACGTTATTTTTGATAGCATATAGGCGTGGTTTTGTTTTCTGAGTTTGCCATATTGCGGTAAGCCGTCAGGAAACGAGCCGGCACATTAACAAACGGGAGAATAAGAAACAGGTCTGTTTTTGCGGGTCCTATGACGAGAATGTTTTCCGTTCTCTTCATTGGTCTATCAATAACTATAACTATATAAAGGAGGCACCAAAAATATTTTTTGTACGTAATCGCCGTAATTTCACCAATTCTCGGAGGAAGAATGAATCTTTCTGAACACCCCAAGCTGCAAAAAGCAATACAATTCATCTATAGATGTATAGTCGGTCTGTGCGCGATTTTCATCGGCGCTATGTTTATAGGGCTTCTGATTGTTGGTCCGCCCGAGCCTCCTGTACGGGAAAATTTTGCCAATGTGTTGATTACATTGGGCCTTTTTATCTCAGCCGGATTAACGATATACACGTTTAGGGGAGGGTGCCGAAAGAAGTAATCCATAGAGCGGAATAAAGGGCAAGCCCCTGCTTGCCCTTCTATTATTTTTCTGCTTCGTGCAGAAAATAACTACATCTCCGCCGCATGGGTTATTTGCGCCCCCTTTCCCTTTATTTTTTTGTCCTTTGTTGCTTGTTCTCCCGTTTTTCTTTTCCTAAACAGGTGTAGCCTCGCTTATTTGTTATAATGCCTATATCTATTATGGTTGAGCTATCTCCCGAACGATCCAGACTGACTCCAGCAATGCCTCAGATACGCAAAGAAATTCCGCATGCTGAATCTCCAAAACCCGCAGAAGTTGCCGTATCACTTCGCCCCACGATTGCGATGGAGAAGCATTCACCAGAGGCGATTAAAGCCAAAAAGATTGCTAAAAAACCGCTTCCGGCACTTTGGGGTGGCAGAGCTGATTTCTTGCCGGAAACGACAGCATTTTTAAAAGGGTGTGGAATTGATCCTGAACGGGTCAATCCTATACCAATGGGAGAGGGATTTACTAATGTTGTCTTTTCCTATGCTGCTCCCGATGGATCGGACAAGGTGATAAAAATTGCGCGGCAGGCTCGCAAAGTGGAGTCCGCTTCGGTTCGAGCGCAATTAGTGGATTTGGCCCGCCTCAACCGCGAAATGATGCGGCAAACCGGTCATAGTCTTGATTTTATCGGGGTTCCCGGAGGATTTACCTGGTTGCGGCATCAGTTTATGCAGATTATTACCAAAAAAAGCGAATTCCAATTATCCAATATCCATGTTGATAGTGAGGGTAACCT
This sequence comes from uncultured Gammaproteobacteria bacterium, assembly GCA_964429085.1. GTDB lineage: Bacteria > Patescibacteriota > Microgenomatia > UBA10105 > UBA927 > UBA927. Next base: position 4,109 of record CAYSAP010000006.1, on the reverse strand, counting down.
AAAAATCATCGATGAGGGTCTCCTTCGCTTCAAAAACGTTTCACTTAAACAGCGGCTGACTTCCTATCTAGGATTTTTTGCTAATCGCCTCATCATGCGGTTGTACTTCGGGGTGGACCTCATGCCGAAGCCGGGGTAAGACATCTACCTATCGTTAGAATTGTATATCGTCCGTGGCAGGTTGTGCTTTTTTTCTGTTTGCTTCCGCTTTTTGATAAGCTTCGGCGCGTTCTTCCATACGCGCGAGCAGCTCATATTCCCTTCCGAGATTTGATTGGAACCCTCCGTTTGAAAGTTTGCGATACGGGGTTATCTGCCCCTCTTGTTTTGTAGGGACATGTCCCCGCGAGTGTCGGCTATGCCTGGCGGTTTGCAAGCTCCGGCGTTCATGTTCGCGTGGAAGAAGTGAGTTAACGACATCATGCGTAAGTTCGCGTTTAGGCCGTTCATGTCTTCGGGCGCGAAAAGGTATTGCCCGCGTTTCCTGTGTGTCCTCATTTCTTGTGATGAGTATTTCCCCCCGCCTGGTTTGTATAGCTTTCCCCAGTAATGCGTCCGCGATATTTCTGCCGAATGCTCGTCCGAGGCTTAATACATCTATCCAGATTTCGCTGTGGGTTTGATTGTCTATGCCAACTACGTTACCGCGTTCGTCAAAAGTGCGCTGATCTATCGCCATGTCCGATTGTAGATATTTCCGGTCGGGTGTGGCTGCCATACCTATCTATTATACCAGGCTCTTGTCACGGATTGGCATTTTCCGATGTGGTAGAATGACCTAATCATGTTCGACTGGATATTTAGTCTGCTTTCCCATGATCTCGGTATCGATTTAGGCACGGCAAATACGCTTGTGTATGTAAAAAATAAAGGAATCATGATCCGGGAGCCATCAGTGGTCGCCCGGCACCGTAAAACTAAGCGCATCGTCGCAATCGGCAAAGAAGCCAAACACATGTTGGGCCGTACTCCCGATACGATAGAGGCGTTACGCCCGCTCAAAGATGGGGTAATATCCGATTTTGACGCTACTGCGGCCATGCTGACGCATTATATTAAACTCGTGCACATGCAGCCGAAACGCCCCGGTTTCCCCAGCATTCCGAAACCAAAGGTAGTTATCGGTATTCCGTCCGGGGTGACCGAAGTAGAGCGTCGGGCAGCGGCAGAAGCCGCAATCATGGCGGGGGCCCGTGAGGTCTATCTTATCGAAGAACCTATGGCAGCAGCTATTGGAGCCGGACTGCCCATTCAGGAGAGCCGCGGGAGCTTTATCTGCGACATCGGGGGAGGGACGACGGAGATTGCCGTATTGAGTTTAGGCGGCATTGTCGTAAACCGCAGCATCAGGACAGCAGGTGATGAAATGGATGAGGCAATTGTGTCATTTGTGCGGCTTAAACACTCACTTCTTATCGGAGAACCAACGGCAGAAAATGTAAAGATTGCAGTCGGAAGTGCGTATCCCACCGATAAAACAGATAGACAAACGGTCGTCCGCGGCCGCGATATAGAAACCGGATTGCCGAGAAGCGTCCGCCTTTCAGAAACCGAGGTTCGGGAAGCGATATCGACGGTTGTTCATGAAATTATCGAAGCGATAGCAGAAACGATAGAAGAAACGCCCCCGGAGCTTATCGGCGATATTATGGAACACGGTATCGTGCTTGCAGGCGGCGGTAGTTTGCTCCGCGGTATCGATAAACTGGTTGCTACAGAACTCAAAATGCCGGTATGGATTACGGATGACCCACAAACCGCGGTTGTCCGGGGATGCGGCAAGCTGCTGGACGACGAGGTGCTTCTTGCGAAAGTGAAGATTGCTGCCCGTAAAGTATAATAGGAGTAATGCAACTAGCAGCCCTCATATCTCAAATCACCGAGCCCATGGTGATATTCCTCCTGTTAGCGGTTGCCGCAGGAGTTATGTCGGGCCTTTCCGGAACCGGATTGTATTGGTTTATCGCGTATCTTTTGATGCTTTCCGCGTGTATATGGGTAGCGCGCGTCCGGCTCACTAGGTCGTTACACACCAATTGGGATGCTTCCGACCGGCATAAGCGGATCCCGTTGTTATTGTTGCTTCTCGGATTTTGTTATTTATTATTCTGGTCGCTCAAGTTTTGGAATAATGCGGCGCTCACCTGGACCAGCAGTATGTATTTTTTTTGGCTGCTCGGATTTTTTCTGATCACGTTAAAGACCAAAATTTCCGGGCATATTTCAGTACTTACCCTGGCCAGCGGTCAGATAATTTGGTGGTTTGGTCCGGCGCTAACTCCCGTGCTCGTGTCTATTCCGCTGGTTGCTTGGTCGCGGGTAGTACTCAAACGTCACACTCTGGTCGAAGTAATTGGGGGCTTTTTGTACTCGCTTATATTTCTTATATTCATCCATTACGTAGGATAATTTTCATATGGTAAAACTGGGAAGCGCGTTTTCTGACAATCTGGTTTCTTCGCATAAACTGCAGAGCAGGCAAAAATCGGACGAATCTCCCTGGTGGGCAGGGGCAGGCCGGACGCTTATGTTTGCTACCGTGTTGTGCGTGGGGTTTTTTGTGCTCCTGTGGAGGTTGTTTGATCTTACCGTCGTCAACGGGAGAGAGTATCGCAGACTTTCCGATACCAACAGGATACGAAGTCTTACCCGTCATGCACCACGGGGTTTACTTTTGGATAGAACCGGGAAGTCCTTAGTGGAAAACATTCAGATGAGCAGTCAATCGGGTGAAGTTGATTATGTGCGGCGGTATCTCTATGGCGAGGCTCTCGCCCATGTTATCGGATATACGGGAGAGCTGTCCGAAGCAGAATTGTCGAGCGACTATTACACATCCAGAAATTACAGCCTGGGTGACCGCGTTGGTCGTATGGGGGCGGAAGCGGTGTATAACGAGCGCCTAAGGGGGAGGGACGGCAAAGAACTGGTGGAGATTGACTCGAGTGGCAAAATTTTGCGTACGCTCGGCCGGCAAGAGGAGCTCGCGGGCGAGGATATTACGCTGTCTTTGGATGCCGGGTTATCCAAAGCAGCCGCTGATGCATTTCCTGTGGGGGAAAAAGGCGCGGTTATCGTGACCAAACCCTCAAGCGGAGAAGTATTGGCAATGTATTCCAGTCCCGGATTTTCTCCCGACGGGTTTTCTGCCGGCATGTCCCAGGGAGAGTATGAGGCCCTTACGAAAAATCCGGATTTGCCGATGTTTAACCGTAGCATTGGAGGAGAATATCCTCCGGGGTCAACCTTTAAAATCGTGACAGCAATCGCCGGATTAGAAGAAGGATCGTTTACCAAAACGACAACCGTTGAGGATAACGGGGTTATTACCATCGGACCGTTTTCGTTTCCGAATTGGTACTTTCTGCAATACGGAAAGACAGAGGGAGCGGTGAATGTGGTAAAAGCGCTTCAGCGGAGCAATGACATCTTTTTTTATAAAGCAGGCGAGTGGATCGGTATCACCAAGCTGGCCGAGTGGGCGCGTAAGGTCGGGATAGGAAAACCTCTCGGTATAGAACTTTCAGGGGAAGCGGGAGGACTCATGCCCGACCCCGCGTGGAAAAAAACCAGATTCGACACAGAGGCCGATAAACTCGCCCGTAACGACGAATGGTATTTGGGAGATACGTATCATATTTCCATCGGTCAGGGGTACCTACTCACGACACCGTTAGCCGTCAACATCTGGACAAATATCATTGCCAACGGCGGCAAGCTCTGTAAACCGACGATCCGGAAAATAAACAGTCTGAGGGAAGAGCGGGATCAGTGTAAAGACCTGGGGGTCAAAAAAGAAACACTCAATACCATCATGGAGGGGATGGAAAAAGCGTGCGCCACCGGGGGCACCGGATGGCCACTTTTCAACTTTGCCGTCAAAAAAGCAGGAACGAGTCCCAAGGATACGCCGGAATCTTCACCGTCAGCTGCAGCGAAAATCCAGGTTCCTGTGGCATGCAAAACCGGGACTGCGGAATTCGGCGATCTCAAAAATCATACCCACGCGTGGTTTACGGCTTTTGGACCTATAACAATCGATTCCGGGAATCAAGCGATCAAAGAGGATCAAAACATCATAACCGGAGAGCCGGAAATATCCGTAACGG
>CAYSAP010000005.1:31591-41076 GCA_964429085.1 uncultured Gammaproteobacteria bacterium | reverse complement strand
GAGTTGGAGTAGGGGTGGGTGTGGGAGTTGGTGTTGGCGTGGGAGTTGGAGTAGGGGTGGGTGTGGGAGTTGGTGTTGGCGTGGGTTCGGCAGGACAACCATCAACTTCACATACTTGAAAGTTAGCAAATTCCGAATTCGTTCCGTAAATATCAAAAACTAACTCGTTAAATTCAATGTCTAAATTACTCACCCATGATAATATTTGTTCACCGTCCTCGATTATTGTTATCGGAGTATATGCGTTTCCAGAAATATGAGCTTCTATATTATGAATTCCAATAGAAGTATTCCATGGATTTTTAGCGTATAGTGAAGGACTTCCCCAAATTGTTGAGTCGCGAATTATTGCATTATTTGGAAAGCCGCCATAGCCAACACCAAATAAATATATATTTTTCCATTGGTTTGTTGTTGACTTCTTAACAAAAATTCCTACATCGGCAGCAGGTGATAAATTGATTTTTATATCAAACTTGATGATTAGATCTTTTGGAATAGAATTTGAATAAGATAGAGTTGTATATTGATTTGATTGGATGGATTTAATGCCAAATTTTGTAGCAACTGGCTCCGTCTGACCAAGCGAAAGGCTCCAAAGTGAATCATTGTACCCTCCGGAAAAAGAGTCTGAAAAAATTAAAGCAGCCCTAACTATAGGAGTAAAAAATAGGCTAGCTAATAAAAATAATAAAACCGCCAGAGTGGACAGGATTTTTCTCACAGTAGCTTTCTGCGGTTCTAAATTATTTTGACAATATCATGTGGATTTTGTTTTGTATGTACGACGCCTCACAAAATTGAAATATGTTAAACTATCTGGATCGAATAGTTAATTATCATGGCAGTTTGACTGTGGTATTAGCAAGAAAATAGCCTATGCTTTCTGTACTCATAGTTTGTCGTCAAATTGATGATTTTCTGCTTCGGGCTATAAAAAGCGTGGAAGAACTTAAGCCGCAAATATTGGTAGATGTGTCTGCTGACGGAAAAAAACCACTTGGTGTTAGGAAAAATCGTCTCATCAATGAGTCTGCATACGAATGGGTGTTGATACTGGATACTGATGAAGTGGTATCAGTGAAGTTACGTAACGAAATCAATGATGCAGTAAAAAAAACACCCACCGATGTCAATGGATACGAAATACCGTACCAAAATTATATCTTCGGTCAGCCAGTCAATTACGGCGGGGAGAAATACTCTAGGGTACAGTTCTTTTGTAAACGGTATGGTTTATTTACTCCCGTGCCCGTTCATGAGCATCCAATAGTCGAGGGGAAAATCGGTAAGCTTACGGGTGTTATTCATCACTATTCCTACCGTACGCTTCCATCTATTTTGATTAAATTTACCAAATACGCCTGGCAGATGGCGGGGGAGAAACGGAAAACGCATGAGAAAGTGACGTTAAAGAAACTCTTTTTTTACGCTCCCCACATGGTATGGGCGAGGGCGGTGAAAGATGAAGGCTGGCGTGACGGGTGGCGGGGCGTGCTGATAGCACTCTGCTTCGGGTATATGGAAGGACTCATGTACTGGTTGCTCTTATGGCGAAATTTATTTCAGTACTAACACGGTATAAGGCAGATATCGGAATCATTTTTCTCGCGTTGAGTATCCATCTTTGGTATCTTACCCACACCACATTTGTTGACTGGCCGGAAATGCTCCTCTACCCATGGTTTCTCACAAAAGGACTTGTATATTACCGTGACGTTGTTCTCGCATATGTCCCGGGCGCGTACTATCTTCTGCATGGGTTGTATTCGGTGATTGGGTACAGTGTTTTATCGGAGCGAATGATTGCGTATGGATTTATTTTTATGACGGATATTCTGGTTTATGTTACCGCACGGAGGCTTACCAAATCATTGTGGCCAAGTGCCATGGCGTTGTTCTTTTTTGTCCTCTGGCAGCCGATATTTTCCGGTAACACGATCTGGTATGAAACCATCCTCGCTCCTGTGTATCTTGTCGCGTATCTTTATGCACTTAGATATGTTGAAAAACCGACATTCAGGACAATACTATCGGTTGGTATCACACTTGCTATAGCGACACTCATCAAACAAACAGCCGTATGGCCGCTTGCTGCAATGTGTCTATTTGTTTGTATTGCACATCCGCAGAAAAAACAGGGACTTGTTCACGCGTTTGTCATAGGTAGCCTCACCATCATCGCTCAATTGGCAGTGTGGGGATACTTCGCGCTTGTGGGAGCGGGTCGCGACTACGGATTCTGGGTGTTTGGCTTTCTTTTCAATCTCTCTCAAGGCACGAGTATGTACGCGTTGGCTCCCACGAGGGGAGACATCATCCTTATGCTTCCTGCTTTGCTTCCCATGGTGCTTCTTACCTTTCTGCGGCCAAAAAAAGAGGGATGGCTCCTCATTTTTTTTACGGGGGCGGTATTCCTGGCAGGGCTGCCCCGGTGGGGGTTGCACCGCTTACAACCCATGCTCGCGTTTATTTCCGTGGGATTTGCTCTAGCCGGCGCTGCCGTTATCCACAGTAAGCGGTATTTGGTGATTGGTATTATAGCCTTGTGTCTGGTGGTGCTGGGGAGCTGGCGGAGCTTCCAGGTGTTTATAACCCTTCGGGATCCGATGCAGCCGACGTTTTTTGACGGCGAGTATCAGCAATTGGTGTCTTATATGGGCGAACATGCGCCGGGAGATATGTATGTCTTGGGCAATTATGATTATCTTTACTTCGGCAGAAATGAAAAGCCGCAGGTTTTACCTTGGGTGCCGCTGTTTCCCTGGAACGGGCGGGTGCAGGGTATTGAAGAGCGGCTGATTGCCTCGATAGAGGAACATGAAGTGCCGTACATCCTGTTCGTTCCCTTCCATCCGAAGGCGGGTTATTACGACGGATACGCGCCTAATGAACTTTTCTTGTATGTTCGCTCAAAGTATGAAAAAATAGGCGCGCCGCCGGTTGTAGGGGGAGAATTGTTGAAGAGAAGATGAGAAATACAGTCGCATTTATCATCATCGCGTATAAGCCCAACATGGAAGCGTTCGGGCAATTGATCGATTTGCTCAAAGGGTTTCGAATTATCATCGTTGATAACGGGAGAACACTGACGATTGATGATGTCGGGCGGGCAACGTTGCTTTCCCAGTTCAAAAATATTGGATATGGGGCAGCTGCCAATATCGGCATACACCACGCGAGCGGACTTAGGGCGAAATGGTTTGTTATTCTCAACCAAGATATTTTGTTTACCAGAGCTTCAATGCTCAATTTGGTAAAGTCGCTGAAAAATCTCTCTCCGTGTGTAGCCGGACCGTTTGGGGCGGGGTTGGATACCAGCCGCTGGACGACCATGCTTCCGTCTGACCGCGTTGATTATCTCACGGGTTCATGCCTGGCAATCCACGAAAAGGTGGTAAGTAAGATCGGCTATTTTTATGAGCCCTACTTTCTCTATTACGAAGATGCGGATTATTGTATCCGTGCCAAGGGCGCCGGATTCCCGCTTGTTAAAATTGCATTGGAAGAGGCGATTCACGAAGAATCTGCCTCGCTTGGCAGGGGCTCACGGCTGCACCAGTATTACTTGGCACGAAACCATATGCTCTTTGTGCGCAGGCTCGCTCCGCCGTCGGTCAAACTCTATGAGTTTTTCCGTGGAGCCAAGACCATATCAGAACATATCGTGCGTCACGAAAAGGGAACCCTTCTCGGAATACGGGATCACTTGTTAGGGCGCTACGGAGCATGTGAAGGGAGGAGAGCATGAAGGTAGGTATAGACGGCGGAGCGTTATCGATTACCGATGACCGGCTAAAGGTCGGTGTATATCGCGTGGCCTATAACCTTGTGAAAGAATTGCCGGTTGTTGATGTGAAAATTAACTATAGGGTTTATAGCTTCAGTAGAGGAGAGGGGGGGAGCCGTAATTTTCGCAAAAAGAATGTCGAGTTTATTCAGCTGCCACAGCCTGGATTCCAGAAGATATGGCAACCGTTAGAATTGGTGACGAATCCGGTAGATACGTATCTGGGAATATCCCAATCACTGCCGTATACATTGTACGACGTTAGAAAAATAGGTTTCATTTATGATGTCGGATTCCTGGACCACCCGGAGTTTTACCGGGAATCGCATTTTGCCCTCACCAGCCAGACTGCCGCGGTTGTCCGCAGGGCTTCCCATATTGTCACCATTTCGCAATCTTCCGCGGACAGTATCAGGCGAATATATCGTGTGCCAAAAGAAAAGATAACGGTAGCCTACCTCGGCGTGGAAAAGTACTTTCACCCGATCGGGAAAAAGCATAACCGGAAACATCCCTATTTTCTTTTCGTCGGGTCGCTTAAGCCCGGTAAGAATGTGCCGATGATGCTTCGCTCGTTTGCGGCATTTCTCACCCAGAGCAAAGAAACGTATGATTTTGTACTTGTGGGGAGCGACTATTGGCTGGACCCCGGCATATCAGCAACGATCAACTCGCTTGGGTTGCAAGACAGGGTAGAAATCATCGGATTTGTGGATGATGAAACGCTCGCTGAGTATTACCGCGGTGCCATTGCCATGCTGACGGTGTCACTGATCGAAGGGTTCGGCTTGCCGGTCGTTGAAGCGATGGCCAGCGGGTGTCCGGTGATAGGGTCTACAGCAGGCGCCTACCATGAGGTGGTGGGTACAGCTGGAATGTTAGTGGACCCCGAGAGTGAGCAAGCAATCACAAACGCGATAATGAAAATGACCGCCGATCGACACATGCAGAAGCGCTTCTCCCAGGAGGGTAAAGCGCGTGCCAGGCAATTTACCTGGTGTGCGTTTGCCAAAACAGTATATGAGGTCGTGGCAGCATGTACTATCCGCTCATGAAAAAACCCGCAGTCGCAATAGTCCGCGGAAAATTTCTCAACCGTTTTGAGATGCAAGGATACGAACCGCTCACCGCGTACTATCAACTGACAGCGTTTGGCTCCCTGGCTCCCCTGCACGGCCAGTTTTCATTTACCGTTGTTACCCTTCCCAGCCCCATGGATCTCCCTGATTTCCCTTACAAGATGCCGGTACTCAATAGACTACTTACCGATGCGCATTATCTGTTCGGGCTAGAGCGTCGGCTGCAAGGGAGCGATATTGCCCATGCAGCGGAGACATATTATCGCTATACCCAACAGTGCCTGGATGCCAAAAAACGAGGCTGGGTGAGGCGTGTTATCGCTACAGTGTGGGAGACGATCCCACATAACAATGAAGGGATTCGTGGACGAAAGGAATATAAAGCGCGCGCCAGAGAGGAACTCGATCACATCATAGCCGTCACACAAAAAGCGAAGGTAGCATTGGTCACCGAAGGGGCTGATCCGGAAAAAATTTCGGTCATCGGCGCGCATATCAATACGCAACGGTTTGCTCCTGAGAAAGCTTGGCTCGCGCGCCTGGGAGACCCGAAGAAGCGGGCGTTCACCGTTTTGTTTTGCGGCCGGCTGGTGAGTGAGAAGGGAGTAACGGATGTGTTGGGTGCCGCAGCGCTGTTGTCGCGCGATCCGTGGCTTGCAGATTATCGCGTTGATTGGGTCTTTATCGGAGAGGGATCTTTGCAGCAAGCTATCATTGCGAAAATACCCGAAATCCGAAAAAATTGGCACTTGACCTTGAAGAGTGCTACATATGATCAAATGCCTCGCCGATACCGCGAGGCTGACCTATTTGTCGCTCCAAGTAAGCCCCGATTGCATCGGGGTAAACCGACGTGGGAAGAACAATTCGGCATGGCGCTTGTCGAAGCACAGGCAAGCGGCCTCCCTATCGTTACGACAACCAGCGGCGGTATACCGGAGAACGTCAAAGATGCAGCAGTACTGGTAGCCCCGAGCGATGTGGCAGCACTTGCCCACGGGATCAAAGAATTTTTGTTACTCCCGAATAAGCGTGTCGACTTTGCGTCACGTGCGCGCAAGCGGGCAGTCGCAACACATGATATTCAGGTCGGTAGTAAGAAACTTCGTGCAGTGTATGAGCAGGTGCTCAGAATGTGAAGAGGTAGTAAAAAATTCCCATGATGTTTACCATGCTGATTCCTATTGCCATGAGCGGAAGGACAGAGCGGAGCAACCGGTGTGTATATATGCGCGCAATGACGCGGCTTAGCCCGATAGCAATGATGGGTAACACGCTCACAAACATCCGCCCGCTGACACTCGCCCCCTGCCACCACGTACTCCAGCTTGCGACCAGATAGAGTTGAACGCAAAAGATAGCAAGATATACATACCTGTTTTGTGTAAAAGATTTTCCTCTCCCCAGGTGCGGAAGCATCAGGCCAATGACTCCGACGGCGACGATTGGCGTCCACAAAAAGAGCCCGCTTTGCGGACTAAATAACACATCAAGAACGTGAGGGTGGAATACGTCTACGGTTTCCCCTCCGGCAAGATACGGATTTGCCAGCGTACCGTACAGCGTTTGCCACACTATAAGCTGTGGGGCAAATCCAAGGATAAACCCACCGATAAATAAAAGCCAGGGAACTCGGCGCCAAAAAGGGATGAGGGCTATGACATACACCATATCCTGTAGTCGGACTGATGCGACAAACGCCAGACTTAGTCCGATAGCAAACCAGTGTTTCTTTTCCTGCGATAGCAATATCAGGAATACGACGGCAGCAAAAAATGAAATGGCATGGGAATTCACAGCATCTATACTCCCGTAAAACAGCAGGTTCGTGGCTCCGGCAACAAGCAGCAGAACGAGCGATATCACGGGCTGTGGCAATGTGATATGTTTCGTAAGCATTGCGATGCCAGCGATGGCAGCCAGCACCGATGTCATGCCTACGGCTATCTGATACGGCAAGCTCCACCCGTCTCCCCGGACGATCGTATGGGTGGCGATATATCCGGGAGCCCAAAACAGCGCGGGACCGATACTGTATTTATTGCCGTAGGTGCCGTTTTTGGTTTTGGGTTGTAACACCTGCTCGTGCGCATACTCATTGGCAAAGTCTATGTCGCGGTCAATAACGATGCTTCGCAACCAGGAATAATAAAATATGCCGTCGCCGTAGACTGTTTTCCGAAGGTGTGCCGCATGGGAAATAAACGCGAGTATATACGTGATTCCGATGAGCAGCAGTACCCGAGGAAGTCTCATGCCCGTATGATACAATGAATGCTTAGTATGGGTATATCCGCGGTTATTCTCGCACGTAACAACGAAGATACCCTTGCCGCAACCATCGCGAGCGTCAAGTTTTGCGATGAGACCCTCGTTATAGACGATGCCTCGACAGACAAAACTTCTGCTATCGCCGAAAAATCAGGAGCCATCCTGCATACGCATGATTTGGGAAGCGACTTTGCAGCACAACGGAATGTCGGATTGTCGAAGGCTAAAGGCGAGTGGGTACTGTTTATCGATTCCGATGAGGTGGTCTCAAAAGAGCTTGCCCGCGAAATACAGGAAGTAGAGCAAAAGGTCGACGTGAACGGATTTTATCTCAAAAGACAGGATATGCTGTGGGGAAGTCCTCTCCGTCATGGGGAAACGCAGTCAGTCAGGTTATTGCGCCTTGCGAAAAAAGGAAAAGGACAGTGGCAGCGGCCGGTGCATGAAGTTTGGAATATAACCGGTGTGGTGGGGACGCTACAGCATCCGATAACCCATACTCCCCATCCGAACGTCGCACATTTTTTAGATGACATAAACGTCTATTCGACGATCAATGCAGAGTATCTCTTCAAAGAAGGTGCGCGTGTTTCATGGTGGCAGATAGTTGCATGTCCTGTGGGTAAATTTTTTCAGAACTATATCCTGCGCCTTGGGTGTCTGGACGGCATGCCGGGCATTACGGTCGCCCTCATGATGAGCTTTCATTCTTTTTTGACGCGGGCAAAACTATGGCAGCTCCAGCAAAACCGCGACTAGTCTGTAATATGCAGCTATTTGTATTGATAATGCTATGGTTTGGGTTAGTTGGCGGGCAGCTAACCTCGTTGCCGTTTGTTGCCGGTGTCCACGCAACACTCCTTGATGCAGCCGTTTTCCTAATTCTTTTGTACGCGGCAGCAAAGACTCCGAAAAAACGCTTTATCCCGCCGCTTTGGGCACCTATTCTTGGGTTTACTGCGGTTGCTATTATTTCTCTTGTGCTGACAGTAGGTTCTGTGCCGATGTATGTTATCGGAGGGGGGTTGCTGTATATACTCCGTTGGATTTCTTATGCTGCGTTGTACTGGGTCACGTCGAGTGCACTGATTCCTGCGGGCGCCTGGATTGCGTGGCTGGTATATTCCGGCGTCGGGATTGGGATGGCGGGTCTCATACAGTATGCGTGGTATCCGGATTTGCGGAATTTATATTATCTCGGGTGGGATCCGCATTACCAACGGCTCTTTAGCACATTGCTCGACCCGAATTTTACCGGAATTATTTTGGGCGTAACGGCAATTATGTTGCTTGCGGCATCTCATGTGCAAAGATATACGGCAGACAAGATTATCGGTTTGGTGATTACGATCACAGGACTACTGCTGACCTATTCGCGAAGCAGTTTACTCGCCTTTATCGTCGGGTTGTTTGTATTCGGCATGCTCACCAGACAAAAGGCACTGATAGTGGGAATCACGGTAATTACGGCCGTAGCATTACTTATACTCCCCAGCACCGGCGAGGGGAGAAATTTATTGCGTACCGTTTCTTCCTATGCCCGGCTCGGGAATGCAGAGCGCGCGGTGACGCTTATCCGGGAAAAACCGGTACTCGGGCACGGGTTTAATCTGCTGCGGTTTGTAGCGATTCAGCGGAGTTGGATCGATGAAACCGTGATTCCGTCACGGTCCGGATCAGGGCTTGATACCAGCGTGCTTTTTATTGGAGCAACGACCGGGGTTACCGGGATGCTCGTTTTCGGATGGTTGATCGGTCGGTTATTTCGTTTGGGAATCTTCGGATTGGGGAGCAAGGTACAAAAAGTGCGTATCGTTGCTGCCGGGTATGTAAGCGTGCTTACGGCTCTGATAGTGCACAGTGTTTTTATAAACAGTTTGTTTTACCCCTGGGTTTTGGTGTGGTTATGGGCAGGTACAGGGGCAATAGAGAGGCTTCTTAGGGCTGATAGGTAACGTTGCGTTCGACGTTGGTTTCATTTCCCGCGGGGTCTTTTGACAGGATGGTCAGAACATTTTCTCCGTCGTTTAACGGCATGCTGTAGGTAAACGAGCCGTCCGATTTGACGACAACAATGCGTCCGTTAATCATAACCTTCATATCTTCATCCGTCAGCCCCGTTACCGCTACTTTGTGCGTTCCGTCGTTTACCGTGGCTCCGTTAGACGGTTTATCGATGGTCAGTTTGGGGGCCGTGCGGTCGACAACAGTGGTGATGACGTTGGACAAGTCGCTCGCGCTGTTTTTGTCATCGACAACTTTTGCGCTCAGGGTAACAGGGCCTTCTTCTACCGGAATGTCCTGGCTTTCAAATGTTCCGTCATCTGCGACCGTAAGCTTTTTGT
>CAYSAP010000005.1:30162-31581 GCA_964429085.1 uncultured Gammaproteobacteria bacterium | reverse complement strand
GAGGTAGAGGACAAGCCGCGCTTTCGCTGCCGCTTTCCCTTTGATAGTGATGCGTGCGCTGTTGGTAGCCTCCGGCAGCGGATCGAGGACAGGAGCAAGAATAATCGTTTGTTGCTGCTGGGGAGCAGCACTTCCTCCGCGGATACGGTCTATCAGTAAGCTGAATCCGATAAGCATCCGGATTCCGAAGAGGGCGAAAAATACCAATAATCCGACTGTACCGATAAGGGCGACCGCGATTCTTCGCGACGCATTTTTTTCTTCAAACCGGCTGAGACGTGACCTTATCATTGGAGCCCCCTGTCAGAATTGGACTGACATCTACGGTTTACGATACCGCTGCTCTACCGTTGAGCTAAGGAGGCGAACCTGCAAATCGCAGGATCTATTGTACCAAATTACGATTATCTCAGGAAGATGACCAGCGTGCGAAGATGCCATTCGGAAGCAGCCGTCCGCTTGTCGTATCCGCCAGTACCAATTCTCCAGCCGTGCTCGTTCCGTGTAACGTGCGTGTAAGGTCGGATAACAGCTGGGAAATAACGATGCCGGAGAGGTCCGCCGTGTACGCGTTAATCAGGATGAATAACGGTTTGGATGAAATAAGCGGGCGGATAGCGGCAAGCAGCGGCGGAAGATTTTCTTCGATTTTCCACACCTCGCCCTTGGGTCCTCTGCCAAAACGCGGCGGGTCGAGAATAAATCCGTCATAGGTATTGCCCCTCCGGGCTTCCCGCTGCACAAATTTATTAGCGTCATCAATGATCCAGCGGATCGGAGTATCTGAAAGGCCGGATGCTGCTGCATTTTGCTTGGCCCATTCGACGGCTCCTTTGACGCTGTCTACATGGGTGACCTCGGCTCCCGCAAGAGCTGCAGCCATAGTGGCTCCGCCGGTGTAGGCAAATAAGTTCAGCACTTTTGCTTTGTGCCCTATGATGCAGTCCTGCATCCATGACCAGTTGACTGCTTGCTCGGGAAATACGCCGACATGTTTAAATGAGGTAGGCTTGAGGATAAACACAAGATCGCGGTACGTGATCGACCAATCGTCCGGCGGGGCGCTTTTGATATCCCAATGTCCGTCATCATTAATGCCGCGGACGAATGCTGCATGTGCACTTTCCCACGTTGCGGCAGGCGCCTTCCGTTGCCAGATTGCCCGGGGATCCGGGCGCGCAATGATGTAGGAGCCGAAGCGTTCCAACTTGGCTTTATCCCCGCTGTCGATAAGTTCGTAGTTTTTCCAGTCAGTGGGAGAGAGGATGATAATGGAGTTTTCCATGGGTTGATTGTATCATGGAGAAAATACGTTCGGGTAATGATGAAACATTTTATTCCATTTCTTATCACCTTTGTTATTTCGCTTGCTGCCATAACCTTCGGTATGTGGCAGGCGCTGGGTCCAGTGGGAGGAAG
>CAYSAP010000005.1:28521-30115 GCA_964429085.1 uncultured Gammaproteobacteria bacterium | reverse complement strand
CAATGAAACGGCATTCCGGTGGTTTATGGCAATCTTCGGATCGGGAAAAACCGTCGTACCTGGCGGCTATCGTCTACATCCTTCTTTGACTGCACGGGGACTGGTGACAAAGCTGACCGGCCCGCCGCAATTTGTGTGGGTGAACATTCGGGAAGGGCTCCGGAAAGAACAGATCGGGGAATATCTCGCGACGATGTTGGGGTGGTCGATGGATCAGGAAGCACTGTGGAATGCATATAACAACGACTCGGCAGAGTATCGCGAAGGCGTGTATTTCCCCGATACTTATCTTCTCCCCAGCGATGAACCGGTGTCAGCTGTTGCGCAGCGGTTTGTCGCTCATTTCAACGAAAAAATAGGTCCGTATGTAGAGAAATTTGCAGCCCAAAATGTCAAATGGACGACGGCCGTAAAAATTGCATCGCTTATCGAGCGTGAGAGCGGTGGGGATAGTGATAAAGCGCTTATCGCAGGCATTATCTGGAACAGGCTGGATAAAGATATGCGCCTAGAAATTGACGCGACACTCCAGTACATCAAAGGAAGTGGGGACAGGGGGTGGTGGCCAAAAGTGATACCAGCGGATAAATATTTGGAGTCTCCTTATAATACCTACCGCAATAAAGGATTGCCTCCGGGGCCGATCAGTAATCCTGGGCTTGCCGCTATAGACGCCGTGCTCAATGCTGAAGAGACGGATTGTATTTTTTATCTCCATTCGTCGGACCGGCAAATCCACTGTGCGGTAACGTATGAGGAACATGTAGAAAATATCAAGCAGTATTTGCAGTAGTTAGTAGATAAACGGGAGCAATTTCCATGATGTTTTCCTATATGCCTCAAATTCCCTAAAGTGATCGTGTAACAACGTTTCTTCATATCTGATTTTCAAGACAAAATTGACCATTAATATAAAATACACGATGAGTCGAAGGAGTGAAAAAGAGTGGGCTACTAATATCCCAAAAAACAATAACTGAGACAGATACATGGGATTACGTACGTATCTATATATGCCGCTCGTGACAAGTTCATGTTGTTTGCCGACGTCAGGAATTCGATAGTATTTCGTCCGCCGCATTTCCCAGGCGGCTTCAAATAGGATAAAAATAGCGATGAGTTGTAAGAAGGTCACCACACCATCTGAGGCAATAATCGGTCCCGTGAAAAAAATGAAAGCCTCTGAACTTATTTGGAAAAAATCATGAGTTAATGACCGAATTTTGTTATTCATATATGAGCGGGCGAAGGGAATCGAACCCTCTTCCTATCCTTGGGAAGGATATATACTACCAGTGTACTACGCCCGCAATGACTTTAGACTCCATTCAATTTTATCATGTAAGACTTCTCGTCCGTATCCGCTCTTATAAAATAATTCTTGCTTTGTCGCATCTTTCTTTTCTATGAACGCTTCATAGAAAATTAAATCAAAGGGGGCGTATTTTTTGGTGTACTTGCCCCCTTGTTTTTGGTTATGTTCACGAAGTCGTTATTTGAGATCGCTTGTAGACCCTATGTATTTGCTCTTGTTCATTGTGCTTACTAATACATAAACATAATACATATTTTGTGTACCCGCCTCATCGGCGGG
>CAYSAP010000005.1:9705-28511 GCA_964429085.1 uncultured Gammaproteobacteria bacterium | reverse complement strand
CGAAGAGGCGACTACGCCCGCTATAAGGGATCCCCCTGTGTAGGATTCCCTTTTTTTAGTGTACCAAAAAATATATCTTACGGCAGCATTAAGACATTGCCCGTAAAGATAAGGTTCGGATTCGATAAATTATTTGCTTTTGAAATTTCCGTCCACCGAAATCCCGTGCCATACGTCGACATGGAAATGTTCCAAAGTGAATCACCTTTTTGTACGGTATACTTCCCATCTGCCGGTCGTTTGACTTCTACAGACGCGGATACGATTTGTCCGGGTTCCCGCTTGGCAACTGCCGGAATAGCTAGCTGCTGCCCGACCTCAATTTTATCCGGATTCGTTATCTTATTTGCGTCCCGGATGTCTACCCAATTGTACCCGCTACCAATTGTGGATACCGCAATACTCCACAATGTTTCTCCTGCTGCTACGGTGTGCGTAGTCGCTGTTGCGCTCCCTGTTGCCTTTTGTTCTATTTTTTTCTCTGAATTATTCGCTGTTGTTGTTTTTTGTTCTTTGACGTAATTAAAGATCATGACAACGATAACTGTAACGACTGCCAGACCGAGGAAAAGGGAAACTAATGAATCAGGGTTGTTCAGTCTTTTTTTGAGTTGTTCTATCATCTATTTTTTTGTTCCTCCGTTCCAGGCAGAGATGGAATTGTTTTGCGGGACCGACCGGACTCGAACCGGCGACCTCCTCCTTGACAGGGAGGCGCTCTAACCAGGCTGAGCTACGATCCCAGGACTTTATAGGATCTTATCATGATAATTGAGGCCGTTCAAGCGATTTGTTATGATGAAAGCGGCGTTAACCCGATATGACGAACCCAGATATTGCAGAACTTCTCCGGAAAGTAGCCGCAGCTTACCTGATTCTGGGCGAAAACCGGTTCCGGATCATCGCCTACGAACGGGCAGCGGGCAGCATCGAACATCTCACCAGCGAAGTAAAGGACTATTGGCGAGATCACAAGCTGGAGGATATCCCGGGCGTCGGTGGCGGCATTGCCAGTAATTTGGATGAGCTGTTCCGGTTAGGAAAGTCAAAGCATTGGGAAACCGTCTTTGCCAGTGTGCCTTCGGCTATTTTCCCGTTGCTTCAGGTCCCTGGGTTAGGACCCAAAAAGGCATTTACTCTCGTCACGACGCTGAAATTAAAGAGTGCTGATACGGTTATAGCCGATTTGGAAAAGGCGGCAAAGGCAGGAAATATTGCTTCCATCGAAGGGTTTGGCGAGAAATCCGAAACGGCGATTCTGGAATCTATCGAGATCTATAAGCGCGGCGCGATTAAAGAAAACCGCATGCCGCTCCCGTATGCAGACCAGGTTGCGCGCGAGGTAATCTCACATATAGAAAAAGGCGGGTTTGTAGAACGGGTTGATGTATTGGGCAGTTTGCGCCGGCAAATGTCGACGGTCGGGGATATCGATATCGCGGTGGCGACCCGTTCGCCGGAGGCGGTCTTAGAGCAATTCCTCACCTTCCCACACCAAAAAGTGATCGACCATGGCCTCAGGGGAGCGACATTGCTGCTTGCGAACGGAAGGCAGGCGGATCTTAGGGTACAAACGCCGGAGGCCTACGGCGCGATGCTTCAGTACTTCACGGGCAGCAAAAATCATAATATCCAGCTTCGCTCGCTCGCGCTCGAACAAGGTTTGTCGCTCAACGAATACGGGATAAAAAATGTAAAAACCGGCAAGGTAAAAGAATATACGACAGAAGAAGCTTTTTATAAGGCGGTGGGACTGTCCTACATTCCGCCCGAACTCCGCGAGGACAAAGGGGAAATTGCCGCGGCCCTTCGGCAAGCTCAGGGTAAACCAAATGGATTACCCCATCTGATTGAGTTGTCTGATATCAAAGGGGATCTCCATGTACATTCCAATTATGACCTGCAGTCCTCTCATGATCTCGGCAAAAATTCGATTCACGAATTGCTCACAAAAACTGCGGATTTAGGATATGAATACATCGGATTTTCCGACCACAACCCGAGAGCTAACCAATCCCAGCGGGAGATTGTAGAGATTATGAAAAAACGGCATGAAGCATATGCGCGGCAATACGCATCATGGAAGCACAAGGACAAGAAACGCGTGCACATGGTTCTTATGTGCGAGGTCGATATCTTGCCGGACGGCAGACTGGCGTTGCCCGACGCGGCTATGGAATATGTAGATGGCGTGGTCGTTTCTACCCACTCGGCGTTTACTCAGCCAAAAGAGCAGGTAACGCAGCGTTTGGTTGCCGCGTTGGGCGCGCACGCGAAAGTGCGTATTTTAGGCCACCCGACTGGCAGGCTTTTG
The DNA here is from genome assembly GCA_964429085.1 of uncultured Gammaproteobacteria bacterium. Classification (GTDB taxonomy): domain Bacteria; phylum Patescibacteriota; class Microgenomatia; order UBA10105; family UBA927; genus UBA927. The sequence continues at coordinate 26,197 of CAYSAP010000005.1, read as the reverse complement.
GGAAGTCGCGAGGGAGTAGACGCTGATTGGTCTCGTGTTTTTGAAGCGGCCAAATCCCATGATGTCGCGCTGGAAATTAATGCGTTCCCCGAGCGCCTCGATTTGCCCGACACATTGGTATACGACGCGATAAAAAGCAGCATTCGGTTGACGATCAATACAGACGCGCATGCGAGCGAGCATATGGATCTGATGCGCTACGGCGTAGCTGTTGCCCGCCGGGGTTGGGCAACAAAACGTGACATAACCAATACCTTGGGCTATAATGATTTTACGCAATGGTTAATGCGGAATTAACCAGAAGGAGTTACTATGAGCACACTATGGATTGTCCTTGGAGTTGCAGCACTGCTGCTTGCTTATTTCTGGTCGTTGTATAACGGATTGGTAACGCTCAAGACGCAGATAGAAGAAGCGTGGAGCCAGATTGATATCCAGCTTAAACGAAGAGCAGATCTGATCCCGAATTTGGTGTCCACCGTAAAAGGATATGCCAAACATGAGAAAACCGTATTTTCCGATGTGACCAAAGCGCGTAGCGCTTTGATGGGGGCTAAATCTCTGCCGGCGAAGGCTGAGGCAAGTGATATGCTGACGGGAGCTCTGGGAAAGTTGTTCGCCATTGCGGAAAATTATCCGCAACTTAAGGCAAATGAAAATTTTGTTCACCTTCAAAAAGAGCTTTCGGATACCGAAGACAAAGTTGCCTACAGCAGACAGTATTACAATTCGGTCGTCAATGATTATAACATCCGGATTCGGACGTTCCCGAATACATTGTTTAATGAAATGCTCGGTTTCCTGGAGAAGGAATTCTTTGCAGCACATGAAGCAGAACGGAAAAGTGTGAAGGTTAGCTTCGAAGAATGACAATTTCTTCCGCCATCCAGTCGAACGTCGCCAAGACGTATGTGATCATGGCTGCATTCGTAGCATTTGTCATCCTGGTTTCTTATGTGTTGGGTGTAAGTCTTGGGTATGGCAACAGCTTCATGTGGTTTGCCGTATTATTTTCTGTTGTTTCCAGTTTTGTAAGTTACTACTTTGGAGACTCCCTCATACTTGCTATGTCGGGTGCGCGTCCGGCTGACCGCAAGCGTGATTTTGATTTTTACACGGTAGCCGAAAACCTGGCGATTGCGGGCGGGATTCCAAAGCCCCGGCTGTATGTCATTAATGATACTGCAATGAATGCCTTTGCTACCGGGAGAGACCCGGAGCATGCGGTAGTAGTAGCTACGACCGGAATTTTAGCACAGCTGGAGCGACGGGAACTCGAAGGAGTTATCGCGCACGAGTTATCCCATATCAAAAATTTTGATACCCGGCTCATGGCGGTAGTTGCAGTACTGGTCGGCACTGTCGCGTTTTTGGCCGACATGTTTATGCGTTCATTGTGGTGGGGAGGACACAGAGACAGGGATAATGACCGGGGATTGGGTGGAATCCTGCTCCTGGTGGGTATAGTGCTGGCTCTTGTATCGCCGATTATTGCATCGCTTATCAAGCTTGCCGCCTCTCGTAACCGCGAGTATTTGGCTGACGCCTGGGGAGCTAAATTGACGCGGTATCCGGAAGGACTTGCGCGCGCGCTGCAAAAATTAGGACGCGATAAAGAAGTATTAGAAGCTGCTACCAATGCAACTGCGCATCTTTATATAACCAATCCGTTCAAGGGTAAAAATTTTGGCGCCTGGTTTGCTAACGCATTTAACACGCATCCGCCGCTCGAGGAGCGTATCAGACGCCTGCGGGCAATGTAGGTTGCTATTATTTCCTTTGTTGCGAGATAATGCGTCTATGGGTTTGATTGACCGCCTCATTGTTGTTCTCACAAAATTTGTTTCCTGGGTAAGTCTCACGCTTGGTTTAGGAGCCGGGGAAACGTGGCCGGGGGAGATTGCGCTTCGCTTGCGGCCCAATATCGCCAGATCACTGGCTGGTGGCCTGTCGGACGGTGTCATACTGGTAGCCGGTACCAATGGAAAGACTACCACATCGCTCATGATCAAAACGATACTTGAGCACGTTGGTGATAGCGTGGTGCACAATAGTACCGGAGCAAACCTTATAAACGGCGTCGTTTCCTCGTGTATCCGCAAAGCAGATTGGTTAGGAAGAGTGCAGGCAGATGTAGGAGTATTTGAGATCGACGAAAATTCACTTCCGATAATATTACAATATATAACTCCAAAACGAATCCTCCTTTTGAATCTTTTTCGTGATCAACTCGACCGGTATGGCGAAGTAGATGTGATCGTTGAAAAGTGGAAGCAATGTCTTATAACAATCGATTCCGGGAATCAAGCGATCAAACCATATCAACTTATTCTCAATAGCGATGATCCCGGCGTGGCGGCATTAGGGAAGGCCGCGAAAGGAAAGGTAACGTACTTCGGACTTAACGATCCGTCGAAGTATTTGAAATCAAAAGAACATGCCGCAGATTCTTCATTTTGTTCTGATTGCGGAGGACGCCTCAAGTATGACGGTGTGTACTATTCCCACATCGGGGTGTGGCGCTGCACGAAGTGTAGCGCCCGGCGCCCGAAGCCAAACATGAGCACATGGCTCAGCCCACTTCCGGGGCTGTATAATCAGTACAACACACTTGCAGCAGTGACATTGGCGAAATCACTGCGCATTCCCGATAGTGAGATTAAAAAAGCGCTCACCTCGTTTGCTCCGGCATTTGGCAGACAAGAGGAGATTGTCGTCAACAAAAAAACGATCAAGCTTTTTCTTTCCAAAAATCCGGCAGGTTTTAACGTGTCACTTCGTACCGTGCTAGATATGGGGGCAAAAGAGCTATTGCTTGTCTTAAACGATCGCATTCCGGATGGCAGGGATGTGAGTTGGATATGGGATGTGGATTTTGAAATGATCCCTGCGCACACTAACGTCATTGTAAGCGGCGATCGCGTCTACGACATGGCGCTTCGGATGAAATACGCCGGGTTAAACGCATATGTGGAACCGAGCCTTCGTAACGCACTTGATGGATCACAAGACACGATGTTTATACTGGCAACATACTCCGCCATGCTTGAGGTACGGAAAATTTTGAAAGGCAGAAAAATTTTATGAAAATAAAAATTGCGTGGTTGTATCCTGATCTTATGAGTACCTACGGCGACAGGGGGAATGTCATCGTGCTTCAAAAACGGTGTCTGTGGCGGGGGATACAGGCGGATATTGTTCCCGTGACGCTGGAAACCAACCGATCGGAACTGGAATCGTGCGACCTAATTTTTATGGGCGGCGCTCAGGATCGTCAGCAAAAGCTGGCGGGCGAGGATTTTCTGAAGCGCAAAGGGCCGGTCGTCAAAAAAATGGTAGAACGGGGTACGCCTGCGTTGTTTGTGTGCGCCGCATATCAGTTTGTCGGGCATTACTACAAATCCTATCAAGGAGATAAAATACCCGGCGCCGGTATATTTGATTTGTATACGATTCATCCCGGCGATCAAGCCAAGCGGCTGATCGGCAATGTTGAGGCAGAAATTGTATACCCGTCGGAGTTGAGAGGTACGATCATCGTAGGATTTGAAAATCACGGCGGCAGGACGCATTTAGGTCCCAAGATAAAACCGCTCGCGAAAATAATCAAAGGCAACGGCAATAACGGGTTAGATGGTTGGGAAGGCGCGGTGTACGAAAACGCCATCGGCAGTTATTTTCACGGACCACTGCTTCCCAAAAATCCTGCGATTGCCGACTGGCTTCTTGAAAGAGTGTTAGGGAAACTTGCGCCTCTTGACGATGCGTTAGAGCAACAAACAAACGAGTCACTTCGATAATGTCCGATTACAAATAGGGTCATTCTACCCCAATAAACATAATTTTGGGATATATAGCTTTAATTTCTTCCATAAACTTTTCCGAAAGATTCATGCTGAATTTACTGTATTGGCCGGCGCCCATTTTGGAGCAGAGTGTGCGTTCATACTCCCTGATAGTATCCATGACGGTGCTGCCTATAGAATTATATTTGGCCTGATTTGCCGCGGGGTTTACGACATAGGCGTCATGAATGGGCGTAAACTCTTCAAACAATTCCTTGTTTTCCTCCAGCATTTGCTGGACTGCAGCGCGGTATTTGCTCATGTATGTACTGTAGCAAATTGAGCGCTCTGTGCAAGAGAGAAATCTTTCGCTATAATGAGCCCATGAAAGCTACGGTGCATCACAAAAAAAAGTACGAAGTTTTTTCCGGGTTGACGCAGGTAGATCTTGATCATGTTTCCAAGCTCGCGAATCTTCCGGTCACCAGAGAACAGGCCAGCATTTTTTTGCCACAACTTTCGAATGTGTTGAGTTATGTGGTGACGGTAAACGAGCCGGACACCAATGATGTTTCAGAAACTGCGCAAGTGACCGGGGCAGAAAATGTTTTTCGGGACGACGAAATACAGCCGACACTCAGTCAGGAACAAGCCCTGCAGAACGCACCCGAGACACATAACGGATATATTGTCGTGAAACGTATTTTTGAAGAAAAATAATTATGGATCTCGATCGCCTTACCATTTTGGAAACAAAACAAGCGCTAGAACGCAAAGAGTTTTCTTCGGAAGAGCTCGTAGGTGCGTGCCTTGAACGGGTGAAGAAGCATGATGATATTTTACATGCATTTCTCACGGTTGATGAGAGCGGCGCATTACGGGATGCCAAACAGGCAGATTTGCTACGCAGTAAGGGGCAAACGAAACCGTTATTGGGCATTCCTATCGCGTTAAAGGATCTGTATACATCGAATGGGATCCGTACAACAGCAGGGTCGAAAATCATTGATAATTACACTCCTCCGTTTGACGCGACTGTTGTGACCAAATACAAGGAAGCAGGTGCTGTCATTATCGGAAAAACTAACCAGGACGCATGGGGCCATGGATCGTCGGGAGAAAATAGCGACTATCAGCCAACGAGAAACCCGTATGACACAACTAGGGTGCCAGGAGGGTCAAGCTCCGGGTCTGCAGTGGCAGTCAGAACCGGCATGTGTCTTGCGGCAACCGGGACAGACACCGGAAGTTCGATTCGGCTGCCCGCTTCGTATTGTAATTTGGTTGGTATCAAACCGACGTATGGCCGAGTGTCGCGGTACGGTATTATCGCGATGGCGTCGTCATTTGACACCATAGGGCATGTAAGCAAAACTGTATATGATAATGCGTATCTTTTTGAGATCACTGCCGGCAAAGACCCCCGGGATGCGACGAGTGTTGATAGACCAGTACCCCGATATACTGCGCGACTCGGGGAGAAAATGAAAGGCGTGCGTATCGGTATTCCCAAGGAGTATTTTGAGGTAGAGGGCATGGATGGAAAGGTGCGAAAAATGGTAGAGGAAGCGATGAGAATGCTTGAAAAATTTGGCATGAAGGCTCAGCCGGTGTCGCTTCCTCATACGAAATATGCTATGGCCGCGTACTATATTCTGGTGCCTTCTGAGATCAGTTCAAACTTGTCCAGATTTGACGGCGTTCGATTAGGTCATGAGCGTGGTGTTTTTGGGCAAGAAGCCAAGCGTCGTATCATGATCGGAACATACGCGCTCTCATCCGGGTATTATGATGCCTATTATCGAACGGCTGCGAAAGTGCGTACCCTTATCAAGCAGGATTTTGAAGAGGCATTTAAACAGGTAAACATTATCGTAGCGCCTAATTCTCCGACGCTTCCCTTTCAGTTGGGAGAAAAGGTGAAAGACCCGCTTACGATGTATCTATCTGACATTATGTTGTGTCCTATTAATATTTCAGGGGTACCAGCGCTTTCGGTTCCGTGCGGATTTTCCGACGGATTGCCGGTAGGACTTCAACTCATAGGACCGCAATTTGAAGAAGAGCGATTGTATCAGGCTGCGTATCTTTATGAACAAGAAACGAAATGGTATCAACGTGCACCTAATTTAGATAAGGAATCACAACAATGAATAACACCTACGAACCGGTCATCGGACTGGAAATTCATGTAGAACTCAAAACCAAGAGCGGCATGTTTTGTGGGTGCCCGGCAGATCATTTTGCCAAAAAGCCCAATACCCAAACATGCCCGGTCTGCTTGGGGTTGCCGGGAGCATTACCCGTGCCGAATAAAAAAGCGGTTGAGTGGACGATCATGTTGGGACTCGCCCTCGGCAGCGAGATAGCCGAGGTTTCCAAATTTGACCGCAAGCACTATTTTTATCCCGATTTGCCCAAAGGCTATCAGATTTCCCAATACGACCAGCCGCTGTGTACAGGGGGACTTATAGTTCTCGATCCCGGGAATCAAAGTATCAAACCATATCAAGTTAGGATTCGTCGTGTGCATCTTGAGGAAGATACGGGAAAACTACAACATGCAATCATAAACGGGCAAAAGGTGACGCTCGTGGACTTTAATCGTTCGGGAGTACCGCTTGTAGAAATCGTAACAGAAGCGGATATCCGAAGTAGTGAGCAAGCGAAGGAATTTTTGAAAAAACTCCACCAAATTGTGCGCTACATGGGTATCTCCAACGCGGATATGGAAAAAGGATCTATGCGGTTGGAACCAAATATATCGTTGCGAAAAGTCGGAGAGACAAGCTTGCCCCCGTACAAAGTAGAAATCAAAAATATCAATTCGTTTCGGTTTGCCGTGGCCGCCATAGAGTACGAAATTACGCGGCAGGCTGCTATTTTGGATAGTAGAAAAATTCCTGTACAGGAAACACGTGGGTGGGATAACGCCAAAAAAGCAACAGTTTCCCAGCGGGTTAAAGAAGGAGCTGCCGATTACCGTTATTTTCCGGAGCCAGATATCCCACCGATGAGATTTACGAAATCGTATATCGAAACGATACGCAAAGGAATTCCTGAGTTGCCGGAAGAAAAAAAACAACGTTTCATGAGCGCATATGCACTTGTTGATATCGACGCTATGCACCTTATTGATACCCGTGCGTTGGCTGATTATTTTGAGGAGGCGGTGAAGGCATCCAATGCACTTGAAAAATCATATACACCAAAAGAAGTAGCCAATTGGTTGATTAATAAAAAACCGGACATTGAAACGGTGATGCCAGCCAAGCTCATCGAAGATATGTACGAGGCCAAGGCGGTCGTCGCAGTTTCAGAAGATGAACTACGAGCGACTATCACCTCTATTTTAGAGGCAAATACCAAGGCGGTTGCCGATTATAAGGCGGGTAAGCAACAGTCAATCATGTTTCTTATGGGACTAGTTCGTCGGCAGTTTCCAAAAGCAGATACAAGAATAATTTTGGACGCACTCAAACGAGTATTAGAAACCTAAAACATGCCAAATTTCGTACATCTTCATGTTCACAGTGAATTTTCACTTCTGGATGGATTGGGAAAGCTAGATCAGCTCATCGCTCGAACGAAAGAACTGGGGATGGATACACTTGCCCTTACCGATCACGGGGCAATGTACGGGAGTTTCAAGTTTTATCTCAAAGCCAAAGCTGCCGGACTCAAACCGATCATCGGTGTCGAAACATATGTTGCCCGCAGAAGCCGCTTGGATAAGGAAGGCAGGATTGATACAGATCCGTATCATCTCGTGCTACTGGCTAAAAATGACGTGGGGTACAGAAATCTCCTCAAACTTGTAACACATGCTCATCTCGACGGGTATTATTACAAACCCCGTATCGATTGGGATTTGTTGAAAGAGCATCACGAGGGGATTATTTGTCTCTCGGCGTGTCTTGCCGGCCAGGTACCGCAACTCCTTATGCAGGATAAAATCGGCGAAGCCGAAGAAGTGGCGACAACGTATGCGGAACTTTTTGGTCCCGACCATTACTATATAGAATTGCAAAAGCATCTTAACATTCCGCAGATTGAGGAAGTGAACGTGAAGCTTATCGCACTCTCGCGAAAGTTAGGGTTGCCTCTGGTTGCCACCAACGACGTGCATTATGTCGGCGTTGATGATGCTGAGGCTCAGGAAATATTGCTCTGCGTACAAACACAGCGCACTATTGTGGAAAAAAATCGGCCGTTGTCTATGGTCGGGTCTCCTGATTTTTACCTCCGGAGCCCTGGTGAAATGACGGAGTTGTTCGCGCAGTATCCGGAAGCGATAGAAAATACGGTAAAAATTGCATCTATGTGCGATATTACGCTATCCGTAGGCAAATGGATTCTGCCAAAATTTCCGGTTCCCGATGGTCAGAGTCCTGAAGAGTATTTGCGGGTCTTGATAGACGAGCGGATCCACCAGAGATATGACAGGATTACCGATGAAATAAAAAACCGGATCAATTACGAGCTGGATATTATTACTAAAAAAGGATATTCAACCTATTTTTTGATCGTTTCCGATTTCGTCAATTGGGCGAAAAGCCAAAAAATTGGTGTGGGCCCTGGCCGCGGATCCGCGGCAGGAAGCGTGATCTCTTATATTTTAGGTATAACCGGTATCGATCCGTTTTTCTTCCGTCTGCCATTTGAGCGGTTTCTGAACCCCCATAGGCCGAGTCCTCCGGATATCGACCTGGATTTTGCAGACGACCGCAGAGATGAAGTTATTGCCTATGTGACACAAAAATACGGCGACGATAAAGTAGCACAGATTATTACATTCGGTACCATGGAGGCCCGGGGAGCCGTTCGTGATGCAGGGCGAGCGTTGGGCATGCCCTATATCCAGCCGGACAGGATAGCCAAGCTGATTCCTCAGGGCGTCCAGGGATTCGGTATGACGATAGACAAAGCTATCGATTTGACGCCGGAGTTGTCCGCCGCATACCGCAGCGAGCCCGAGACTAAGAGGCTTCTTGATGTCGCTCGTAAACTGGAGGGGGTTGCCCGTCACGCCTCTGTCCACGCTGCGGGCGTCGTTATTGCAGATAAGCCGCTCGTAGAATACACGCCGCTTCAGCGGGAGAGCAAGGGAGACCGTGTGATCACCCAATATGATATGTACACCGTTGGAGAAGACGGCGTCGGCCTTTTGAAGATGGATTTTTTGGGACTCCGGAATTTAACCATCATAGCAACCGCCACAAAATTTATCGAAGAAGTGAAAGGCAAGATCGTCGATGTATATGATATTCCCCTGACCGATAAAAAAACGTTTGAGATGCTGGCTTTGGGTGAAACGACGGGCGTGTTCCAGCTTGAGTCTGCGGGTATGCGCAGATATATCAAGGAACTAAAGCCGACTACTATTTTTGACCTTATGGCCATGGTTGCCCTGTTCCGGCCCGGTCCTATGCAGGTGATTCCGCAATATATCTCCCGCAAAAATAACCCGGAAACAGTCACATTTCCGGATCCCCGTCTCAAGGAAGTCCTTAGCCAATCGTACGGACTTATCTGTTACCAGGATGATGTGCTGCTTACCGCTATCACGCTTGCAGGGTATTCCTGGGGAGATGCCGATAAGCTCAGGAAAGCCGTAGGAAAAAAGATTCCGTCAGAAATGAAAAAGCAGCAGGAGAAATTTGTAGATGGCTGTGTCAAAAATGGCATGACTAGAAATAAAGCAGAAGAAATTTTTCACCTTATCGAGCCATTTGCAGGCTACGGATTTAATAAAGCGCATGCGGCATGTTATGCCGTGATCGCATATCAGACCGCGTATCTTAAAGCCAATTACCCGGTTGAGTATATGACGGCGGTGCTCACAGCAGAATCCCGGGCCAATACGGGGGACACCAGAAGCGAGAAAATTGCAATGATTGTAGCCGAGTGTAAACGAACAGGCATCCAGTTGTTGCCTCCGGATATCAACATGTCGGATATCGAATTTTCTATAGAAAGCGGGCGTATCCGGTTTGGGTTGTCGGCAATCAAGAATGTAGGAGGGGCGGCGATTGATTGCATCCTGCGTGTGCGCAAAAACGGTTCGTTTCTCGCATTTGCCGATTTTTTACGGCGGGTCGATGTATCTAAGGTAAACAAAAAAACATTGGAAAGTCTTATCCAGGCAGGTGCCATGGAAACATTCGGGACGCGAGCCGCGCTGTTATCGGTCGTGGAAACCATGCTTGGTCAGATACATAAAGACCGCAAAGCTGCATCCGTCGGACAGACCGGATTGTTTGATACCGGCGACACGAAGCAGACCTCCGTGTTGGACCATTTGCCCAGTGTGACGGAACTCACAAGCGCGGAGCTTCTAGCGTTTGAAAAGGAATTGCTGGGATTTTACCTAACTGCCCATCCGTTGGAGAAAACATTACAGAACATCGGGAATAAAGAGTCTATGACTCCGATATCTCAGGTTACAGAGGAACGGGTTGGAGACAGGATACGGGTAGTAGGACTAGTGGCTCAGGTAAAGAAAATAGTTACCAAAAGCAGTGGAAGCGAAATGGCATTTATTAGGCTTGAGGATTTGACGGGAAATATTGAAGTGGTAATCTTTCCCAAGATGTATGCCCGCAGCGTACATTTTTGGATGCGGGACAGTGCCGTTATCATCACGGGCAAGGTAGATCAGAAAGATGACCGACTGGTGATTTTGGCGGATGATGTGCGCGCACTGGAGCCCATCGGATCGTTTCAGGCATAATGTATTGACGGCAAAAACCACAGTGAGATACAATTATTTATGAAAGACGAAAAAAACGTGTCTTCGCAACATGAATATTACGACGTTATATTGGAAGACGTCGAAACGGGGATACGGCCGCGAAAAGCAAAACCTGCGGATAAAAAATCATCCCGGGGTAATGACGGATGGCAGTTTGCCTCTGTCGCAGGACAGGTAGGGCTGGACATAGCCCTACCGATGGTTTTGGGATTGGTAGGGGGCGTGAAACTGGATGAACATTGGGGTACCCGGCCGAAGGCGACGCTCGTATTGTTCGGGTTCGGATTGCTTGTTTCATGTGCATCACTGATACGTATTGTCCGAGATGCCGTTGCTAAGCGATAATACTGCAATTATTGGTATTATTTTAAAAAATGGGTTTACACATATCATTGGCCGCAGAGACGTTATGGACGATCGGAGGATTGCCGGTTTCTAACGCATACATTACCGCATGGGTGGTTATGGCCCTTCTTATCGTGCTGTCGTATATGGCTACACGAAAAATGTCCGTTATCCCAGGGAACGCCCAGCTGATAGCAGAGTCGATCGTCGGAGGCTTGTATGACTTTTTCGGAGCAATTGCCGGCCGTCATATCAAACAGTTTTTTCCGATTGTGGCCTCGCTGTTTCTATTTATTCTTGCGGCAAATTGGGTAGGATTGCTTCCCGGAGTCGGAACGGTCGGATTCCACCATGGTGAAGAATTTGTGCCGTTGTTGAGAGCCGCGACCGCTGATCTTAATATGACGCTGGCACTGGCAATCGTTGCAGTTGTCGCGATGCAATATTTCGGATTTTTGAATTTGGGCGGCCATTATATCAGACGATTTATCAACTTCAAGGACCCGATACAATTCAGCGTCGGGTTATTGGAGATCGTTTCCGATCTTTCCAAAGTTATATCGTTTGCCTTCCGCTTATTCGGGAATATATTTGCCGGCGAAGTATTGCTCGCAGTTATCGCGTTTCTTATGCCGTTTGTCGTTCCGTTGCCGTTTCTGTTTATGGAATTATTTGTCGGCCTGATTCAGGCGCTCGTGTTTTCTATGCTTTCGACCGCGTTTTTCAGTGTTGCCGTGGCGCATGGCGAGAGTGAGCATCGGTCATAGAGATACGTATGTCGTTTGAGAGGTATAATATAGTATAGTAGAAACGTTCGGGAGGGGGTGAGTTACAACATGGAAGATGCAGCAATTCGTATGATCATGATGGGCATTACCGTTTCCGTCGGAGGTATTGCTCCTGCTATTGCTATCGGTATCTTAACCGGTAAAGCACTGGAGGCCATGGGAAGAAATCCCGAGGCGGCTAACGAAATCCGCACGAGCATGATTTTGGGTATAGCATTCGCTGAAGCTATTGCTATTTACTCGCTCGTTGTCGGTCTTATTATAAAATTTGTATAAACGATTAGGTTGAAATCATGGATAAACTAGGTATAGAACCAACATTGTTGGCAGCGCAGGTAGTTAATTTCTTAATTATCATAGTTGTGCTGCAAAAATTACTGTATAAGCCGATCCTTACGATGCTGGAAAAACGGCGGCGTGAGATTGCCGAAGGCGTGGAGTTGACTTCTAAACTGCGCGAAGGAGAAGAGAAGCTCAAGGAAAAACAGGAAAAGGCTCTGGGTCAAGCGCGTGAAGACGCCCTCGCCATAATCGAAGAGGCAAAAAAGCAGGCAAAAGAGGTGGAAAAAGAATTAGTTGCAGAGGCGCATACGCAGGCAGCCGCAATCATTACGAGAGCAAAGCTTGAAGCGGAAGAGACACACAAAACTGCAAAAAATGCGATTGCCGCCGAAGCCGTGGATCTCGCAGTTGTTATGGCCAAGCGCCTGTTATCTTCCGTTATGGGACCCAAAGAGCAGCATGCACTTATTTCCAAGCGGGTGAAAGACCTGGAGGTCTGGGCCACGAGGGAGGAAAAAAAGTGAAGTCTGTTTCCAAAGATGCCCGCGGTTTTGTAGACGGGGTCATACGTCATCTGAAGCGCGGTGGGAAAGCCACCGGTATGACGCCCAAAGTACAGTCGTTGCTGCGCAGGATGAGCGCTTCGGCAAAGCATGAACATCAGGCAAAAGTAGAGTCGGCAGTAAAATTGGCGCCGCAAGAATTGCAGTCCATCGCCCGAGTGTTATCACGCATCGCAGGACATGAGGTGAGTTTAACGAGTGTAGTAAATCCGACACTTGTCGGCGGACTCAGGGTGATGATGGCAGATTGGGTTATGGATTCCAGCATTCGCAGTGAGCTTAAAGAAATGGCTGCAATAGTGACGGTTTCCTAACATTTCTATGAAAATAAATGTTACTTCCCTTATTGCTAAGGAACTTGTAAAAAAACTTGAAAGTTTTGATTCGTCTGCTACCGCCAGAAGAGTGGGGTATATCACAACGCTTGCCGACGGCGTTACCAAAGCTTCGGGGCTTCCGGGAGCTAAATATCTCGAACTCGTGACGTTTGCAAACGGTATTTCAGGTGTGGTGGTAAACCTAGAAGAGGAAGAAGTGGGTATTATGGTGCTTGGGGATTATCTTACCCTCAAAGAAGGCGATGAAGTCAGAAGTACCGGAACCTTATTGTCCGTTCCGGTAGGAGAGGCATATTTGGGTCGGGTGATAAATCCCATGGGCGAACCTATCGATGCAAAAGGGGCGGTAACTTCTAAAACGCGGTACCCGATGGAGAAGATTGCTTCTGGAGTTGTTCACCGGCAACCGGTGACTACTCCGCTCCAAACCGGTATCAAGGCTATTGATGCTATGATTCCGATTGGCCGCGGCCAACGCGAGCTTATCATCGGTGACCGGAGTACAGGAAAAACCGCAATTGCCGTAGACACCATCATCAATCAAAAAGGCGAGAATGTGATTTGTATTTATGTGGCAATCGGGCAGAAAACTTCGCGCGTAGCGCAAGTTATCTCGGATTTGGAAAAGCACAACGCTATGGAACACACCATCATCATTGCGGCTACCGCGAGCGACCCTGTTCCGTATCAGTACCTCGCACCGTACGCGGGATCTGCTATGGCTGAATACTTCATGGACAAAGGAAAAGACGTGTTGGTTATTTACGATGATTTATCCAAACATGCATGGGCATACCGCCAAATATCTTTGACTCTTCGCAGACCGAGCGGCCGCGAGGCATATCCGGGTGACGTATTTTATCTCCATAGCCGTTTATTGGAACGCGCGTGCAGGCTTTCGGAAGCACGGGGAGGCGGATCTATTACTGCGCTACCGATTATCGAAACACAGGCAGGAGACATGTCCGCATACATTCCGACAAATGTCATTTCCATTACCGACGGACAAATTTACCTCGAAAGCGACTTGTTTAACAGCGGGCAACGGCCGGCGGTCAATGTGGGACTTTCCGTTTCCCGCGTCGGAGGAAGCGCGCAGATTAAGGCGATGAAAAAAGTTTCCGGCAATTTGCGTCTTGATTTGGCACAATTCCGGGATTTGGCTGCGTTTGCCCAATTTGCATCGGACGTTGACGATATTACGAAACGGCAAATTGCACGCGGCAGCCGCATGATGGAGCTGCTTAAGCAGGGCCAGTTCCAACCGGCATCAGTTTCCAACCAGGTTGCCATTATGTGGGCGGGGAGCAAAGGACATCTGGATGAAATTCCGGTTAACCGCATTACGGAATTCGAAGTGCAGTTTATGACGTATCTTACTGCCCGGCACCGGAAGACCTTAGCAGCTATCGCGAAAGAAAAAGTATTGTCGCCGGAGATAGAGAAGGCATTGGAAACGGCGGTAGCTGACTTCAAAAAAGCATTTAAGTAATCTGACTGTATGGCAAATATTCGGCTCATCAAACGAAGAATCAAAAGTGCGAGGAATATTGCGCAGATCACCAAAGCGATGGAGCTCGTTGCTGCGGCCAAGATGAAAAAGGCACAGGCGGCAGCGCTTGCGGGCAAGCTCTATGCACAAAAAATTTACGAAATGGTTATGCGTTTGGCAACACGAACCGATTTCCGGAATCACAAGCTTCTTATGACGCCGCTCCCAACCGGAAAACGGCTGGTCGTGCTGCTTTCTACGAATAAAGGATTGTGCGGCGGACTCAACACCTCTTTGTTTCGGTTTTTTATGAAACAGTATCCCACAAGTGCGAAGTATGAAGTGGTTTCGATCGGGAAAAAGGGCGCAGATTTCGTGACGAGATTGGCTCACGGAGTGAAGGCGGATTTTTCCGATACCATTCCCTGGGAACGTGTCGTTCCGGCACTCGTAGAGTATCTTACCACCCAGTTTTTGTCGGGTGAATATGATGCGGTCGATTTAGTGTCCAATGAGTTCCTGACAGTGTCGAAACAAGTGCCCCGTGTAAAAACAGTTTTGCCGCTTACGATAACAGGTGAGGCTGCGGCAAACGAAGCCGAAGGATCCTATGAGTTTTTGATTGAGCCGAGTGTCGAGGAAGTGTTCAACGCCTTGCTGCCGCATTATGTCGAAAATCAAATCCGGGACGCAGTGCTTCAGGCTGAAGCGGCAGAGCATTCCGCACGTATGATTGCGATGCATAATGCGACGGATAACGCCAACTCATTACGGGATGATCTCACTTTGCAATACAATAAGGCCCGCCAGGAGAAGATCACTTATGAAATTACCGACATGGTGACCGCGCGATTGGCGGTTGAGTAAATCATGTACGCAAAGGAGATATATGGCAAAGATAAGAATTGAAACGAAAGCAAACATAGGGACGATTGTTCAGATCCAGGGCGTGGTTATCGATGCGCAATTCTCACCCGAGTATATGCCTGCGATTTATGAAGCATTGACGGTTCCGACGGAATTTACGGATTCCAAGCTTCTTGTGTTGGAAGTAGAGCAACATCTCGGGGATAACCGCGTGCGGGCAATCGCGTTGGGACCGACGGACGGATTAAGCCGGGGAACAGATGTCACCGCCCTTGGGGAACCTATTTCCGTTCCAGTCGGTAAAAAGACTTTAGGCCGCATATTTAATGTGGTAGGCGAGCCTATTGATGAGGGAGCCGCAATAGGATCCACCAAACGGAGTCCGATCCATAGATCTGCGCCTCCCTTGTCACAACAAAGTACCAAACGGGAACTGTTGGAAACCGGTATAAAAGTCGTCGATTTGGTTGCCCCCTTCGTAAAGGGAGGCAAAATGGGTTTGTTCGGAGGAGCGGGACTGGGGAAAACGGTGCTGATCCAGGAGCTTATCCATAACGTGGCAGAAGTTCACGGTGGCGTATCCGTATTTGCGGGAGTTGGAGAACGGTCGCGCGAAGGGAACGACTTGTGGAGGGAAATGAAAGACTCTGACGTTATCGGAAAAACTGCATTGGTGTTCGGTCAGATGAATGAGCCGCCGGGGAGCCGTCTCCGTGTCGCGTTAACGGGTCTTACCATGGCGGAATATTTCCGCGATGATGAAGGCCAGGATGTATTGCTCTTTATCGACAACATATTTCGGTTTGCACAAGCGGGAAGCGAAGTGTCAGCATTGCTCGGGCGTATCCCGTCGGCAGTGGGATACCAGCCGACTCTTGCCGATGAAATGGGCGCGCTGCAGGAACGTATTACTTCGACCAAGAAGGGGTCTATTACTTCGGTACAGGCAGTCTACGTGCCGGCGGACGATTATACGGATCCGGCCCCTGTTACGACATTTGCTCATTTGGATGCAACGATGTCCCTCGAGCGTTCGATTGCTGAACAGGGGTTGTACCCTGCTATCGATCCGCTTACCGCAAATTCGCGTATTCTTGACCCGCTCGTATTGGGTAAGGACCACTATGACGTAGCGCGCGGCGTACAGCGGGTGTTACAGCGTTACAAGGATCTTCAGGATATCATCGCCATCTTGGGCATGGAGGAATTGAGCGAAGAAGATAAACTTTCGGTGTCCCGAGCGCGAAAAATTCAGCGGTTTTTGACACAGCCCATGTT
>CAYSAP010000005.1:0-9654 GCA_964429085.1 uncultured Gammaproteobacteria bacterium | reverse complement strand
GCATTTACCGCACGCCCCGGCAAATATGTGCCGGTAGAGGAAACCGTCAGAGGCTTTAAAGAAATTTTGGAGGGCAAGCATGATAGCAAGCCGGAGCAGGCATTCTACATGGTAGGAACGATTGACGAGGTCAAGTAATCCTATGCAATTTCTTCTCTCTGTCATCACACCTCAGCGGAAAGCGTTTTCGGAGCAGGTGGACTCTGTATCCGTTCCGACGCCAGACGGAACGATAGAAGTGTTGGCTCATCACGAGCCATTGTTTACCCAGCTGGCTCCCGGTGAGGTAAAAATACTATCCGGCGGCAAGGAATTTTTTCTGGCTATCGGTGGCGGGTTTATGGAAGTCCTACCCAAAAAAGGAGGAGTATCTATCCTCGTATCCCGCGCGGTACACGCCAGTGAGATCAATGAAGCAGAAATACGCAAAGCGATGGACTCAGCAAAAATGTTGATTGCCCGACAAGCAAAAGGAGAAGAATTGGCACAAGCAGTCGCAATTTTACACCGCACTATTTTGGAACTCAAGGTCAGCAAACGGAAACATAAAGCTTCACCGTATTGACATGGTCATTTTCCCGTGTGGTATACTTCTGTAAAGCTATTTATGACAGTTTCGGAAATAATGTCCAGAGCTGTAATGACGGTAACCCCAGATACTACGTATCGTGACCTCTGTAAAAAGATTTTTTCCACTCATATTCATACATTGCCAGTGGTTGACCCGGACAATAAACTCATCGGTATCGTTACCCGCAAAGACATTCTTGAACGCCTTTATCCCAAATACCAGGACGTCATGGACTATCTGGAAACGCCGCAGGATTTTGAGGCCATGGAAGAACGTATCCGCGAAATGGCTCCGATAAAGGCAAAAGATATCATGTGCAGGACGGTTATATTTTCACGCGAGACGACATTAGTTATGCGGGCGCTCTCCCGTATGATTGTGCGCCACGTAGACCAGTTGCCGGTGTTAAGCGATGATGACCAGGTAGTCGGCGTCATTACCAAGGGAGATATTTTTTATTCGCTCTTCCGGAAGAATTTCGGGGGAGATAAAAAATCAACCAAAGGGAAACCGCAATCAGGCAAGCGGCATACGGCAAGCAGGAAGCGGTTCTAATATACCATACACCCCGTTTTTATACTCGGGTTCGAGTTGACGGGAATGGGGATTTTTGATATCTTAAACCATGCACTTAACGGAAACCAAATATATTTTTGTTTCGGGCGGCGTGCTATCAGGACTCGGAAAAGGCATCACCACCGCCTCCATCGGACTACTTCTTCAGGCAAGGGGATATAACGTCACCCTCATAAAGTTTGAAAATTACCTAAATGTCGACTCCGGCCTTATCAATCCTATTGAGCACGGGGATCCATTCCTGTGCGATGACGGCACCGAGGCGGATATGGACATGGGTACGTACGAGAAATTTCTGGGTAAAAACGTGCACCGCCATAATTTTGTAACCATGGGCCAGATTTACTCTGCGGTCATCGGACGCGAGCGCAATTTCGAATATAAAGGCGAGGATGTTGAGGCTATTCCGCATATCACCGATGAGATTTTGGGCCGCATAGATACGGCAGCCAAAAAAGACGGTGCGGAAATTGTCGTTATTGAGCTCGGAGGAACCGCAGGTGAATATCAAAACATGCTGTATTACGAGGCGTCCAGAATTCTGAAAACGGTTAAAAAAGCGCCGGTTGTGCACGTGCATGTGAGTTATTTGCCTACACCGCACCATTTGGGCGAGCCGAAAACAAAGCCGACCCAGCTTTCCGTGAAGTTCCTGCTCTCCATGGGTATACAGCCTGATTTCATCGTGTGCCGGGGAGAAAAAGCCATCGATATACGCAGGCGTGAGCGCCTTGCTATGTTCTGTAATGTGGCTCCGGAAAATGTGATCAATAATCCGGATGAGTCTACTCCCTATGCCGTGCCCCAGACGTTTGAGGAGCAGGGCTTTGCCCAAAAGATATTAGCGCTGTTTAACCTTCCCGACGGTTCAGCTGATATGACCCAGTGGTATGCGATGCTCGACCGGGTAAAGGCGAGCAAAAAGAAGGTCATAGAAGTCGCTATTGTGGGTAAATACTTTGGCACGGGTGATTACGAGCTACGGGATTCGTATGCCGCGTTAATGGATGCGTTAGATCACGCGGGATGGAGCGAAGGGGTTACGGTAAAAACCCGTTGGGTGAATTCTGAAAAAATAGAAAAAGGCGCATCTGCCGAGTCTCTGCTTTCCGGCATCAGCGGGGTTATCGTGCCCATCGGATGGGGCCCCAGAGGCGTTGAGGGGATGCTGGAAGCTATCCGGTACGCCCGCGAGCAAAAGATTCCGTACCTGGGTCTTTGTTACGGTATGCAGCTGGCTGTTGTGGAATATGCGCGAAACGTATTGGGACTTAAAGCCGCCAATTCTACGGAGTGCGACAAAGCTACCCCGTTTGCGGTCATACATATGAATCCGATGCAGGAAGAGAATCAAAAACGGCGTGCTTACGGAGGCACGATGCGTCTTGGGCGCTGGGAATGCAAGGTAAAAGCCGGATCGCTGGCTGATCAGAGTTATCTCGAAAATACAGGGTATTCCGATGCGGAAGCCAAAACCGTGTGGGAACGCCACCGCCACCGCTATGAGTTTAACGACGAATATACGAAACAATTGGAAGATAAAGGGTTGATATTTTCCGGCAGGTCAACGGTAGAGAATCTGGCAGAAATCATCGAATTGCCGACGGACACGCATCCGTTTTTCCTGGGCACCCAATATCACCCGGAGTACCGGTCGAGCCCCCTTGTACCGCACCCATTGTTTATCACCTATGTCCGCGCTTGTATCAAGCGTGCTGGAATGGTAAAATAAGCTTCTTACGTTATGGCTAACCACATTGTTTGGAAAGGTATGGATGGGGAGAAAGCATTGCACGTCGACTTCCACGTCGGTGATACGGTACGCGTGCACTACAAACTCATCGAAAAAGAAAAGGTAGCCGGTAAAACGAAGCGTGAGGTAAAAGAAGAAACCCGCGAACGTATCCAAATCTTTGAGGGTATCGTTATTGCCATCAAAGGAAGCGGCGCCAATGTAATGTTTACCGTCCGGAAAATCGGAGCGGGAGCTATCGGTATTGAGCGTATTTTCCCGCTCATCTCTCCCTGGATCAGAAAAATGGAAGTGAAAAAACACGGATTGGTCCGCCGCGCAAAACTGTATTACCTGCGCGATAAGGTAGGAAAAGAGGCGAGCCGTGTCGCAGAAGCAGTACCGTCCCCCGCATCGAAGTAACGTTGGTGTAGCCTCGGCACCTCTGACGCCCAGCGACATAATCCATAAGTAGGCGCGGGAGAATTTTAGAAACAAGAGCATCCTCAAGCGATTTGAGAAACTAGGTTCCGCGCTTAATGGTGCTCACTTGTCTTTTTTCTTGTCGAGCGTATCGAGTTTGAGGATTTTGACCCCGAAGTACACGATAAATGCCATAACGAGGAAGTTAATGAGGTCATTGAGGAAATCGCCCCACAGGATTTTTGCAGAACCGATTTGGAGGTATGCATCCTGAAGACTGCTCAGGTTACTCATGCCAAGTGCGAGAAGCGGACTGACGATATCTTCGATAAATGACTTGACGAGCGCTGAGATCGCACCCCCGAGGATAAAGCCGACGGCTAGCCCTACGACTCCCTGTTCCCGGACAAAATCTATAAATCCTTTCATACGTACTGTGTTTCTATTATAGCAAGTCAGGGCACAGATCGCCGAGGGGACAGTTTTCGCAGCTGTGTGGTCGCGCGGTGCACATGTAGCGGCCGTGGAGTGTCAGCAAATGGCCGAAATGTATCCAGTGTTTGCGGGGAATTAGTTTCATAAGATCCTGTTCGATTTTTACCGGGTCTTTTTGTGTGGTTAACCCCAGTTTGTTAGCCAGCCGGATACCGTGCGTATCGATCACGATGCCTTCGGCGATGCCGAAGGCGCTTCCCAGAACTACGTTTGCGGTTTTGCGGGCAACTCCCGGCAATGCATCCAGTTCTTCCATTGTCTGAGGCAAGTTTCCTCCGTACGTATCCATAATCATGTTTGCGGCTGCCCGGATATTTTTTGCTTTGTTGGAATGAAAATTAATTTTCGTTATCATACGGTCTATATCTTCCGAGGAAGCGTCGGCTAAATCCTTGATTGTTCTATATGTTGTGAATAATGCGGGGGTTACCGTGTTGACTAATTTATCCGTACACCGTGCGGCAAGCATGGTGGCGACCAATAACTCAAACGGGGTAGAAAAATGGAGTTCAACTTTGGGATGCGGATTGGCTTTGGAAAGCCGTTTGTAGATTTCCAGCGCTTTATCTTGTTTAGTCATTGTTCAAGGTGTCTATGCTGCAGGCCATGAGTGTGCATGCCACCTGTCCGTTTTGGCAACTGCAGGTATTGCAATTGTCTTTAAAGCTTTCACCGTTTTTGTAGACCTGGTTGTTATAGGTACAGGAAATAGGCAGAATATTCGGCAAACGGTAATCCGCTTTGCCGAGTGCAAATCCTACGACGAGTCCAAACATGGTAAAAAGAAGGAGTAAGATACCTATTTTCATGCTTCTGTCCTTAACATATCCTGTTTATGTGTGAGTCGGCAGGGGCTCGAACCCTGAACCAATAGCTTAAAAGTCCGGCTTCGCCGGATCTACCGTTGAGTAAGTGAGCCCGCTGGGACTCGAACCCAGAACCAATAGCTTAAAAGGCTACTGCTCTACCGTTGAGCTACAGGCCCTATAAATGATCTGATCCAATCTCTACCGGTGTGAGATTTTAAGTACTTTTCTCTTTGTAACGCTTCTTTTCTCGTCTGATACCCCTCTTTATGAACAATCTTCCATGTTCCTATTCTTTGTCTTGTATAGCTACTCTTTTTTGATAGTAATATTCCATTATGCCTTAAGAGTCTCTTTTCCCAATCTACTGTTTGACCAATATATATCTTTCCTAAATCATTTTGTATTATGTAAACATAATACATAGCTTAAAAGTCCGGCACAGCCGGATTTACCATTGAGGTACAGGCCCGGAATAGATCTTTGATCTTTCCGGGTGAACCCGAAAAAACCAATCAAGTTCGATTATAGCAAAGAAGAGAGGAGTGGTACATTCCACGCTTCCAATTGTCTTTTGCCGCCAGGACGTTTTCGTGCGTCTTAGTGGTGATAATACAGGTGCCTGCCGTACTTTTTTCGCAATTCAGATGTGAGAAGGAGGATGCTGGTCAGCGCCACGCTTGCTACAGAAAACATGATAGGAGGAGCCGTTATCTCGAACACTTTTTCAAACGCGGGTACTTCTAAAAGGAGGACCTGGGCGATAATGATAACGACCGGGAGTAGTACCCACGGGAATCGGCGGGGAGAGAGCTTCAGGATTGTCTTGTTGCGGCTTGCAATATCATAGAAGATATATTGCTGAGCGAGAATGATGGCAAGGAATGCGAGCGTGCGGCCGAGTGTTACATCCATCCTGGAACCGATAACAAATGACGCCAGAGCTGCAACGGTCGTAATGAGTCCAACCTCGATAAACCATATAACATCATGCCCGTTAAATATCGTTTTTTCGGTTCTGGGCTTTTGGGTCATGATGTCACCCTGTTTGGGTGTAAGCGACAGGCCGATTGCCGGCAGCCCGTCTGTCACGAGATTAACGTAGAGGATATGCAACGGACTCAGGATAAACGGCCAGCCCAACAGTACGCCACCGGTGATTGCACCGATTTCCCCCAGGTTGCAACCGATTAAATATTTTGTTGTGGATTTGATGTTATCAAAAATGGTTCTACCCTCTTCTATGGCGATAACGAGGGAGGCATAATTATCATCGGTTATAATCATGTCAGATGCCTCTTTAGCGACATCCGTACCGGTGATGCCCATAGCAACGCCGACATCCGCCTGCTTGAGGGCGAGCGCGTCATTGACGCCATCGCCGGTGACAGCAACCACATGGCCCATTTTTTGCAATAAGCTGACGATGCGGTACTTTTGTTCGGGAGTTGTGCGCGCAAATATTCGCGTCTTTTCCAGTGCGCGCATCGCCTGCGCATCAGAAAGCGATTCCAGCTGGGCTCCGGTCAAGACCTGATTGTTTTTTTTCAGCAACCCAACTTCTTCGCCGATTGCCTGGGCCGTAAGCTCATTGTCTCCGGTGATCATGATGGTGGTGATTCCAGCCCGTTGCGCCAGGCGTACGGCATCCGCTATCTGCGGGCGCGGAGGATCGGCAATGCCGACGAACCCTAAGAAAATAAGTCCGGATTCTACTTTTGTGCGGGACTGATTCTTCCAGATGATTTCACGTTTACCAAATGCAATCATACGAAGCCCTTTTGCGGCGAACGAACGGAAGGCTTTTTCTACTTTTTTCCGGTATTCCGGGGTAAGACTGATGACTTTACCCCCGATTTGGTACCAGTTGCAATTGGCAAGAATCGCTTCCGGCGCTCCTTTGGTGAGCGCCGTGGTAGTTTTGCCCGACTTCCATATAACGGTCATCATTTTAAGCAGTGAGGTGAATGCAAACTCTTCTACGAGCTTTCCCTCGCTGCGGAAATCTTCGGGAGCAAGGTGGAGATCATGGGCAAAAAGCAGGAGTGATCCTTCCGTTTTGTCTCCGATGACTGAGGGTTTTTCTCCTTGGTAGGCGCGCGACAAACTAGCGTTATTACACAATACACCGACTTCCATAAGTTCATTAAGATGCAGAGGCTGGTTTTTTTGGAGCGCTGCGGTTTTATATGCCGTTCCTGCAATCCACACGTCGGTCACTTTCATATCATTTTGAGTAAGCGTGCCGGTTTTATCTGTGGCAATGACCGTCACGCTGCCGAGAGATTCGATAGCGGAAAGTTTACGAAGAATCGACCGTTGCCGTGCCATGCGCTGAGTGCCGACAGCCAGGGTAATGGTGACCACGGCAGGCAATCCTTCCGGCACAGCTGCTACGGCCAAACTGATTGCGGTGAGTATTGATTCAAACAACGGATCGTGGCGGATAAATCCCAAGCCGAAGATAATGCCGGCTGCAGAAAGCGCGATGACACCCAACTGTTTGCCGAGTATGGCCATTTTTTTCTCGAGCGCGTTTCCTCATTGGTGATTTCACTGAGCTTGGTTGCGATCGATCCGAATTTGGTCCGCATGCCGGTTTGCCCGACGCGAGCCGTTGCTCTTCCCCGGGTTACGATCGTACCCATATAGATTTCGTTGTCGGTTGTGGTGTTTTTTTCTACCGGGAGCGATTCTCCGGTGAGCGCCGCTTGGTTAACTTCCACATGGAGGGTTTCGATGAGCACGGCATCAGCCGGTACTTTGTCGCCCTCTTCCAGGAAAATAATATCTTCGGGTACGATGTCTGTGCTCGGAAGTTCAACAATGGTTCCGTCGCGTAATACTTTAACAACGCCCACTGTCATGCGCTTGAGTGCGGACAACGCTTTTTCGGCTTTGTATTCCTGGGCAAATCCCAGCATTGCATTGAGAATGAGAATAGCAAGGATAAGGATGCCGTCTAACGTATCGCCCAGGATGAATGACAGACCCGCTGCTCCCATAAGCATAAGGACGAGGATGTTTTTGAATTGTTCAATAAACATTGTCAGCGGTGAGTGGGCAGAGGTTTCACTTAGTGTATTCGGGCCGTATTTGGCGAGCCGTTTGGCGGCTTCGTCACGAGAAAGATGAGGAGTAGGTATCACGGATAGCAGTTATTATAGCAAATTAAAAACTTACAATGGAAGGGTTACCCGATATACAGGCTGATCTACCCCACCAAAATCGTATTTGTACCGTTCGTTACCCTGAAGAAAGTTGTAGCTCGTGAGGTGCTGGTCTATCGCCCACATAATTGTTTTTACTTTTATATACCATCCGGCTCCCGGATATCGGGGATCGAAGCCGGAATTATACAAAAGCAGAGAATCATCCGTTCGGAATGCCAAGGTGGAGGCGATAATGCGCTCATTTGCCGTCAGAACAAACTGCCAGGTGGTTTCCGGGAGTACTGCCGGAAGCTGCTCAAAAAATCGTGTCATATTGTCCGTAAGAAAGGCCATTTTGTCAGGGTCATGGCGCATAAAAAGCAGTAATGACGCGGTGTCTATAGAAGTACTACTTTTGGGAATAAAGGAAAGCGCGGCGTGTTCCGATTCAAACTTTTTTAGTTTCCGTTTGAGTTCGTGACGGTTTTTCCTGTTTAATGCCGCCAGATATTCGTCGAAGGAAGAAGGAA
This sequence comes from uncultured Gammaproteobacteria bacterium, assembly GCA_964429085.1. GTDB lineage: Bacteria > Patescibacteriota > Microgenomatia > UBA10105 > UBA927 > UBA927. Next base: position 1,369 of record CAYSAP010000005.1, on the reverse strand, counting down.
GCGTGAGTATCGGGGTAGTATCTTCCTGAGTAATATCGGCGCCCGACAGATTTCGAAAATATTCGATGGTCGGGGAAGCACTCGGAATGTTCCGGAGCAAAAGCCGTGCGGCACCGTGTTGTTTGAGGAGCGGGAGTGCGGATTGCCACGCAGCTGCTTTACAGGAGCCCTGCCCTACAGCGTCGAGATAGTCGGCTATTTCTTCGCCGCCCGTAAAGTGGGCTGTTTGGTCTTTGATGCTCAGGGGCAAAACGACCTGGGTTTCCGTTTCTTTCAGGATTACGAGGTTCTCCTGTGCGCTGAACTGTGTGTGCCAATGCTGGTGCCATGCGAAGGTAAAAAACGGCCATGGGGATGCTTCCGCGGCAATGGCCGTATCCCAATGCGCGTTAAGGTGGCCGGTAAATTGCGAAAAGAGTTGCATATATGTATTATAATCCACACATCATGAAAAAAACTGTTTTTTGCGTAATCGCCCATCCGGATGACGAAGCATTTGGTCCGTCAGGGACGTTAGCCCTCCTGTCTAAAAAACACGACGTGCATGTGATTTGCGTCACGGACGGAGCAAGCGACCCGCGGTTTCACCCGATCGGGGGTAAAAAGTTATCCGATGTACGTCACGAAGAACTTAGGGCGTCTGCCAAGGCGCTTGGCGTGCAGCACGTGCACTTTTTACATTTCCAGGACGGGACGCTTAACAATAATATGTATCACGATGTTGCTGCCAAACTCATGGATTTGGTGAAGAAATACAACCCTTCCCTCCTCATTACGACAGAGCTGCGCGGGGCGTCAGGACATCTCGATCATGTGGCAGTTGCCATGGTCACCAGTTACGTGTACCGCGAAATGCCGTCGATCGATGCGATTTGGTACAGCTGCGTGAGCAAAAGCAGTAGTGACTTGATGAAAAAGTATTTTATATTTTTTCCGCCCGGATTCAAAAAAGAAGATGTGGACTTAGTGGTGGATGTACGCTCCGTAATCCGCAAAAAAATTGCTGCGGCCAGATGCCACAAGACACAGCAAAACGATGTGTTGCGGGTGATAGCCAAGTGGCTTATATCTCCGAAAGAAGAATGGTTTTTCGTCGACAAACGGCGAGACACTGCCTGCTCATCCGCGGTTTCCCGTCATACCGGCGTGTTAACGCCTTTCCAGACGCCATTTCCTTCCAGGATGTCGTAGCTTAGCTTAATCAAGTTGGAATACGCCGCTTGTTTATGTTTGGCAAACCAAGGCGCCTCTTTTATTGAGCGGTACAGGATATGCATCGCTAGCCCCCGACGGTCCGCTTCCGAAGGATTGAGCGACATAAATTCCTCGATCATAGCTTTTTGATGCCCAGGGGATTCTGCAGCAGCCG
>CAYSAP010000004.1:35966-47139 GCA_964429085.1 uncultured Gammaproteobacteria bacterium | reverse complement strand
GGGCTTTTACCTCTGTTTTGGGTCCGACCGTATTTATCGCAGTCTCAAACACTTTCATCGGATCCTCACCTTTTTCTTTGATGATCTCGAGCGCCCTGTACACCAGGGATTCAGCAACGGTCTTTTTACCGCTTACCATGACGCGGTTGATAAACCGGGTCACCAGCCTGCTCCCGTACATGGGATCTGCCGGAAGGAGCTTATGATAAGTTTTACTTGTTCTCATAGGTATGTCTATTACGACGCTTTCGCGGGAACGGGTCCCTCGTTAGATTTTTTGGTGCCATACCGGCTGCGTCCCTGGCGCCGGGAAACAACTCCGGTCGCATCAAACTTGCCGCGGACAATATGATATTTGACTCCTGGTAAATCCGGCACCCGTCCGCCGCGGATAAGCACAATCGCGTGTTCCGTAAGCTCGTGTCCGATACCGGGAATATAGGCGGTGACTTCCTGCTTGTTGGAAAGCCTGACTCTAGCCACTTTTCTAAGCGCCGAATTCGGCTTCTTGGGGGTCATGGTTTTGACCAGCGTCACCACTCCCCGTTTAAACGGAGCAGGAAGCGACTTGGTAATACCGTCCTTCGCATTAAAAAACTTGCGAAGTGCTGTGGCCTTGATCTTCTTGGCTTTCTGATGACGACCGAAACGAACTAATTGGTTTACTGTTGGCATAATGGTTACTCGCGAATCATTGCACGTTCCGCAGATACCGGAATGAGTCGTCCGATTATAACGTTTTCTTTAAGTCCTAACAACTTATCCTCTTTGGTGGCAAGCGCTGCATCGGTTAACACATTGGTTGTTTCCTGGAATGATGCCGCGGATAACCAGCTCTCTGTATAGAGTGCGGCGCGGGTAATTCCGAGTACTACTATGTGTGCAGTTGCCGGTTCTCCGCCTTCAGCAAGCACCCGTGCGTTCTCTTCGCGGAAGCGGTTTTTATCGACCAATTCGCCGGGCAATAACATCGTGTCCCCTGACGTATCAATCCTCACTTTATCGCTCATCTTCCGAACAATTGCCTCAAAATGCTTATCATGGATGGAAATACCCTGGGATTCGTATACCTTTTGCACTTCCCCGATAAGGTAATACTGGGCCCCTATAAGTCCTCGAACCTGCAGAACTTCTTTGACATCCAGATATCCGCTGCCGAGTTGGTCTCCTGCTGCGACAAGGTCCCCAGTCTTTACGTTAATTTCACTGGTGAGCGGAACAAGATATTCCCGTTCGTCCGGCGGTTTCATCGTGGTGTTGGTGATCTTCACCTTGTACCCCTGCGGGGTTTCGATAACTTCTGCCTTGCCTGCAATTTCAGCAACCGGTGAAAGGTTTCTCGGGGTCCTGGCCTCAAATAGTTCTTCTACACGCGGCAAGCCTTGGGTAACATCCAGCCCGACGATACCTCCTGCGTGACGCACACGCATGGTGAGCTGCGTACCCGGTTCTCCGATAGATTGTGCCGCCATAACACCGACCGGAGTTCCAAGCTCGACGAGTTTGGTTGTCGCGTAATCGCGGCCATAGCAGGTAGCACAGATACCGATTTTTGCCATACAGGAAATCGGAGAGCGTACGAGGACCGCTTCCACTTTCGCTTCATCGACCAACCGTGCTGTTTCTTCCGTAATTTCTTCACCTTTTTTCACTAATACTTTTTTGCTTCCAGGTACATGGATATCTTCGGCACTGAATCGTCCGGCAAGCCGGTTAGCAAACGGGGTCTGACGGCCGTCTTTTCGGGAAAGCAGCCAGCCTTCGGTCGTTCCGCAATCCTGCAAACGGACAATGACGTCGTGCGCCACATCCACCAAGCGACGGGTCAAGTATCCTGCATCGGCGGTCTTAAGAGCCGAATCGGTAAGTCCCTTGCGGGATCCGCGGGTGCTTGTCACATACTCAAAAATATTCAGTCCTTCACGGTAGTTGCTCTTGGTAGGAAGCTCCACGATCTTACCTAACGGATCGACAACCAATCCTTTTATAGCACACAGCTGTTTGAGCTGATCCTTGCTGGCACGTGCTCCTCCTGAATCGATAATCATCTTGACCGGATTGTCCGCGGCCAACCGTTCCCAGGTGAGATCCGCGATGCGTTCCGTAACTTCTATCCAGATTTCATTGGAAAGCCGCTTCTTTTCTTCATGGGTGATAAGACCAATCTGATAATTCTGATCGATTTCCTTGGCCTTGGTGTCTGCTTCAGCGATGATACTTCCCTTTTCGGCGATTGACTTGTTATCAAATACCGAAACAGATAACCCGCCGCAAAGTGTGGCTCCGTAGAATCCGATGTCTTTGATAGCGTCGATAAGCTGCGTAACCTCTTCTTTGGTATACATGCTGAATGCCTTGGTCACAAGCTGCTTGATCGTCGCGGCTTTCACCGGCGAGTTGATGTAGCGGAGCCCTTCCGGCAATACCTCGTTGAACATGAGTTTGCCGACTGTGGTCACCGTCATCTTTCCGTTAATCCGAATTTTTATCGGTGCGCGAAGAGGCGTTTTGCCTGTCTGATGAGCATAAATCGCTTCTGCTGCATCCGAAAATATACGGAGCGTCTTATCGTCCGCGCCTTCTGTAGACGGATCGACCGTAGAGAGGTAATAGCACCCGATAATCATTTCTTTGTTCGGAACAGTGATAGGAGACCCGTCTGCGGGTTTGAGTAAGTTATGTGTCGGCAACATGAGATCAATTGCTTCCTGTTGAGCGGAACCCGAAAGCGGGATATGTACGGCCATTTGGTCTCCATCAAAGTCAGCATTATATCCGGCACAGACACACGGATGAATCCGTATGGCAGCTCCCTCGATAAGTACCGGGTAAAATGCCTGGAATCCAAGCTTATGCAAGGTGGGCGCACGATTTAACATGACCGGATGATTCTTGGTGATTTCTTCCAAAATGTCATAGACTTCCGGCGTTCTGCGTTCCAGTACGTTTTTGGCGTTCTTCACATTGGGAGCAATCCCGCGGACAATCAATTCGCGAAGCACGAAGGGCTTAAACATCTCAAGCGCCATTTCTTTCGGAAGTCCGCATTGATTAAGCTTGAGTTCGGGGCCTACCACGATAACGGATCGGCCGGAATAATCGACGCGTTTGCCCAACAAGTTCTGACGGAAACGCCCCTGCTTGCCACGAAGCATGTCGGAGAGAGACCTGAGTGGCTGGATAACTGTTCTACTGCTCGGTCGCTGTGTCGCATCGATCAAACTGTCGACTGCTTCCTGTAACATGCGCTTTTCGTTGCGTAAAATGATTTCCGGCGCGCCCAAATCCATCAAGTGCTTCAACCGGTTGTTACGGTTGATGACACGGCGGTATAAATCGTTCAAATCGCTCGTTGCAAACCGTCCGCCGGTAAGCTGCACCATGGGACGCAGATCCGGAGGGATAACAGGCAGCATGTGCATGACCATCCAGGCCGGATTGATCATGGATTTGCGCATACCGTCTACGACGCGGAGTCTCTTGGTAGCCTTCACGTGTCTCTGTCCGCTGGAATTCTGGATTTCTTCGCGAAGATCCGCTGCAAGTTTATCGAGATCAATTTTCTTGACGACTTCCAACATCGCTTCCGCACCCATGCCGACCTTCAGGAATGAAGCTGCGTCATAGTCCAAGAGCCGCAGATATTCGTCTTCGGTAATGGTCACACGCGGTTTAATACTTTTAACGATGGCGGTAATATTCTCGATAACCTGTTCAATTTTTTCTGATTCCTTGGCAATCTGGTCGTCGAGCGTCGCAAATTCCTGGCGCTCACGCAGCGTGAGTTCGGAAATCGCGAGATCCTGGGCTTCTTTACCTTTAACGGATGAAACGACATCGGATTTTTCTTTCGCGACTTCTTTTTTGCGTTTTTCGCGCTCTACGTCGACGCGTGCGGTAATGTCAACGATGCGCTTTTCTCCCTGCTCTGTCAATCCGATCAGTACTTTTTTCTTCTCGTCGTCGTCCACTGCTACGACCAAATATTGCGCAAAGTAGATAACCCCTTCAAGCGCTCTCGGAGAGATATCAAGAAGCAGCGACAATTTGCTCGGAGCCCCTTTGAAAAACCATACGTGAGCCACGGGAGCTGCCAGCGTAATGTGACCCATACGTTCGCGACGCACCTTGCTTTGTGTTACTTCAACGCCGCATTTGTCACAAACGATACCGCGGTATCGAATCCTCTTGTATTTACCACAGTAACATTCCCAATCCTTGGTCGGACCGAATATGCGCTCATCAAACAGTCCGTCTTTTTCGGGTTTCAGCGTCCGGTAATTAATCGTTTCAGGCTTGATGACTTCGCCGTATGACCAGGATTTAACCTCGTCAGGAGACGCGAGCTTGATAAGGAGTCCGGTAAAGTCAACGATGTTTGCGAAATTTCCTTTTTTATCCATGTTATTCTCCTTCTGTAGTCGGCGCTTCTGCTACTGCTTCCTGACCACTTACCTCTGCGAGTTCTTTGGCCACCTTTTCAACCACTTCTTCTTTTACCGTATCGGAAATCACCGGCGGTTTAGCCGTCACGATGCCGGTCGGGATGACGTTAAGGCCCAATGCCTGCAATTCTTTTACCAATACCTTGAATGACTCTGGTACGGTCGATGCCGGAATATCGGTTCCCTTAACGATAGCTTCAAACGCTTTCGCGCGGCCCACCACGTCATCAGATTTGATCGTTAACATTTCCTGTAGAATATAGGCAGCTCTATGCGCTTTGAGTGCCCAGACTTCCATTTCTCCCAACCGTTGTCCTCCCATTTGTGCCTTGCCTCCGAGAGGCTGCTGGGTAACGAGCGAGTACGGACCGGTGCTACGTGCATGCGTCTTGTCTTCTACCATGTGGATGAGCTTCAGGATATAGCCTAATCCTACAACGATCGGTTCTGCATACGGCTCGCCGGTTTTTCCGTCGTAGAGGGTGCTTTTACCGGAAAGAGGAAGCCCGACCTTATCCATTTGCGCGAGCATCCGTTCTTCGGAAACGTGTTCGAATACCGGAAGTGCGACTTTCACATTTACTTTGGATTCGGCAAATCCCAGGTGCGCTTCCAATAATTGACCCAAATTCATACGGGACAAGACGGAAAGCGGCGAAATGATAATATCGATAACCGTGCCGTCAGCCAAATACGGCATGTCGGCTTCTTTTACGATCTTACTGATAACTCCCTTGTTTCCGTGGCGCCCGGCAAGTTTGTCTCCGACGACGACTTTACGCATTTGCGCAACTTTTACGATGATTTTCCGGTTTGTTCCCGGTTCCAACTCGTCGCCTTTTTCTTTATCCAGGATGACAACATCGATAACAGTTCCGCGCTCTCCGTGAGGTAAACGCAGCGACGTATCGCGCACTTCGCGTGCTTTTTCACCGAATATAGCCCGGAGCAAACGCTCTTCTGCAGTCAATTCCGTTTCCCCTTTGGGTGCGATTTTTCCGACGAGAATATCATTGGGACCGACATCAGCCCCGACAACGACGACACCGCCCTCATCCAGATTCCTGAGTGCTTCTTCACCGACATTAGGGATATCACGGGTTGTTTCTTCCGGTCCAAGCTTCGTATCGACGACACTGCATTCATGCTCTTCTATATGTACGCTGGTCAGCAAATCTTCCCGTACTAAGCGCGAGGAAATCACGATAGCGTCCTCGTAGCCCAACCCTTCATAACTCATGTATGCGATCGTCAAGTTGGATCCCAAAGCTAATTCTCCGTTTTCGCTTGCCGGCGCTTCAATCAAAACATCGCCCTTGGCCACTTTGTCACCCATACCGACGAGCACCTTTTGGTTGTAACAGGTAGATTGTGACGTGCGCTTGAATTTTTGCGGTTCGTAGGTGTTGATGTCGCCGTTTTTGTATTTCACTTTCACAAGTCCCGCATCTGCATACATCACTTCGCCATCATCTATAGCTTTGACCAACCGGCCCATAGCTTCAACGACTGCGCCTTCCATACCCGTTCCGACCACGGGTGACTGCGGAATAAGGAGGGGCACTGCCTGACACTGCATGTGTGTACCCATAAGTGCACGGTTGGCTTCATCATGTGCCAAAAACGGAATGAGCGAAGCAGGAGCTCCGACCACTTGCCTCGATACGATGTCGATATATTCAATATTATTCACATCGGTTTCCATGTAATCACCCTTAAACCTTACCGGGACACGCTCTGCGACTACATATCCGTCGGCATCCTTGGGTAATTCAGCATGCGTGATATAGTGGTGCATTTCATCATTAGCATCCAAATAAACGATATCGCCGGTGGCACGAATCTTGGTCTTGTCGCCACGGGTAATTTTCTCAACTTTGCGGTACGGCGTTTCCAAAAATCCGTATTCGTTGACACGTGAATAGAGTGCCATGTAGGTGACTAAACCGATATTCGGTCCCTCTGGGCTGCGTACCGGATCAACACGGCCGTATTGAGAGGCGTTAATGTCACGAATAGAGAAACTTGCGCGTTCGCGTGAGATACCTCCGACACCCATAACCGTAAGACGACGAAGATTGTCTATTTCTGCCAAAGGATTCGTCTGATCTAATATAGTAGAAAGCTGGCTGGTACGAAAAAAATCATTGATGGATGCGATAATCGGACGTGCGTTTACCAAGTGCGTCGGGGTCAGATCTTCTGCATTCGGGAACGTTCTAATCTGAGCACGCCGACACGGAACGCATTGGTAGCAACGAGTTCTCCCACACGACGGACGCGGCGGTTACCGAGATGGTCAATATCATCCACATCGCCCTTGCCGTTGGCAAGCGTAATGAGATATTTGATGCCGCCCACAATGTCATCTTTTGTCAGTACCCAATTTTCTTTGGAATTAGCGACATTAAGACCCAACTTTTTATTCATCTTATAGCGTCCGACACGCTCGAGGGAATACCGGCGGTAGTCAAAAAACATAGTGCGCAGTAATTCCTGTGCGTTGTCGAGCACAATAGGCTCTCCAGGACGGAGCTTGCGGTACAATTCCAATACTGCTTCGCTGGAATCCGTTGTCGGATCCTTGGCAAGCGTTGCTTTGATGAACTGATGTTCCGGATTGACGTCTACGTCGGCAAACAGCCGTTCAATCTCTTCATTGGATCCGAATCCGACGGCACGCAAAAATGTCGACGCTACAAATTTGCGGCGGCGGTCGATTCGCACCATAAGGACATCATTGCGGGTTACGAAAAATTCCAGCCAGCTGCCGTGCATCGGACGGATCTCGGCGCTGTAGAGCGTGCGTCCGGTCGAAGGATCCACTTCTCCAGTAAGATAAATGCCCGGCGAACGGACTAATTGATTTACCACGCATCGTTCAATACCGTTAATCACAAATGTTCCGCGCTCGGTCATCGCCGGGATATCTCCCAAAAATACTTCCTGTGTGAGTTGGTGTCCTGTTTGCTTGTTGGTGAGGGTTGCTTTTACTTTCAGAGGCATGTCGAAGGTAAGTCCTTTTTGGTGGGCGATATCCGGGGTGAGTCGCGGTCGTCCGAAATAATAATCGCCGAAGGCGAGTTCCCAATTCTTTCCGGTAAAATCCGTCATCGGCGTTACTTCGGAAAGCAGTTCTTTAATGCCGTGTTCCAAAAACCATTGATAGGATTCACGCTGTACGAGGGTGAGATCTAACTTAGGAAGATCCGCATACTCGGTTCCCCAAAAATCCCGTTTATAATGTGGAGCTTTTGATGCCATCAATCAGTCCTTATAAAATACCGCCGGTTTGTGAGTTGCAAAGAACGACAAAAAGAAGCGAACAATGAACGTTCGCCTCCTTAAGGCTATTCAAGTTACATTATTATAACCTGGATAATTTGTTTGTCAAGCGGGCGGGGAGTAACAAGTCTATGGATTAAGTAACCAAAGATTGTAATTGAGTACGGTTGCAAACGACACCCATGCCAAGTATGGCAAAAGGAGATATGCACTCTTTATGTCCAGTTTCTGGTACCGGGAGATGGTGACAATAAGCGTCAGCCAGATTGCGACAATGGTGACAAATCCCAGCGGAATCTGCCGGGCGCCAAAAAATATCGGAGACCAGAGCGCGTTGAGTGCAAGATGTATAAGAAACATGACAACGGCGCTTTTCACTGCCCCGCGCTTCATTCCCAAGCGCGAGACGCGATACGCGGCGACCCCCATAAGGGCATATAGAGTAACCCATACAGGACCAAACAACCAGCTAGGCGGATTAAATACTGGTTTTGTCAGTGTCTGATACCATGTAGGGATTGCAGAAAAAGTAAAAACGGATCCGATAATTCCTGCCGCCTCACAGAGTATCACCCACCCAAGCAGATGTGACCAATGAATAGTTGTACGTGTTTGCCTACGGGACTTTGTTTGGTGTTTTCGCTTCATATATACACAGTATCACAACATGAGTTATCCCTCTACCGTTTCGTGACTGCACGCTTTTTTGCGGATCGCGAATACACAGTCTGCTACCGATCCATACCATATCGTGAGTATAACAAATTTATCAGAGCCGGTTATTCGGTTGTTACACCCTCGAAGTGTTCATCGTCCGCGGCTGCTTCTTCGCGGGTCCGATGGATGGTTCCGTCCAGATGGTGCGCAGGACTATAAAGCGTGTACATTTTGAGCATCTCCGTCTCGGACACATTAATCACGTTATGTTTGACCCCCGCGGGTACGACTACGGCAAATCCGTCCGTAACGTCATGGCGAATGCCGTCAATTACGACCGCACCCGTGCCGGACTCAAAGCGGAAAAACTGGTCATTATCCTCATGTACTTCTTCACCGATTTCCTCGCGTGGTTTGAGACTCATGAGGACAAGTTGGCTATGTTTGCCGGTATAGAGCACCGTACGGAAGTTGCCGTTTGCGAGCGCAAGCTGTTCTATCTTGCCGACATATCCCTTCATATATGACCAGTATATGACAATGGCAGATAAAATTTTGTAACGAGCATTACAGAATACTGCAGCTTTCTGCGTTAATCGTTTTCTGCAATATTTACGGACTCTATAAGGACCGGCGTTACCGGCCTGGAATTTTCCCGTCCGTCCTGAATGGTTGGAGCAGACGTAATTGCATCGACAACCCCCATGCCTTCGATTACGTTCCCGAAAATGACGTAGTCGGGCGCCAAATCTGTTTCGGTATGCATGATAAAAAACTGGCTCCCGTTGGTGTCGGGGCCGGAATTCGCCATTGCGACAACGCCCCGGTCATATATGCCGCTAAAAGGCTCATCTTCGAATTTATATCCCGGTCCTCCGGTACCGTTACCTTTAGGGTCTCCGCCCTGAATCATGAATCCTTTAACCACACGGTGAAACCGTGTCTTATCATAAAACCCTTTACGCGACAGGTACACGAAGTTATTTACGGTTTTCGGCGTTTCTTTGGCAGAGAGGGCAATGATGATTTTGCCCGCTGTTGTTTCCAGTGTGGCCGTATATTTTTTGGCGGTATCTATCTGCATTTCCGGAGGCTTGGGATTATCAATAGGTTGTGCGGTCGGCTGTGATTGTTGGTTGTTCATAGATGTTCCTTTCGGTATACGGACATAAACAACGGCCGCGAATAATGCGGTAACAACTACCGCAAGCCAAAGATATGTATGCTTCATAGAGGAACTCTATAGTACCCGAAATATCAAATAACTTCACCCACTAAAATATCCGGATCAACATACTTTTCTAATAACGCGAAATTCCGCACGTTCGAACGGAAAAATCAACTGCTTGCATGAAATCTCAACACTCGGTATAGTTGCTGCATATGACAGAAGACACAACATGTCCCAAATGCGGCAGCCCGTTAAATCCGGTGACAGAAACCAAGTCCGGCAAACAAATGCAAAAGTGCAGCACTGGTCGGTGGAATCCGGAAACGAAAAAGAACGAAGGCTGCGACTATGTGAAGTGGATTATCCCCGAGCCAAAAAATCTGGAAGAAAAGTGTCCCAAATGCGGCAGCCCGCTCGTTATGATGGTGACGCGTTTCGGCAAGAAGATGAAAAAGTGCTCGACCAACACATGGAATCGCGAAACGAAAAAAGCCGAAGGCTGCGATTATGTGGAATGGATTAACGGAAGCTCGGAACCCCTGGAAGAAGATTGCCCTGACTGCGGCAAGAAGCTCGTGCTCTACACCACGGCAAGCGATAAGAAGATGAAAAAGTGCTCCACATCAGGCTGGGATCGCGAGAAAAAAGCAGCCACCGGCTGCACCTATGTGCAGTGGCTCAAACCCGGAGAATATCCGGCGACTCAGCAGGCAAACGGCGAAGAATTCCTCCCTCCCGAGCCACCTGATGCCGAGGAGGCATAACTATCGCGTATAATGCGAGGTGTGCCTACTATTATCCAACCGTCCAAGATTCTACTCGTATATCTCGCCCGCCCCAAAATCAGCCGTTCCGAAATGGAAAAGGACATCACGGAATTGTGGCAGTTAGTTGAGACTCTGGGAAACGCCACGGTCGTGGATATCATCACCCAGCACGGAACAGTCACCGCCTCGACATACATCGGTACGGGCAAAGTAGAAGAAGTCCTCGCGTATCTCGAGGCCCACCCCGTTGATACCGTACTTATTAACGGACACGTCAAACCGAGCCAAAAATTTACGTTGATCAAATCGTTTTGGAGCAATAATAAAAATATCAAGGTTTGGGACCGGGTCGACCTCATCCTGGCAATATTTTCCAAGCATGCAAAAACGACGGAAGCAAATTTACAGATAGAACTTGCGCGCATGCACCACATGGGGCCACGGATTTTCGGGATGGGCATGGAGCTCTCCCGCCAGGGCGGCGGCATAGGTACCCGGGGAATTGGGGAAACCAACACGGAACTCATGGAACGCCACTGGAAAAGAGAAATCAAAAAGGTGAAAGACGCGCTCGATAAACTCACCCAAACCCGGCGGCATCAAATGGAACACCGGAAAAATATGGGACTGCAGACGATCTCCATCGTGGGATACACCAATGCGGGCAAAACATCACTCTTTAACCTCCTGACCCACAAGAAGCATCTGGTGGAAAATGCGCTGTTTGCAACCCTTGATAGCACCGTCGGGGAAATCTATATGCCGTCGCTTGGCAAACAAGTCGTCGTATCCGACACCATTGGATTTATCAGTAATCTCCCGCCGGATCTTATCGAAGCATTCACCTC
>CAYSAP010000004.1:26445-35956 GCA_964429085.1 uncultured Gammaproteobacteria bacterium | reverse complement strand
ACATGCGGATGTGGTGCTGCATGTCATCGACGCATCAGATCCTGATATCTCGGAAAAAATTAATGTTGTAAATACCATCCTCGACCAGCTCAACATTCCGGAGGAAAAAGAAGTGCTGGTGTTTAACAAAGCGGATTTGATATCACAACTGGATCGGGATCGGATTGCCGCCAACGTACACAACGCCCCCTACATATTTGTTTCGACGTCAACACAGGAAGGTATTGAAGAACTTACTACCTCCGTCTTCCCCCGCTTTCTTACCACCACATAGCCCGTTTACAGTCCTACCTCCTGATGTAGTTTCGGCATCATCACATCCTTTATCCCTAGGTCAGTGGTAATTTTTTCGGCGAGTGCTTTACGCGGTTCATCATCCCCGTGCGTGAGAAATACTTTTTTGACGTTCTGAATGGGTTTGAGCCAATGCATAAGCTGCCCCTGGTCTGCGTGCGAACTCATAGCCTGGGTATCGGTTACTGAGGCTTTTACCGACACTGCACTGCCGTCAATGTCCACCTTGCGGCTCCCGTCGAGCAACTCCCGCCCCAGCGTCCCTACGCCCTGGAATCCCACGATAAGCAGTCGGGTGGACGGAATCGGTAAATATTTGGCTGCATGCCCGATGATCCTGCCTCCCGTCATCATGCCGCTTCCGGCAATAATAACTTTGGCACCCAACTCCGTATCGATGAGCTGTTGCCCTTTTCGTTTCTGTATGACAGTGACTCCCGGAAACTCAAACGGTGTCGTACCTCTAAACTCGCGCTTAACATGCGCGTTGAAATCCTCGGGATACCGGGTATAGATGGCCGTTGCCGCATTGCCCATCGGGCTGTCCATAAATACGGGAGTCGCCTGCCGTACGTTTCCCTTTTTCTTAAGATGCATAATCATGTGCATCAGTTCCTGCGTGCGGTGCAGGGAAAAAGCCGGAATCAGCAGGGTTCCGCCGGTTTCCTCCACCGCATTAATTTCTGAGGCTACCGCATCCATAGGATCAGCCACAGGATGCAGCCTATCACCGTAGGTAGATTCCATAACCACCGCGTCAGCCGCCTCGACATGTTCTATATCCGGGAGCAAGTCATCCGGACTATTACCCAAATCCCCGCTAAAGACAATTTTGCGTATGGGAGAATCCGGTTTGGCATCTTCTATCTCAATGATTGCCGACCCCAGGATATGTCCGGCATCGCGCATCGTCACGATGAAATCTCCGATGATATTCGGTGTGCGGTAATGCATCCGCTTAAATAGCTTAATCGTTTGTATCGCCTGCTCTTTATCGAACAGAATGGGTTTGCCATCCTCTTTGGCTATTTTTGCCGTATCCAGAAGCGATAATTCCGTAAGGTCCGCTGTTGCAGACGTCATCCAGATGGGAGCCGTAAATCCTTTTGGAAGTAAAATCGGGAGCCTGCCGCAATGATCCAAATGTGCATGGGTAAGTACGGCACCGCTCAGTGTACTGCAGTCATACTCAAACGGCTGGTAATTGAAATGGTCGACATCCGGCCCCTGGAACATACCAAGGTCAATAAGGATGGACTTACCCGATCCGGAGGTGAGTACATAGCTCGACCCTGTCACGGTGCCCACAGCGCCAAGGAATTTTATCTTCACTTCTTTCACTATACAATATTTTCTGTTTGGCTATGTCGATTTTCATAAGAAAATCAAATATATTCTTCATTTTGCCTTATTCTACACCCTCCAAAATGCTTTCGCTATGAGCCAGCGCAACGGGCTTTATGTTATTTCTCCCGAAGTGGAGAAATTATTATTTGCACTCAACGCGAAGCACATGCTGCTTCTGACTTCCGAGGTCTATATCTGTAGACGTACCGTTTATCGTAACGTCATCAAACACTAATCGCGTAGACCGATCGGGTGCGGGAAAATTATACGTCATCCCATACGCTACCAGACGTATACCTGTAGGCTGAGATGCGTCTACATGCACACGAAGCGGCGGCAATTTCGCGACAGATTCCCCTCCTGCAAGTATAGACTGACTTGGCAACTTCAGTCCGGGTATGTTGATAGCTACACTGGTAGCCGGCTCAATAGGTTCGCATCCTATATTGTGTATCGCGACAGATACTTCCGTCGTCTTAAGTGCCACTACCCCTACTGCGACAAGAGTGATGAGGCCAAGTGGACCCTTGGCTGCACCGAGTATATTCCATGCAGATCCCGCCTTGTCAGCAAATGATTTGGTGGAAAAGTCAGTACCAATTTCTTTTTCTACGCGAGCTACTTCGGACTTAAGCGTATTCCAGTATCCCAAAAAAAGCAGAATAATTTTTTTCCGTTTCTTATCCTGAGGGGTTAGATCGGGAATCGAATCGAGCGCGAGTGATATCACCTCGCCTTTCTGCAGGTGCGTGATTTTGGAACCCGCCTTCACTGCAGTATCCATGGCGATGTTTAACCGCGGATGAATATCATATAACAACGTCTTGAGCGTGGGGAGTGTGGAAGCATCCAACGTCCCTTTTTGCAGAAGTTCCTGCGCTGCCAGTATGCGTTTCTGCACTGTTTTGGCATCCATATCTTGAGGTATTGTACCACGCAGATTCAACTGATGTCAGCGATATTTTCTTAATTAGGTCGTCAATGATTTGAGATCGGTAAGAATCTGCCCCGAGTGGACCAGGGGATTTACCTTTTCGTACACTTTCGCAATCTCACCTTTGGGATTGATGAGATAGGTCATCCGGAGAATGCCGAAAAACTCTCTCCCCATAAACTTTTTTTCTCCCCATGCGTTGTAGGCCTTGATCATCGCGAGGCTCTCATCGCTCAGCAGCGGGAAATTGAGGTTGTATGTATCTGCAAATTTTTTGTGGGACACGACACTGTCTTTGGATACGCCTAGAATAACCACTCCCCGCTTTTCAAATTCTGCAGTACTATCACGGAAACTGCAAGCTTCTTTGGTACACCCGGGCGTATTGTCTTTGGGATAAAAATACAGAATTACCCATTTGCCCCGGTATTCTTTAAGCGTATAGATTTTCCCATCTTGGTCGGGCAAAGAAAAGTCAGCTGCAACGTTTACGTCTTGTTTCATGAGGTAGGATGGATTCTATCACCTTGCCCGCTTCGGCACACGCTTCATTTTCGCTTATTGAGCCACCAGGATTTGAGGATACCGTACGAAAACGTAGACAACAAATATGCAAAGGCCGAGATCAGCGCATTAAGGAATGCCGGCTCGGAATGTATAAGGCGGAAAAATGCGTACAAAAGGACGAACGTCACAACCGAAATAAACGCAGTCCGTGTGCCACTCAATTCCCATGCCTTATCTGCCTCCACTTTACGGTTCCTAGCTTTGATCAGTTCAATTTCCTGTTCTAATTTTCGTAAAGAAGTCATACTATTATTTGACTTTTTTGTTTAGTACAGTCAGATAGGTCAGTATAAACTTTCCCACAGCAGATACGACATCATCTTTCACCGTCGGGTCACTTTCGGCCACCCATTTTGCAAAACGATATAGCTGTGCGTCATCAACCGTCAGCCACTTATTGTTTCGGTAAAGAAACACCACGAGCGTTGTCACGGCAATCCTCTTATTACCGTTTTTGAATGGATGATTTTTTATCATGAGGTAAAAAAGCATTGCAGCTTTCCCGATCAGGCCTTTGTACAGTTGTTTGCCGCCAAACATCTGAAACGGGGTTCCCAGACAACTTTCGAGGACGTGAGGAAACCGGGAGGAAAACTCCGGGATGGGCTCATCCCAATTCATCAGCTCTTTCGCCAGGCTATATGCGAGATATTCAACTTCAAGGAGCGTAATATATTTCATATTTACTCCTTGCCCAATAGCCTAAGGGTTTCCCCATATTCACGGACTATCTTTTTCACCGCGTGATCTATATCCTGCTTGTCTTGGTTGGTCAATGGGGTACCCACAGTGGTACCGACGTCTGCCGGATCTATGACATACGTCCTGCCGACTCTGGTCGCTTTTATCTCTCCCTTTTTAATCTTATGAAACACGGTGATACGGCTCACCCCAAGCATTTTGGCTACATCTACGGTGGAAAGAAAGCGTTTATGTATCATAGTGGTTAACTAATTTATGTTAGCTTAACATAAGTTAATCAGTTTGTCAATGGTTAACAACTCTGTTGCAGGGTGTAGCCGTGTAGGCTTAACAACATTTATGGCATCAGGCGCTCACTGCCGGCTTTCATCGCATCCAGCACTTTCTGGCGCTCAGCGTCACGGAGAAAATACGGTTGGCCGTAATCTATAATGCGGACAGGCAAAAACTCTACATCAACTAGTTTTTTTTCATAGAAGGTATATCTGCCGACAACGCCGCGCTTGGTTTCTTCGCTCCACTCCTGGTCAAAAATAAAATTACCGTGTGCATACATAATAAATTTTCCCTTATATAGTTCTACCGGCTGGATCCAGTGCGGATGGTTTCCCAGGACGACATCCACGCCGTTATCTATGGACAGATGTGCTATATCGATTTGCCGCTGCGTCGGTTCCGTGACATATTCCGTGCCCCAGTGATACGCCACGATCACAATATCTGCGTGTTTTTTGGCTTCCGTAATTTCTGTTCGTATTGTTGCCTCATCCGCCCAGGGCACACCCGCTTCGCTTGAGCCGATATCGTTATACGCCAGAAATGCAAACGTAGTCCCTTTCACATCTTTGTATACAATATTTTCTGAAACCGGCAGAATTCCTGCCTGGGCCAGTATCCGTTTGGTTTCTTCTACACCGGCCTCAGAATAATTCCCCACATGATTGTTCCCGAGCGTAGCGACGTCTATACCGGCATAGGTAAACCCTTCTACTGCCCGAGTGTCGCCGCAAAAAATCATTCCCTCGACCGTAACGGGGCAAGCGGTAAGGAGCGGCGTTTCCAGATTGATAACGGTAAGGTCGGCAGCGGACAATACGCCCGCTGTTTTTTCAAACGGCCAACGAAAATTATTTCTCGCCACCATGCCGCTATTTACCGAGCGCACCGGTATGACGTCTCCGGTTGCAATCATGGTTACCGTTTTATCCTGCGGCAAATTCTTCACCCACGAGTGATCGGCAGCGAATACACCGGCAAGCGTGAGGCCGGACACCGGCGTGGTACGAATATCTGTTGGAATATCAGGAAAAGCGCCCGGTTTCTTGCCCAGCTGCCAACCCATGAATGCCGTGAGAACAAACAGAATAATTACCCCGGGGATATACCGCGGAAAAGTTCTCATATCATTGACCCCGCGGGTCAGTATAGCACGGGTATGCTATACTCGATCGGCTGTGAACGACATCATAACCGTCGAAGAAGCTGCCCGGTTTCTCCGCAAGCACCCGGATACGATACGCCGGTGGATAGAGGCGGGGAAGTTAAAAGCCCGGCATCTTTCCGCGGGGGGTCACGGCATCTACGCAATCCTGAGAAGTGATTTACTGGAAGTAGCTATCTCCGGTTCTCTCGAAGCAAAAGAAAAAACTGCTCAACCCAAAGTCACATCCCAACAACGCTCCCTCCCACTCTAACCCCGTATTACCAGCTCCCGCCACCGCCTCCTCCGCCCCCGCCGCCGGAAAACCCGCCGGAAAAACCCGACGAATGGCCGGTAGACGAATGTGCGGCAATCGATGCGGCAAATGAACTGCTCATGCCTGCACCCAGACTATGAGCAAATACGACGCTGTTAAACCTGCCTCCGGTTGAGGACACGTACCAGTCCGGATTTTTGATGCCTAGTGTTTTAAACCTTCCCGCCCAAATTTCTTCAACGCCGAACGCCACGGCAAACGGCAACAACTTTTCAAACATCATTTGGTTCCTGGCCTGGAATGCCAGCTGCTTATCCTGACTGGTGAGGAAATTTTTGAGCGCGCGGGCTACCGCAGCCGCTTCCGCCCCGAACAATGTTTTCCTCGGCATGCTCTGGCCAAACACCAGGGAAACGAGGAATAATACCGGGTTTACAAAAATAAATGAGATGGCGGCAAGTGCGATATACCACCCCCGCAGCGTATTGGGATTACCGGGGAAAAACTTGTCCGTAACCAGTCCTTCATACAGCATGCTCTTCACTTTTTCCAGCGTCTTAGTGAGATCAATTGCCTTGATACTCACCCGGTCGCCGGTTTTAAATATTCCGTCCAGCAGCTCGCGCTCAAACGGCAACACGTCCGTATCCCCTTTCCAATCCTTATGTTTTTCCAAATCAAAGACATTCTTTTTGGTTTCGATAATCTTGAGGTATCCGCGGCGGGCCAGATCAACTATCGATGCATAAATATCCCGCAAATCCGCACGCTCATCGACGAGCGTACCGGTTTCTGCAGGGGTCAGCGGCCGGTGATGCAGATTTTTCGGCGGACTGAACCATGCCTTGGCCTCTCCCATACCCGGCTTGGGATCACGGCCGGTCGTCCACCACCGCCGGATAACCGCAATGGGAGCCACGATATACCAAAGTATGGCACCGACACCGAGGAGAACTAATACAATTTTGCCCGTCAGCGTGTCAAAAAACGGCACCTGTTCCCGCGGCTCCAGCACGGCAACTATGCCTTTCGGGAATCCGACCACCACAGCGAGCCCTTCATAACTATCGAGCGGTTTGGTCGTCTCGACGAGCACCGTGCGGTCACTGGTTATTGTTGTAACACAGTCCTGTGCTGTGCTTCCGCTAGGTCCGGTAAAACACGTAACAAATAAATCGCCTTGCGACACCCCGTTAGGAAGACCCACGGTAACAGTCGCTTTAGCAACCGGTACCTGCCACGTCGCTCCCACCGCATTCCAATACAACTCATCATGCGCCGGGAAATAGGTCAGTGCGCCGCGTGCTGTGTAACCGATGTCATACGTATGTTTGCCGATAATCGTACGGTTTGCATCCCCGATTTTCAGACGGATCGCATCGCTACTGCGGCTCTCGGTGAATGTGTAGACCTCGCCTTTTTCCGACTGCACCCGGAAGTCAGAAAAATCAATACTAAATTGTTTTCCTGCATCATTGGTTCTTATAAACGGCAAATCCCGGTAAATTCCGTGCCGCTGGGTATCACTGAAGTCATACGCGATGCGTTCTTCCGCATGCATGGATCCGTCCGTGTTGATCGTAATGGAAGTGCTATAGAGATCGATGTGTTCCGTACCGTCAAACGGTGAAACTGCACGAACCGGAATTGCGTGTGTAAACGCAAGGATTGTGATAGCAACCGACAACAACCTGAATAATTTCATTTAACACGCAGATATCGGGCGACATTGGCGTTATGCTCTTCCACCGTTTTGGCATAATGCACTGCCCCCGTCGGATCATGGAGGTAAAACATATAGTCCGTCGTCTTGGGATAGATCACCGCGCGTATGGAGGCTATCCCGGGATTACTGATGGGCCCCGGCGGCAGCCCCGGATTCGCATACGTGTTATACGGCGAGTTCACTTTTTTATCCGCGTCGGTCAGCTCTTTTTTCCACCACGTCTTTTCCTGTGATTGGTATCCCAATGCATACTGGAGTGTCGCATCAGCCTGCAGCGGCCACCCTGCCTTGATGCGATTGAGGAGTACGCCCGCGATAACCGGCCTGTCTTCGTCGGTACGCCCTTCGCGCTCGACGATGGAGGCAAGTATCACCACACGCTCCAGCGTCATACCGGAAGTTCTGATATCCGCACGCATATCGGCGGTTACTTTTTTGTCAAACGCGCCCGTAAATATCGCAATGATCGCGCCTGCCGTCGCATCCCGCGGGATGAGATACGTGTCTGGAAACATATATCCCATCTTGGCTGCACGAAAAAATTCGCTTTCCGGAAGATCCAGATTTTTCGCAAGCGCGGTGGCTATCTCTTCGTTTCGCCAACCCTCCAATGTCGTTACCCATATATCCTCAAATCCGTGTGTCAGTTCGCGGGCAAGCGACCGCGCATCCATCGTGCGGTTGAGACGGAATTCTCCCGCCTGCAAATTCCGTTCTATCCCGATGAGTTTCACCAGTACAAAAAATGCAGTCGAACTCCGGATCAGATTATCCTCAGATAAATTTGCGGCAATGATACGCACGCCGTCTCCCGCGTTCACGCGGAACGTCACGGGTGTCGTATCCTCAATGTCCACTGCGCGCGTACTGTCAAACCACCAGGCTAATACACCTCCCATGGTAAGAAGTACAACCAGAAAAAACACCATGACTCTCATGGTAACAGTATTACTTGATTTCATGGAGAAGCGCCCGGTGATATTTTTTCGCCGCGGGGTCATACATATATATACGTCCGCATGCACAATCCACACGCTGCATACCGCTGCCTTCTTTTGTAGGAAGCAGCTTGCCGCACCCCACGCATTTACCCTGCGAGAGCAACCATGCCTGTACCGGTCCTAAAAGGTTTTTGAACATATTCGTTTATTCGATAGCGTATACGGGCATCGTTTTTAGTGTTTCCGCCGCTTCTTTGAGCCGCCATTTGTCAGAACTGTAAATCGTAGCTAGTATATCACCTTTATCCACCCGCTCTTCAAGTTTTCGGTTCAAATACATCCCGGCTTTCTTGTCTGTCGGGCATCCCAAAATCCGGCATATCACGGTAATCTGCTGATTATTCATGCCGGAAATCATCCCTCGTTTACCCGCTTTGAGTTCATACTTCTCATGACCCGGAGTTAGTTTGCTGCTGACCACATCGGGGTGTCCTCCCTGCGCCTTGATAATCTCACGCATCTTGGTAAGCGCCTTACCGGACACAAGTAATTCTTAGGCGGCTTCCTCCCCGTCCAGATATTTTTTTCCGGGCGTATCGGCAAAACAAATGGACAACAGCTTGCCGGCCAGACGTAGCGCCTTTGCCTCCAGGGCAAGCGGCCGCTCAGGGGTTTGTTCCAGTACCTCAAACACATCGCGGGCTTCAAGAACCGGCCCTATGCCGCGACCCGCATTCTGACGCGTCTCATTGATGTCGACAATAATCTTCATATTAAACCGCTTACCCAGCATCATAAATTTTCTCGACATGATCTCCGCGTCTTTGAAATGCTGGATTTTCATCGTAGGTCCTACCGGCAAATCCAGCACCAGGTGGTTTGCACCGGAGGCAATTTTTTTTGCCATCACGGAAACGATAATCTTGTCATAGGATTCAAACGCCAGCGGTCGCTCGACCTGGATTAAAATATCGTCGGCAGGAGCGAGTCCCACGTGGCCTCCCCACACAATACACCCGCCGACTTTTTCCACGATTTTTGTGATCTGTGTCGTCGTAAACGTGACCGGGGCCACCACCTCCATGGTATCTGCCGTTCCCGCCGGCGACGTAATGGCGCGTGTCGACGTTTTGGGGATCGTATATCCCGCAGCGGCGATAATCGGCACGACGATCATCGTCGTCCGGGTGCCAGCTACCCCACCCGCAGAATGTTTGTCTGCAACGATACCGGGAAATTTGAGTCGCGGACCGGTCGCCACCATCGCCTTGGTCAGCGAATACAGCTCTCCGTCGGAAAACCC
>CAYSAP010000004.1:15486-26429 GCA_964429085.1 uncultured Gammaproteobacteria bacterium | reverse complement strand
ATGATGGAATAAATCTCATCGTAATTGAGCCGTTTGCCGACAAGTTTTTTTTTGATCGCATCGATGGCTTTTTGTTGTGAATTTGGAGACATACGTTATATCCTCACTAATTTTGCTTTTACGTTTAACCGGTAAAGATATGTGCCCGGCGGCACGCAGGTGACCAACGTAACGTAGGAATCATCAAACCGCTGTTCGAGCGGAGATAAATCTGTGGGTTCTACGACAACCTTGTCGATCACGACATACCTATAGCTTACCCCGTCGTATGTCATGTCTATCTTTGCGCCGATTTTTATCGTCGGGAGCGTCGCGAATATGGTTTTATAATCTTTGATCCCGCGAAAAAACTGCGGCAGCGTGGAGTGACCGAATATCACGGTATTACCATACTCGCCCGGCAAGCTGGTACCGCCATAATGAATGAGGCTTTTGCTCAAATCATCGCCGGCAATAATGACGCTCGCATCAGTAATCCCCAGTGAAGGAATACTCAGCGTGTAACTATTGACCGGCGCAGATACTTTTTTCTGCGGCGACGTAGGAAACCAGGTATTAGGATCAGTCGTATTTTTTTCGCCGGTTGCATATGGTATCGGGCTACCGGTGTTAAGACCCGAGAGATCGGCGATGGGACTCACGGTTTTGGCTAGCACTATCTGGTCAGTGAAGAAAAATGATACGATCGGCCACAGCGTCCAGAGTATGATGACAAATCCCATCGACATCAGGACATACGACACGATCACCGGCCGGGGAACCGGTTTACGAGGCACTGCTTTGACATAACGGTACATTGCCATAGATATAGAGTACCAGACTTATCTTACGCTTGTCGAAGCATTACTGTACCATGACCGTGATGGTGATGTTGTTACTGTTTAGGGGCAAACGGGATTTGGTCGGAGAGAAAGCGAAACGGAATTCCGCGCCGCCGACCCCTCTGGTTTCTTTGAGAATTCCCAAAGCAGTATTGACGTCTTTGCCCGCCAGCGCGCGTTGTAATCCGGCTTGATTAATCTGAGGCAACGCCACAGCGGCGAGCTTGGCGGTCAGCGTGATCTTGCCGTCTTTTTTCACCGTCACGTTACTGGTGGTGACACTCGTCTGCTCAGGAGCCAATGTATACCCGGCTGGCACTTTCGCTTCAACCAGTGCGGAAAGCGCTGCCTTAATATCGCTGTCGGAAATACTGATACCGGTGACTTTTACCGTTACTTTGCCGTGCAGCTCTTTCACTTCCTGGTCAAGTTCCGCATCAAAAACTTTATCGGCAACTTCGGTTTTTACCGTCGCATCGATAAGCCGCTCCCCGCCTGCGACGGTCAACAACTGTTGCTTCGCCTGGCTAACCAAATCCGTGGTCAATGCCTTCACGAGGGCATCCTGATCCGCACGCGATACGACGGTTACCTGTTTGCTATTGCCTCCCATAAATGCGGCCTCGTTCCTCGCAGAAACCTGATTACTGCTTAAACCCGCGAATGTAAACTCACTGCTCCCGGTCACATTGCCGTTGGGTCCTATGTCGCGCGCCGTCACATTGGCAGTCGCTTTTCCGAAGGTAATAGATCCTATGCTTTCACTTGCTGATGCGACACTCACGTCAGTATCCATGGTAAATGCGATCGTGTTGGTCGTGAGCACCGTACCTTTGGGGAATGTTTTGCCACTCGTTACCTTGTTATAAATCGTAACAGTTCCTTTGGCCGGGTCTCCGACATTTTTTTTGCCGGTCACGGCAATGGTTTTTTCTCCGTTAACCGACTGCTCAACCACCTTACCCGGGATAATTTTTGTTGACGCGTCTGCTACTGTTGCCGCCGGATCGACGGACACGGATGTGGACTCGTCGACAGACTGGCTCGCAACCAGCACCGTCACTGTTGCCCGCGGCAACGCATAATACAATCCAATACCCACAGTGATGAGAAGTACCACCCCGATAATGAGCGGTGCCACCCCGCCGTGCAGCTTCGGAAATTTCGTAAACCATCCTTTGATCGTTCCAAGTCCGGCAAACGAAATACGCGGCATAGTCAACTTCACCGGGAAAGAAATCGGAAGTTTTTTACCGGCTGATACTACTTCAGTTGCGGCTTTGACCGGGGGCATTTGTTTTTCTAACACATCCTCCTGCCGGAACCCCAATGCCTCCGGACTGACCACCTTAACATTAGAGAGTTCTTCTTCTTTGTCATCACCATCATCATCTGCGGCCAGTTCCTCTGTGTCAGGCGTGAGTTTATCACTGACGGCAGACGGCTGCGCGACCACAGTCGATACACTCTCTCCGGCCATGTCCGGACTCTCACCGATTTCCTGTGACAACTCAGATGCTCCGGCAAGAGAAATTGCGGTGAGTAACGTTTCGACGGAAATAATTTCTATTTTGGGAAAATGCAAAAAATTTGTCCGGGTCGGCCATGGATGCTTCAATAACTTTGACCGGATTTCTTCCAGTGCGGATGTATTGCCGCCGTATAGCAGAATACGTGAGGGAAGCACATCTCCGTCCTGATGCGACTTAAGTATCGTCTCAAGTGCTGCTGCGGGATCCTCATCAATATCCAGTGCATCCTCATGGGTGAGATTGCCTACGCGAAATAAGGTGACGACCGCACGTCTACCGGAAACAGCCAGTAATATCACGCTCGGCGGAACTCCCTCGTCTTTTTTGAGAGAAAATGCGATAGCCTGCGAGAGCGGTACAAATCCGACCGGAGTAAGTTCCAGCATGTGCGTGAGTTTTTTGAGTTGCAGCCGGATTGTATCTAGGATATTCCCCTCAGGAGTCAGGTACACACCCGGCATACCAAACACCGTCTTGGAAATCGCTTTGGCCACCCCTACCTTATCCTCAGCCGCTGATAGTAACCTATCGACGACCTGCGTGCGGGATTCCCACGTATCATCGGCCACTACCGCATGAGCGAAACTGGTAACACGTGGAGTACCCGCAGGGTCCACGTGCCATGTGGCGACGGCTGCTGCATCCATATCCAGGTACAGCGAAAAATAGTAATCCTTCGCCTCTTCCTTTTTCGGCAGTAAATCTGCAAGTACGTGTGGAAATTTCATTCAGGTATTGTTCAAGTCAGCTTGGCGTAAATTCTTCGTACCCCAGAGCCACTTGCTTCCTCTTTTAGTATTGTAAAGTGACCCAAGGCACCTGTAAAGCTGACATGAGGCCCGCCGCAGAATTCTACGGAAAAATAATCCTGGTTTGCCGCATGCTCCGGATTAACCAACTGCCGGAGTCCTACGAAATACACGCTGACGCGGTCCGGATATTTGGTGCCGAATTCCATCTGTGCGCCTATTTTTTCCGCTGCTTCCCGCAGCATTTCCACCCGTGTAACAGCGCAGTTTTCCTGAATTTTTGTATTCACCATGTCTTCTACTTTTTTCAGCTCTTCAGGGGTAAACTTTCTCGGGAAACTCACATCAATCCGCAACCGATCGGCTGTGATATTGCTCCCCCGTTGCTTAATAGCAGGATCTATAAGTTTCTGCAAACCGGCAAGCAGCAGATGGTGCGCGGTATGCAGCTTCGTCGTCGCCTCACTATGATCAGCGAGTCCTCCCTTAAACATACCTGCTGCAGCAGTTCTTGAGAGTTCCTGGTGTTTGCGGAATTCTTTCTGAAATTCATCCCGGTCGATCTGCTGGCCTTTTTCGAGCGCCAACTCATACGTAAGTTCCCACGGAAACCCGTAACTTTGCAGCAAATCAAAGGCAACGGTGCCCGTTATCCTGTCGTGTTTGGTAAGCTGCACCATACCGACTTTCAGCACCTTCTCAAAACGGGCAATCTCTTCTCTCAATATCCCGCCTTTTTCCACAAACTCAGGGCTTTCGGACTGGAAATACACGCCGTTATAGATCTCACCTACTTGCCGGTATACGGCAAACCCCAGATCCGACTTGGATCCCGATCCTCCCAACTGATGCATTTTCACAACCGATCTGCGGATCAACCGGCGCAACACATATCCCTGTTGTTTATTACCGGGGAACAATCCCTCGTTGATCATAAATGTTGCAGCTTTGAGGTGATCGGCAATCACACGTACGGCTTGTGTCTCACGCACGTCTTTTCCATAGGTTATACCGGCAAACGCTTCTATCCGGCTGACTATCGGGGCAAACAAATCTGTCCGGAATACATCGGGATTATCTAGGGTTGCTGCCGTCATGCGCTCCAGCCCTCCGCCGAAATCTACATTTTTTTGCGATAACTCGCGAAGCGAACCGTCTTCCATTTTCTGGTATTGCATAAAAACGGAATTGGCGATTTCCATGAATCTGCCACAATCGCAATTCGGATGACAAACCTCCCCAAAACGCGAATCGTGACGCGCTTGCCCTGAGCTCGTCGAAGGGCCGAAATCAAAAAAGACTTCACTATCCGGCCCCCCTGGTTCACCTGGCGGCATGTTTTCCGGTTCGCCCGACCTGCTCCACCAATTTTTGCTCGCGGGATAGGTAAAAATTCGCTCCCCGATTTCGGCATCAATCCCCACGCCTTTAAATAACTGTTTCCATATTTCGAGAGATTCTGAATCTTTAGGAACAGAATCGTTCCCCTCAAATACACTGACATACAGTCGTTTGGGATCCAGCCCAAGCTTGCCAGTCAAAAACTCAAATATCCACGGCAACTGCTCTTTTTTGAAATAGTCTCCCAAACTCCAGTTTCCGAGCATTTCAAAAAATGTCGTGTGGCGGTTGTCTCCCACCTCTTCAATGTCCTGAGACCTGAATGACTTTTGACTGTCGACGAGACGCACCCCTGCAGGATGATGTTCGCCGAGCAAATATAGCACGAGCGGCTGCATACCCGAACTCGTAAAAAGTGTTGACGGATCATTGATTGGCAAAATCGGAGCAGAGGGTATCTCACAGTGACCCCGCGCCACGTAATACTCTATATATTTCTTTCTGACGTCACTCGATTTCATGTAGAGATTATATCATGGGTCAGGTTTTGTAATACTTCCCACTGCAATTTGCCGTGCCAGGGTATATACTATTTTTTGGTCTCATTATTTATGAAGCGACTGCTGATCCTCTATATAATTCTCATCATTTTTTTCGCCCTGCCTATCATTCTTTGGGCTATCGGCTCACAAAATACGGATATACGAAGCAGAGCTGATCTTTCTACAACTCCCACCGTCACACCGTCGCCGACTCCGACGCTCACACCAACGCCTACCAACAGCCCTCCCCGATGCAGCGGATTATCTGTGAGTCCGGGAGCCGGTAGCAAACCTCTTACCGTCAATTTCACATGCGCGGGATATGATGCTGATAACGATATCACGGCAGCGGAATTCGGTTTCGGCGGGAGCGAAAAACGCCTTGTCGAAAAACCGGCGGGCACGTTCGGCTCCGTCACGACATCATATACCTATACCAATGCAGGAACATACAACGTTACATGTCGGGTTAGGGACAACAACCAGGCTTTTTCCAACTACCCTGATTACTGCAAATATACGGTTGTGGTAACGGATAATACACTCACCCCGACACCCAGACGGACTCCGACACCGACCAAAACCGCTCAGGCGGGAGAGGGCGACGGCCTTATCATATTCACCGGCTCTGTGCCGACCGTCACACCGTCGCCAACTCCTGCAATCACCACACTCACACCCACCCCGACCCCGGCAAAAAGTTGGTGGTCCGGCGAAAAGGTTGCACAGCTAACTATGATGGTAATTATGAGTGGATTAACGATCATCGTAGCCCTCCTTCTTCATGGATTCTTCGACAAACGGTGACGCGCGAGGTACAATATCGGCTACATGCAGATCGTCAAACAAAAAAAGACCCGGCGCCTTGACGCATCCCCGACAACATCGGTCGAAGAGTATATCATGCAGGAAACGTCAATCAGCGGTGCCACTGCCATTGTCTACGGCCGCTACCCTGAAAAGGGGTATGCGATAAATACCACCTGCCATGAATTAGCTTTGGTACTGAGCGGCAACGGGTACATCGGAACCAGCCGGAAAAAAACTGCAATCGAGCTGGGAGACTGCATCCTCCTCCAGCCAAAAGAAAAGTATTATTGGGACGGACACATGGCAATATTTATTGTGTGCACACCGAAATGGAAACCCCGACAGCATACATTCACCAATACCAAAAAATCATGATCGATCCATTACATCGCATCGACATCGCTCTCTCGCCGGATGAGGTCATCAAAAAAGCAGCATCGGAATTCCAACTCGGAGAAGTCCAGGCGTTTTCTGTAATTCCCGCTGGATATCAGGAATGTAATATTGACCTACGCACTACAAGCGGCCGATTTGTGGTAAAAATATTTTCTCGGGAGAAAACAAAACACCGCATTGATGACGTTATGTGGGGGTACTCCCGTTTTCATAAACTCGGATCTCTCCTTCCTAATCCCAAAGCAATAAAAGACGGATCGCACGTACTGGAAATTCCGGGTGGTACACAACCGGCGTTTCTTGCGGTCTTTGACTTCTTCGCCGGCAAACCCCTTACGCAAACACCGGTCACGGATGCCGATATCGTCGTCATCACGCAGGCAGTAGCAATAATACACAAATCGCCAAAAACAATCGGCCGGTACTATGACACACTCGCAATCATGAACCTGGAAGCGGAGTATGAAAAGAAAAGCGACGCATTGTTTGCAGACGAAATTGCATTGATCAAACCGGTTATTGCCAAACTTCACAAACTCAAAATCAGCTCATTTCGTCATAGTATAATCCACGGCAGTGTGGAAAAAGAAAATGTTCTCAAAAATGCCGAAGGGACATTGTGTTTACTCGACTTAGGGTGCATGGACTACAATGCATCTGTTCTGGATATTGCAACATTCATCGCCAATTTTTCGGCATACCTTACCGAAGAGAAACGAAACAACCTCATCCAACGTATACTCGAAGCGTATCAGCAATCGATTCCGTTAACATTCCCAGAACTCGCCGCACTCCCCACCCTCATCCGGGCACAATGCGCAACGTATGTCATCGGTATGTCCTACCGCATGCGCAAAGACCACGACATGAGCAAGCAAACCCAAACGTGGCTTGACCGGGGATGGGACGGGTTGAGAACATTTGCGAATCTCAATAAGTTATATTAAGCAGCATGACCCCTCTTTTCTTTGCGCTCATTACCTATTTCACTTGGGGAATTGGCGACGTATATAACGCCGTAACTGCCCGCAGTTTAGGTGCAGAGCGGGCCCTTCTCAGGGTGCTTGGCATCAGCGCAATACTCTTTTTACCCCTGGTACCGTTACATCTACACGAATTATCCCGTCTGACCCCCCTGTTATTTTGCGGCATCATTGCGTTAGGCGGTCTGCAAGTAGCGGGAAACATCGCACTCAATACGTCGCTGCGCCTCATTAATGCTCCGCTGGCGCTTACTATTTTTTCATCGTACTCCGCCCTTATTGTCGTGCTATCCGTCCTGTTCTTTCATGAACCTGTTACGCTTTTGCAGTGGATGAATATTGCTCTTATTTTTACCGGTATTTTCCTATGCACTTACATTCCTGTCAGAGAAAAACAAACCGATGCGCACAAAAAAGGAGTGTTACTAGCCATCCTCGGGCTTGTTTGCATCGGAATATTCTTTACGCTCGTCAAACCGGTTATTGCTGTCATCGGATGGTTCTGGCCGATTTATGCTGTAACCGTTTGGATTCCTATACTCTTGTGGTTCCATATATGGAAAAAGAAACAGGACCCCGGGGTTTCATGGAAAAAAGCCCTCGTACCCGTACTCTTAACCGCTCTTTTTCTCAGAGTCGGCGACTTTTCTTTTAACGTGGCGCTGGACCAGGGGCTTACGGCAGTTGTCGCTCCCATAGCAGGAGCGTATCCCACGCTCTCCGTAATCCTGGCCTATTTTGTATTCCGCGAAAAACTGTCCGTGCGCCAGATTATCGGCATCCTCCTTGCACTCACTGGCATTATCGCGTTAGGATTTGTGGGGAGGTAACTATAAACATATGAGCACAGCACTCCTTGTTATGATTTCCTGCGCTGACAAAAACCAAGCCGAACGGATCGGCGAACAGATCCTCAAAAAGAAACTCGCCGCCTGCGTCCAGATAGTCGATGCCGCTGACTCTATTTTTCTCTGGCCGCCAGGAAAAAACAGGCTGGATTATGCCAAAGAAACTATTCTCTTGGTAAAAACCCTTGATGCGAAATGGGCAGTACTGGAAAAAGAAGTGATCCGCGCGCATTCATACGAAAATCCGGAAATTATTGCAGTCCCTTTATCTCACGTCACCCAAAAATACCTTGCATGGATGGCGAAAGAACTCTCCTGATTATGAAAAAGACAGCACTCATTCTCCACGCCTGGCTCAATGGGCCCGACAAACATTGGTATCCGTGGCTCAAAGCAGAATTAGAATCCCGCGGGTATACCGTATATCTGCCGGAAATCCCGACGATGAATACTAATACACCAGTATTAGCAGAACAGATGGCGTATATCGAAAAACATATTCCTCTTGATGAACATATGATTGTATTCGGACATAGTCTAGGAAGTGTCCTTGCATTACGGTTGGCGGAGAAGTACGCGTTTAAGAAAATGTTTCTTGTTGCCGGTTGGGATTTTAATGATCTGTACCCTCAACACGCATTGTTTTGGCCAAATGCATTACAACACTCAATGATTAACAAGAACGTACATGAAATGTACTGCCTGACTTCCGATAATGATCCGTATATGACCGCTTTCACCGTCGAAGAGATGAGCAAACGATTACACGCAAAATTTATTCTCATTAAAGGAGCCGGCCATTTTACAGAGGAATTCGGAATCACGCAAATTCCTCAAATATCAATGTATTTGTGATAAAATCACGGTTAGATGGTTCAAAAATCGGGGACTTATTCCAAAGGCATCATCTTTCTACTGGTATCGGCATTACTCTATAGCATCATGCCGGTGCTCATTCGCTTCCTTGGAGCCGAAAACGTACCTCCGATGTCCCAGGTATTCTTGCGCTACATCGTTGCGTTTGTTTCCGCTTTTGCTTATTTCAAATTTACAAAGTCAAAAATTGTCCTACAGAGACGTGACATTGTTTTTCTTATCCTCCTTGCTGTATTTGGGTACGCGTTGACGAATCTCTTTGTCACATACAGCATATTGTATACGGAGATAGGCAATGCGCTTTTTATCTTCTATTGCTTTGCTATCATCACACCGATCTTAGGGTATTTCATTCTCAAAGAAAAATTGAATACCTTTAACATTATTGCTTTTTTCCTCACGTTCCTTGCGTTGCTCTTGCTTTTTCGTCCAAATTCGGTCGCCACGTGGCGAATCGGCGGCTTCTTTGCCGTACTGTCTGCTGTTGGTCAATCATTTTATCTTATTGGAAGGAAGAAATTGCCAAAATATACCTCCCAGTTCCTCTTATTACTCAGCACGTTTGTCGGTGTGTTAGTACTCGGGGTACTCTCTCTCATATTTGAGAATTCATTCTATACGAGCACGAAAGGAATAACCAATCTATCTTCCAGCACTTGGCTCGTAACGATTTTATTTGGTATCGATAACTTCTTGGCCTGGCTTTTTATGAGCAAAGGGTTTCAGTATGTTAAATCCAGCCTTGGCAGCTTACTTCTCTTATCGGAACTCATATTTGCAACAACGTTCGCATTCCTATTTTTCACCGAAGTCCCCTCAGTTAACACCGTTATCGGTGGAATGTTGATTATCACTTCGTCAACCGTAGTTATCCTCAAGGGAGATAACTCATAGTAACAGAGGGATTTATGAACCAAATCAACTTACAATACACAACGATCAAAACTCCCTTACCAAGGTTTATCTACGATAGCTTACTGGAATATTCGGCCGGCGCGAATATTTATCGCCCGCAACCCTCGGTTCTCATCGAGAGGATCGCAAACAAATACCATCTCCCGAAAGAAATGATTTTCCTCACTGCCGGAATAGATGAAGCAATCCAGATGTTCGCACATGCTTACGGGCAGCATACGTATACATTTACACCCACATACGTCGTCTATGCAGACGTCGAGCTTTTCGGCAAAACCTTAACCAGGGTATTCAGTATTGATACTCACAATAAATTTACTATTCCTATAAAAAAATATGAGGATGCCACACTTATTTACCTTGCTAATCCAAATAACCCTTCAGGATTTACCCCAAAAAATAAAGTCATGGAACTTGTGCGGATGAACACGCACGCCATCGTTGCCATCGATGAAGCGTATGGGGCGTTCGGCGCCTTAACGGTTGACGATCAGGTAATCAAATATCCACATATGGTGGTGTTTCGCAGTTTTTCCAAAGATTATGGCATGGCTGGCAACCGCATCGGGTACGTTATCGCGCACCCGCGGGTTTTGGAAAAAGTGAAGAACTTCACCACCTGGGCAAACATATCGTATCTCTCAGTCGGGGCAGCTATCTCGGCACTCGACCATGAGGAGTATTTTGCCGATATACGAAAAGATATAAACAAACGGCGGGATGAATTTCTCGCTTTTCTCAGGAAGAAAAAATTTTCTGTGCTACCCTCATACATCAATGCCGTCGTCATCAGATTCGCCTCACCACAGGAAGCAACTACGCTGGTCGCGCATTTATCAAAGCATGATATTGTCGTAAGCCACGGAAACGGAAACAGCAATATAGGGCTGGATGCGTCATACGTCCGCATTGCTATCGGTACGAAAGAACAAATGGAAAAAGTGCAAACTGTATTGGCATCGTATCCCGCATGATGATTCCCGCTGTGCCAAAATCAATAATCGATCGCATAGCTTTTTTCTTTATTTTCCTCTACACTCTTGCCGCCGCATTGGTTTCGCTCCATCGCTTCTGGCAATATGAAGTGTTTTACTACGACTTCGGTATTTTTGATTCTGCCATCTGGAACG
>CAYSAP010000004.1:6563-15476 GCA_964429085.1 uncultured Gammaproteobacteria bacterium | reverse complement strand
CGATTGTTGACCATTTCGTCATAGGAGGCAAAATAATATTTGCCGACCATTTCAGCCCAAGCATGTTTCTTTTATCCCCCATATATTGGTTGACGGACCGGCCCGAGGCGCTATTGATTGCTCAGGCAATAGCAGTTGGTATAAGCGCGCTCGTGCTGTATTTCCTGGGGAAACGTATGCTCAAAAATGGCCCCGGCGCACTTGCGGTAGTTAGCGCGTATTTGCTGTTTGTCGGAACACAAAACGCATTGATAGCAGATATCCATGAAGTCACGTTTATGATGCTCCCATTGATGCTTTGCTTCTATGCGATTGTCACAAAAAGAAAAGCAGTATTCTGGATCAATTTTCTTATTACGCTGGGATTTAAGGAAAGTGCAGCGCTTTTGGGTGTCGGTATCGCAATGCTTATATATTTTGTAAATAAGGATTGGCTCAAAACAGCAATACAAGTAGGAATTCTGTCAATACTCTGGGGGGCACTTACCACACAGGTTATTATCCCGTATTTTTTCGGTGAACCATATTTCTATACACCGACCATTACCTGGTCGTTTTTTGACGATCCGGTAAAACGGAAAACACTCCTCATGAGCTTGATAAGTTTCGGATTCCTTCCGCTTCTGTACCCGCCCGCGTGGCTCCTTATCGTGCAGGATATCGCAGCACGATTCATGCAAAAAGAATTTACCCTGCGATGGGGGCTAGGACTCCATTATAGTGCACAGCTAGCCGTCATCATGGCGTTTTCCTCGATTATGGCACTTCAAAAATACAAAAAATATATAACCTTTACGTCAATTGTGCTTATCATTCTTTCCCTCTATCTACACCAATTCAAACTGCATGGCCCGTTGGGGCTTGCCTACAATCCCGCGTTTTATGCCCATACGAAAAACTTCGCGTTTCTTGATGATCTCGTTGCCAACGTTCCCAAAGGGACAACCGTTATGACGCAAAATAATATTGCTCCGCACATGATCCACACACATCAGGTCTACTTACTCCGCGATGTCTATGATGACTACATGCCGGAGTACTTTGTGCTGGATGTGCGGGCAGGGCAAAACTTCAATAACTTTTTCGGGGCAAAAATCGACGTACTCCTCGCTTCGCTTCGTAAAGATCCGCGGTACGAAATCACGTATCAGACAAACGAACAGATGATATATAAACGGAAATAGGAGTTATTTCTTTTTGGGGAGATTTTTGAATTGTTTACGCAGCGTCGCTGTTGTTTCCGCGCCCTTTTGCTGCATTTCCTGGATGTGAGCCAATGCGATATCGATTTTTTCTGCAGCGGCTTCCGTCACTTCATCCTTTTTGTCACCAAGGGATTCCAGCACTTTTTCTTTCATCGCTTCGCCCTGATGCACTAACTCCTTGCCTTTCGACTGTAATTCATCCAGCCGTTCTTCCAATTCATCCAGCACATCGCGCCCTTTGCTTTCGAGCAGTTTGCCGGTCTTTTTCCCTTCTTTGGTGCCTAAGAAAAATATCACCAGCGCGCCGATCAGACCGCCGATGAAGAATCCGAACAAGAATTTCCCGTCATGTGCATTATTATCTGACATATTACGCCACCGCTTCCTCGTCAGGCTTTTTCCGAAACGTTTTAAAAACTGACAAAGCGGCCTTGATGCCGCTCACAATACCGGACATGCTTGCAACGGAATCACCAACCGTGCCGGTTACTTTTTTGGCATCATCCAGCATCGTATTCATTTTTATGATGGACGTACGGATTTCTTTGAAGATATACCACACCTGTACGCCAAGAAGCACAAGCAGCAGGGTCAGGATGAAGCTAATGGCAATGATAGTTAATTGAACCGGATCCATGAGCAGTAGTAGTTAGTATGGCGTAAAACGTGATGACTGTCAATTACATTACGTTAGGGCTGATACCCTACTTCCCTCACAACCGTCGTCGTTTTTCCGAAACGGCTAGCAGCGGTAATGGTAATTTTGTTGACACCGGGCTCCACGGCAATCTGCTCATAAAACCGTCCGTCATCACGAACGATTGTGGAGATACCATTGATCGTGACTGTCGCATCCCTGTCTGACTTCCCTTCAACAACCACACGGCTGCTTGAAACAATTTGCTGATGTGTGGGGCTCGATAGCGTAAGCGGCGGCGCTTTACCGATCCGGAAATACTGGCGTCCTAGATACAGGAAAAAAATAATGAGAAGCACGCTAACCAGCAAGCCTACAAATCTTCCCGGGGTTAAGTGAAACCATGAGGGGCGCAGAGGCTCTGCAATTCCTTTAGGCAGCAAGCTTGTTTTGGACACATCAGTCATTTGACGACGGAAAAATGCCATCATCGCATCGGTAGGTAACCCCAGATACTCAGCGTAATTACGGACAAACCCTTTGGCGTACGATGGGCTCGGCAATGAGGAAAAGTCGTCTGCTTCGATGGCGATAATATATTTTTCCCGAATTTTTATCACCCGTTCCACATCTAGTGGCGTCAAGCCCTTGATCGTTCGCGCTTCCTGGAGCATGCTGCCTACCGTCTTCATGAGGGCACCTAACTTTCTTTGGATTCAGCTTCTTGATTAAGGAAATCATCTGGATTTTTTGTCAGCACGTCGCGGGGTTTGGATCCTTCCCCCTGGCCGATGACGCCGGACATTTCGAGTTGATCCAGTATGCGTGCAGCTCTCGCGTATCCCACGGATAAACGGCGTTGCAGAAGCGAAGCTGATGCTTTGTTATATTGGCACACGAGCCGCAGGGCATCTTCAAAAAGAGGATCACGGCCGTCGCTGCCCGTTGCGACTCCGCCTTTTTTCATCGCTGTGGAAGGCTGACTCAACACTTCTTCCGTATAGTGAACCTCCACCTCTCTGTTCTTGAAGAAGTCCACAACTTTGCCGACTTCCTTATCCGAAACGAATGTTCCCTGAATACGCATCGGCTTGGACTGATCGGGAGGTACATATAACATGTCACCTCTGCCCAATAGCTTTTCGGCACCGGGCATATCGATGATGACACGCGAATCAACCATAGAGGACACGTTAAATGCGATGCGCGCCGGAATGTTTGCCTTGATGAGTCCCGTGATGACGTCGACGCTTGGACGTTGGGTTGCGACCACTAAATGTATGCCGGTTGCCCGCGCCATTTGCGCGATACGGCAGATAGTATCTTCCACCTCGACCGGCGCATATGCCATAAGATCCGCTAATTCGTCGATAATGATAACGATAAACGGAAGTGCCTGGAACCCTGACAGCTCGTTAAACCCGTCGATATTCCTGACCCCTACTTCTGCAAATTGTTTGTATCTGCGCTCCATCTCCTGGGTGGCCCACCGCAATGCCGATAATATTTTGTCCGTTTCCACAATTACCGGAGTCAATAGATGTGGCACCCCGTTATAGCCCACTAACTCCACGCGCTTCGGGTCGACTAATATCAAACGGCACTCCGTTGGCGTTGTGCGGTATAACAAGCTGCAGATCCATGAATTCAACAGGACGGACTTACCGGATCCCGTCGTTCCGGCAACGAGTACGTGCGGCATTTTCGCAATATCTCCGACTAACGGATTACCCGATACATCAAGTCCCAGAGTGACCGAAAGCTTGCTCTTCGCTTTTTTCATGGCATCGGCAAGCAACATGCGTTTGAGTGTGACAAACTCTAAGCCCCGGTTGGGGATTTCTATGCCGACCAGATCCCTGCCAGGAATAGGTGCCTCGATACGGACTTGTCCGGTAGGTGCGGCAAGAGCCAACGCCATATCACTGGCAAGCGAGGTAATCTTAGACACTTTGGTCCCGAGCGAAAGTTTGATAGCGTACTGGGTCACTGCCGGCCCCGGATTTACCTCAACAACATCTGCCTGTACGCCGAAACTATCCAGCGTTTTTTCTATGACATCCGCGTTTTTGCGCACATCGCCGCGATCCGCCTTCTCGCCCGGACCGTCAGAGAGCATCGTTATATCAGGGTATTCCCACATCTTCATTTCCTTTTGTGCGCTAAGTGCGGGAGATATAGAAATGCCGCTGCCCGCATCTTTTTCTTTCGGAGGGGGCGCTGTTCCGGATTTCGGAGGAATCGGAGGAGGAGTCACGGGTATTTTAAGAAGCGGCCGGTCAGCGTCCGTCGTGCCGATTTTTAACGCCTCTTTTTGCTGTCCTCCAATCACAAGCTCCTTTTTTTGATTCCGCTCTCCCAAAGAAGCGATCCATTCCAAAATAGTCTGTATCCCCATAAGAAGAAAATTGATAAAACGGTCAAGCGACGCATTTAACATTACGATAAGCCCGATAAGTATTACCCCTAAGAAAAGCAACGTCGCGCCTTCAGGCGTTATCGCATCGCTCGTTAACATCCACAGCAAATCTCCGATATCTCCGGTGCGGGTAAGCGATAACACGGCAAAAATCATAATACCCAATCCCATCGGAACATTTTGATTGCCCAACTCGCTCTTTACCTTAAAAAACAACGTGCTTACCGAAACCAAAAATACGGGGATGATATACATGACCCACCCGAAGTGGTCCGTGAGACTGGTGCGCAGCGACGACAACATGGCCCCCTCGCCAAAAAACGAAAGAGAAATAGCTGCGGCAAAAAGCCAAAACCAGATAGCGGCAACCGTATAGACGGTTTGTTTTTTGAGCTTTAACCCAAGCCCTTTGCGTTTATGGTATTTTCGTTTGGACTTCCTAAATTTGAATGCCATATATTCGATACTTTCCTCTCCCCTTTTCTACTAATATCCTATAGTAAATATAGGGGAAGTGTCAACCCCTATACTTCCAGAACCACGGGAACGATAAGAGGAGTTCTTCCTGTTTCCTTTAACAAATACCCCTTGAGCGACTCCTCTATCCGTTTTTTCACCAACTGCCAATCGGTTATTCTCCCTTTTTTGAGCGTGAGGGCATGTTGTGCCACCGCGGACGCCCTACCCAACAATTGCTGCGATCCCTTGGCGTAGACAAATCCGCGCGTAATAATCTCGGGAGGAGAGGTCATACGGCCTGATCTTCTATCAACGGGT
The DNA here is from genome assembly GCA_964429085.1 of uncultured Gammaproteobacteria bacterium. Taxonomy (GTDB): domain Bacteria; phylum Patescibacteriota; class Microgenomatia; order UBA10105; family UBA927; genus UBA927. The sequence continues at coordinate 10,438 of CAYSAP010000004.1, read as the reverse complement.
ACTACAACAACCACAATCCCCTCATGGGCAATTATCTGCCGATCCTTAAGCACGACGCTCCCTACGTCTCCAATGCCGAGTCCGTCAATCATAATATCTTCAAGCGACACGCGGTCAACTATCCGGGGAGGACCATTCTGGCTAAATTCCATCACTTCACCATCTTCCGGAATCAACACTTCCCGTTTGTCGTATCCCAAGTCTGCAGCGAGCCTACGGTATTGCATGAGATGTTTATACGTGCCGCCGATAGGCCACACGTATTTGGGTCCTACTGCAGAAAGGAGCAGCATCATGTCACCGCTGCTTCCGTGTCCGGACACATGGAGATCCTCCATGATATCGCTGTATGAAACCCGGGCGCCGTGCCGGTAAATATGATCGATAAGTTTATTGACGTCATTTTCTCTCCCCGGTATCGGGTCGGCGGAAATAATAACAGTATCGGCGTCCGTTAGCCGCACCATTTTATGCGCGTCGCTGGCGATACGAAAAAGATTGGATGTCGGCTGCCCTTGGGCGCCTGCCACGACAAGAAATTGTTTAATTGCAGGCAAGCGTTTAAGGTCGCGGTCATTAATGATGACGTCGCGCGGAAATTTCATGTACCCCAATTTCACCGATTCCTCGACGTTTTTATCGATACTTCTGCCCAAAAAGGCGATTTTGCGCCCGTGCTGTTGCGCGAGCTCTATCGCAAGCTGTATACGGGAAATATTACTGGATTGGGTAGTAAACAGCACTTTGCCGTGACTTAACCGCAATTCCTTTTCTATCGTTTCTCCGATAATCTGCTCAGACGGAGTAAATCCCGGCCGTTCGCTCCCTAAACAGTCGGAAAGCATGCACAGCACGCCTTTTTTTCCGACGGCGTTAATTTTATGCAATTCCGACGGCTTATTATCAAGCGGGGTCGGATCAAATTTGAAATCACTCCCGTGATAAAAAATACCTATAGGCGTTTCGATCACCAGATGCGATGTATCCGGCACCGAATGGGTGAGACGAATAAATGACACCCGAAACGGTCCTGCTCCGACATGTTTGTCAAAGCTCATCGCTTGTACGCGCTCGCGGACCGGCGTTTCCTTGAGCTTGAGATTGGCAAATGCCGCAGCCAATGTTGGGGCATACATCGGTATTTTCCCCAACTTGGGGTAAATATACGGGAGGCCTCCGATATGATCATCATGACCGTGAGTAAATACGATCGCCCGTATTTTATCGCGCTTGTCCATAAGATACCGGACATCAGGAATCACCAGATCGACACCAAACATTTCTTCATCGGGAAATCCAATGCCGCAATCCACGATAAGGATGTCCCGGAGCTTTCCGTCGTACCTGTATTCATATAGGTACATATTCTTGGTGACATTTCCTGCCCCTCCCAGGGGGAAAATGCGCACCGTATCTTTCCCGGTGACCCCCCCGAACGATTTCCCTTCAAATACTTGTTTTGGCTCCGCGCGCTGAACATGCTGGGCATGCCGGGTATGCAGGGGAGGATGTGTATACGTTCTTTTCATAGTACTCTTCTCTCTCTTTCGAGGTAGAATTTACTTGTTCGAGGATGTATTAGTATCACTGTTCTTTAGTAAACTTCTATAAAATTTTTGATATTATCTTCCGTAATACGGAAGGTTGTTGCTTTCCCTTCTACGATAGACAGCGCTACCTTGCGGCACACGCTGTTTAATGTCCGCTCAATAGAGCGGATACCGGCATCGTAGCCAAGCGGCCGCACGAGCTTTGCCCACATGGCCTCATCAATCGTCAAATTCTCACCGGTAAGTCCCGATTCCCTCATGAGCGCCGGCATAACGTAATCTTTTGCAATCCGGATTTTTTCTTCATCCGTATACGATGGCATCTGTATCGGCTCCAAACGATCCAACACTGCGGTTGCGATATTGGTCGTATTATTGCTCGTTGCAATAAACAATACTTCCGAAAGATCAAACGGATAATCCAGGTAATGGTCGACGAATGCGGAATTTTGTTCCGGATCCAACAACTCGACCAATACGCCCATAATATCTCCGCGCGTCTGTTCTGACACACGGTCTATTTCATCGAGCAGAATAACCGGATTTTTGGTTCCTGCAAACCGGAGCCCCTTAAGAATGAGTCCGATCTCTGCATCCGGCCTCACTCTCGACTGCCCACGGAGCTCTAATGCGTCGGACATGCCTCCGAATGCAATACGGACAAACCGTCGTCCCATGGCCTGGGCTATGGACTTGGCAAGCGTCGTCTTACCCGTACCGACCAACCCAACCAGACATAAAATAGGAGCACGTCTAGCCAACATCGCGTGGGTTGATTTTGCCTCTTCTTCCCGCTTGTCCCTAGCAGACGATTCGGCGGTCCAGCGGTCCTGATTTAATTTAATGACCGCCAAATACTCCAAGATGCGTTCCTTGACCGGCTGCAATCCGTAATGATGTGTTTCCAGAATCTTCCGAGCGTTAGATAAATCCAATTGATCCGTGCTTCGTTCATTCCACGGAAGGCTGATGACCCAGTCGATATACCGGAGCATTTGTTCTATGTGGACGCGGGCGGAAATATCATGTTCCAATCGTTCTATTTCCTCAAGATTGGCAACCACACGGGTTTCCATCTCCGGAGGAACACGTACTTCCTTGAGTTTTTTGCGCAAGGCACTTACTTCATCGAGCAGTCTGGACATGATTCTATCCTATCACTTAAAACCTTCTTCGTCCTCGGTCAAATCCGCCCCGGCGCGCGCCTCCACTGCGGTCTCCGCCTCCTCCGCGAGATTCGCGGCGCTCAACGGGTTTCTTTTCCGCATCAGCGCCAAAAAGCATAGAGAGATTGATCCTGCGCATTTCATCAATTTCCATCACCCGCACCTTTACGACCTGGCCAATCGAAACAATCTTTGCAGGATCATCAACAAAATCCACGCTCATTTGTGACACATGCACCATGCCCTCTTTGCCTGGTAATATCTCCACAAATGCGCCGAACGGAAGAATCCGTTTAACTTCGCCTTCAAACTCTTCGCCTGCTTCGACATCATGAGTAAGTCCTTCGACCCATTCGACTGCCTTCTGCACATTATCCGCATCCGTACCGGAAATAAATACCGATCCGTCATCGTTAACATCAACGGTAGCTCCTGTCGTGGCAATAATATTGCGGATTACTTTACCCCCGGGACCGATGACTTCACCGATCCGTTCCGTCGGAATCTTGATGACCCGAACTTTGGGTGCATACTGGGAAACCGTCTGTCGCGGGGTAGCAATCACTGCAGTGATTTTTTCCAAAATCATCATGCGGGCTACCCGCGCACGCTCAAGCGTAGCCTCGACGATTTCATCCGTAAGTCCGTCGATTTTGATGTCCAATTGGATTGCGGTGATACCATTTTTGGTTCCTGCAACCTTAAAGTCCATATCGCCGGAAAAATCCTCGATTCCCAATATGTCTGTAAGAAGCACAAATGTATCCTTGTTAGACATAAGTCCTACCGAAATACCGGCTACCGGCGCTTTGATCGGAACACCTGCATCCATAAGCGCCAACGTTGAGCCGCAGGTAGACGCCATAGAGGTCGATCCGTTGCTGCTCATGATCTCAGAAACTAACCGTATCGTATACGGGAATTCCGTTTCGTTTGGAATAACTGCCATAAGTGCCCGTTCTGCTAACGCTCCGTGACCGATTTCCCGGCGGCTGGGCGTTCCTACTCTCCCGGTTTCCCCGACGGAATACGGAGGCATACTATAGTGATGGATATACCGTTTGGATTCCTCTCCCATCGGACTTTCGATGAGCTGTTCGAGGCTTGGGGTTCCGAGGGTCGCGACGGTGAGCGTCTGTGTTTGACCGCGTTTGAACAT
>CAYSAP010000004.1:3126-6476 GCA_964429085.1 uncultured Gammaproteobacteria bacterium | reverse complement strand
GTACACCGACTTCTATTTCTATTGGGCGTACCTCATCGATTTTTCTTCCGTCAAACCGCTTGCCGTGGGTCAATACATTCTCTTTGACCTGCTTCTTAAAGAGTGCGTCTAACGCTCCTTCGATATCCTTTATGCTGTAATCCGTGCCATAGGCTTCGGATATGACTTTGGCAAGTTCCGTGACTTCCGTGCCACCGAATTCTTTTTCTGCTTTTTTGGCAAACGCAGCTTCCATTTCTTTCTTGTACTCTTTTTCAATTTTTTTCTTGAGTTCGTCTGCTTCGGATACTTCTGCAACCGTAATTTTGGGCTTGCCTACGGCTTTCACCAGGTCATTGATGAGATCGATGAGTTCGCCGTTTACTTTTTTTGCCTCAAGAACCGCACCTGCGACAATACCCTCCGGCGTTTCACAGAATCCTCCCTCAAGCATGACGACTTTGTCGCGGCTGGAAGATACCACAAAATCAAATTCGCTTGTTTCCTGTTCCAGAATGGTCGGATTGATAAGATACGCGCCTTTGTCCGACGCGGCATCTTTGATATATCCCACGCGCACGCCGGCAATCGGCCCGTTCCACGGAATCGGGGAAATGGCGATAGCAGCCGAAGTGGCAACTAATCCTAATACATCGGGATCGTTTTCACCATCGACAGAAAGCACCGTGATAATAACCTGCACGTCGTGTTTGTATGCTTTTGGAAACAACGGCCGGATCGACCGGTCGATCACGCGCCCTGCAAGCACGGCGTCGTCAGTCGGCCTGCCTTCACGTTTCACCCAACGTGATCCCTTGATACGTCCTCCAGCATACAGCCGTTCTACGTATTCAACGGAAAGCGGAAAATAATCAAGCGTGGTTTCGCGGCTTGCGGCCGTCACCGTTGCCAACACCATGGTATCGCCGTATTTGGCCAGAACCGCGGCAGACGCCTGTTCGGCGAACCGTCCCACTTCAAGCGTCAGTGTTTTTCCTGCAATACTCGCAGATTTGGATACTATCTTCATACGTATTCCGCTACGGGGTCTTTTGGAAGTATAAAATGCGGAGGGGTGGAAGATAGAAAATGGAAGAACCCGATGTTTCTCCTTCTATGCTCTATCCTCGACCACTTCAGCACTCTATCTCTCAACGGCCGCGTGCAACCTATAAATTTATGTTAAACCTAACTTTTCTTTAATAATCACAAATCGTTTCTTATCTTTTTTCTCGAGGTAATTGAGTAACCGCCGGCGTTTGCTCACAATTCCCAATAATCCCCGTCGGGAATGATTGTCATGCGGATTACTCCGTAAATGTCCCACGAGTTTTTCTACCCGTCGGGTCAGGAGCGCTACCTGGACTTCCGGACTCCCGGTATCCCCGCTCTTCACGGCAAATTGAGCAATAATCTCTTGCTTTTCCGGTGAGGGAATCGCGGATTCTTCCGCTTTTGCTTTTGCAGCTGCTTTCGCAACTTTGGCGACCTTCGTCGGTTTTGTGGCTTTTTGCGGAGCTTTCGCCTCCTGAGCCTTCTTTTCTGTCTTCACGACTTTTACTACTTTTGCAGTTTTGGTTGCTTTCGCAATTTTTACGGTTTTCTTGATAGTTTTGGCTGCCATTTGTGGCTCCTAAGGCACTTATTATACGATATTGTGATCCGTTTTACCAGTGGGAGAAAGTCGTCCGGCTCAAAGGAGCGAGGAGCTCTTAAAAATTTTCGGTTTCAGCCAGTCTGACGGTGGCGGCGCGGGTGTTTTGTTCTCGGGAGCAACTGCACCACCTATCTTGAGCTCTGCAGGAACTGCGACCGGTACTGGTGAGGCGGCTGCCTGCTCTGCAATGGGCGTGTTTATTTTTACTGGCTCAGATACGATCGGTACGGGCTGGCTGTTTATAAACACTTTCGGCTCAATCGTAACGTGCGGAGACTCTGCGTCTGCAACGCCAAACCGTTTGGCGCCGGCCTTAAGACATACGCTCGCTACTTCAAATGCCATAGAGGTAACGTTTGCATTTTGGAAATTGTTTGTCGCGTCATAAATCGCATTTAACAAATTTGTTGCAATATCGGTCGTCAGTTTCACGCCCAGCGTTGCAAGCAGCTCGGCCACAAGCTCTGTGGTGGATGATGCGCCCGGATCGACCAGGTTTAACGCGCCGTAATTTGTATTGTTGGCATGAAAATCAATATTGATAACAGATTTGCTGGTGATCACGTCTTTTTGGTGTTCGTAGACGCTGCCCAAATCGGCAATATCCAATGTGTCCACACTCATGACAAGATCGGCCGATACGCCCTGATAGGAATATCCGACCTTGTCCGGACTGAATAATTCGAATCCCGGACGGTGCTCGACGACGAGATTAAACTTTTTTCCTTCGATGTTATAACTCACTTTTTCGATGGACCCGTCGACATAATCCAGAGAAATGACAAAATTCTTTTTACCGAAGTCATTCACGACCCGATCAACCCCGACGAAACCCGACAAACCGACCGTAACGGGATCAGGGCATACGACGGTCGCTTTTTTCCCAAGCGAAGCAAGGCCCAGCATAAGAGCTAAACTTCCGCCCATGCTGTCTTTGGTGGGTTTGGTGTGGGTAACGATAACAATATCATTGGCTTTTCCCACGAGCTCTTTGGCTTTGGTGAGTGCTTCTTCGTATGTCATAGCATTTATCCTGTAGTGAATGCTATTATATCATCTTGGGGCGTAAAATCAACCTTTTTATCCAGTAGGACGCCGCATTCCCCTCCTACCTCTACCTTCGTAATTTCGTTCTTCCCCTGACGGATGGATTTGATCCTGGCGGAGCCTATTTCTACCTCTGCCCGCACTATTCGCACCATGTCCCCCTTCGCGAGCCTACCTGAGAGTACTTTTGTGCCCGCAATACGGTCTTTTTCGTAGGGAAACTCGGCAATAATCTGACCCTTCCCCAATATTCGCTCCCGCACCAGTAATTCTTCCATGTCCGTCACGACGTCTTTCATCTCATCGAGCAGTTCATAAATGATCGAATAGGTGCGGTATATAACTTTTTCGTGGGTTGCAAGCTTTTCGACCCCTGTTCCTACTTTTACATTAAACCCGACGACGACGGCTCCACTCGCCCGCGCTTCTAATATATCTGCTTCGGTTATTTCGCCCAAACTGGCGCTCACCACATCGATATCGCTTTGCGGCAATGCTTCGAGTACCGCCTCGAGCGATCCTGAGGTATCCGCCTTGATAAGCAATTTGAGGCGCTTTTTGTCAGCGGCAGTCATCGCTGCCAAAAAATCCGTAACATTTGCCGCTTCTTTCGGTTGAGCAGCCGGCGTCAGTTCAGCTTCGACGGAAATGCTTGTCACCATAACCC
>CAYSAP010000004.1:0-3059 GCA_964429085.1 uncultured Gammaproteobacteria bacterium | reverse complement strand
GGGAGAGACGAAAAGCCCAACACTTCAACCGGCTTGCCCGGAAGGGCTTTTTCTACCTTCGAGCCGCTCTCGTCAAACAGCGCCCGCACATGCCCTAATGATTTATCCCCTTCATAGAGTTCTGTTCCTACACCAATCGTACCTGATTTCACCAATACAGTAGCTACCTGACCTCGGAATTTATCTACTTTGGCCTCTATCACGACTGCGCTAAATGCACCGAGCGGATCTCCTGCAAGCTCTTTCATGTCCGCAATAAATAAAATAAGCTCCAGAATATCAGAAACACCCTTCCCTTCTTTTGCAGACACCAACACGCAGGGCACGTCGCCCCCGAAGCCCTCCACCTGGACACCGTGTTTTGCAAGATCGGACTTCACCTTATCGACGATGACGCCGGGCAGATCAATCTTGTTGATTGCGACAATCATGGGGATTCCCGCGGATTGGATCTGGGAAATTGACTCGATTGTCTGCGGTTTAACGCCGTCATTGGCTGCAACAACGAGAATGGCGATATCCGCAGCATTTGCTCCCCGCGAACGAATTTTGCTAAACGCAACGTGGCCGGGCGTGTCGATAAAGGTAATAAGGCGTTCTTCTTTACTTTTGGTTTTGTAGCTTATCTGATATGCACCGATATGTTGGGTAATCCCGCCGTGTTCGCGGCTCGCTACATTTGCTTTCCGTATGTAGTCAAGAAGCGTGGTCTTACCGTGGTCAACGTGTCCCAATACCGCAACGACCGGAGGTCGTGAAGCGTGCCCCGCTGGCCGCGGGGATACATCTTGAGATGTTGCAGTTTTTTTTGCCATACCGTAAATGAACTGAAGGCTCGTCTCATACTAGCTGGACGTATTGGTATCAGTCGAGTCTTTAATCTCAGCAGTTTCTTCTGCGGGTGCCGGTGCTGCCGGTATACCTTTTCCTTTGATATCAATCTTCCAGCCAGTAAGTTTGGCGGCAAGACGGACATTCCCGCCGTCACGGCCGATAGCCAGCGAAAGCTGGTCATCCGGCACGGACACTTCTGCTGCCTGTTTTTTCTCGTTAAGGACTACTTCCATGTCTTTGGCAGGTGCCAGTGCTGCCATGATAAAAAGCTTCATGTCATCACTCCATTGGATGATGTCGACTTTTTCATTCCCGCCAAGTTCGCTAATAACTGCCTGCACGCGGACGCCCTTTTGCCCGACACAGGAGCCCACCGGATCTACTCCCGGGGCTGTCGAATACACGGCAACCTTTGTCCTGTTGCCGGCTTCGCGTGCGACCACCCGAAGTTCAACAGAGCCTTGGGCTACTTCCGGCACTTCGCGCTTGAATAATCCTTCTACCAAGCCCTTGTGTGCACGGGAAACGATAATTTCATTGCCGCGCATCGTCTCACGGATACCTTCGATATAAAACGTCAGCCTCTGATTGAGGTGATAGCGCTCTGCGGGATTTTGCTCGGGTACAGGCATCACCGCCTGCGTGCGTCCGATATCGACAATCACATTCGGTCCGTCAAACCGGAGAATCATACCGGGTACAATACCGCCTATTTTTCCCTGATAATCGGAAAGTACCGCCTGTTTTTCTGCCTCACGGATACGCTGAAGGATGACTTGTTTGGCGGTTTGAGCTGCAATGCGGCCAAATCCCGGAGGGGTCACATCTTTGCCGTCCTGAAGCACGCGTGCTTCGCCGGTATCCGGATTGAGATCAACGGAAAGCGTAATGAGCTCATTATCACCGTAATCTTTGCGGTACGCAGCCAAAATTGCAGCCTTAATCGTTTCTAACACCACGTTCGGATCAATGCTGCGCTCTGTGGCAACTTGATTGAGTGCTAATGAAAATTCCGATCTGACGACTGCCGGCATACTAATGTCCACGGGCAATCCGCGTCTTCGCGGAAGCCTAATGGCCTCTTAAATTATTAAAAAAGGCGGGTCACCCCACCTTAATCACTCTCAAAATCTTCCTTATTATATACGAGGATGGCTATAGCGTCAATCACCACCACGGTTCCCGCCCACTTTCCACCTAACAGGTGGAATAGCTTTGCACCTGTTTCCTATCTCTCCACTATTAAATGCTTTATCTCCTCCAAACGCTTACCGTACTCTACCTGATCAAAAACGAACTTCTTATATGACGCTGTTGTTTTGAATTGACTCATCACCACGTCTTTCGTAACAAACGAATGCGAAACTCCTACATAATCAGTAAATGATGACCAAGGATATTTGATTAACTCATCGTCTCGTACAACGTGCGACACGACCGGATTAAGATGAATATATCGGGATAAATGCATCAACTGTTCGTTTGTTTCTACCCTCACCGCCTTAAATACACCCTGAAAAAGATCGCCGACTCTATTTTGTTTTGTATTCACATACCGCGTATAACTGTTGGTCGTTTTACTCATAAACATCGTTATTCCGCCCTCATTAGTTTGCTTGAGTAATAGATGAAAATGGTTCGGCATAAGCACGAAACAGACAATCTCCACGATCGACTTTTGGCTTTTTTCTAAACTTTTTGAGATGTCGTGTCGTGTTTCCTGAGGTAAAGACAAAAAACGCGAAAGTTTACCCGGCACGTCACGGAAACGATAATACGAAAGCGTCAGGAGAAACCGCTCATAATCCCGTTTGGAGAAATAGGTTGGTAGTCGAGCAATACCCCTATTAAAAATATGGTAGTACTCACCAGTTGCCAAAACTACCTTACGTCCTGCCATAATTCCAAAGTAAAATAATTCTATCGTTATGTCAACAGGTGGCGTATCTGTTCCACCTGTTAGGTGGAAAGCTCTTCCAGCTCTTCTAGGAGCTCTCGTTGGCGGCGAGAAAGGTGAGTGGGAACTTTCAATAGAATCTTCACATACTGGTCGCCGCGGCCGCTACCCCGTACATGCGGCACGCCTTTGCCACGAAGCCGGATCAGGGTGCCTGGCTGAGTCCCCGGCTGAATCCGGATTTTTACCGTTTCATCGATCGTTGGTACATCCACCACCCCGCCCAAGGCGGCCATAGAAAACGGAATGTCTTCCTCTATCACAATAT
>CAYSAP010000003.1:37352-53362 GCA_964429085.1 uncultured Gammaproteobacteria bacterium | reverse complement strand
CGGAATGAAATCCCGTCGGGTCGTTGACTGGGCTATCGCAAAAATTTCCGCCTCGGCATCATTGACGATTGATTGCGCCCCGCCTTCTTCCCGAAATGCCATCTCGGTAATTTTCGCAGCAGCCTCTACCAGTCTCCGTTTGGTCGCATGTTCCGTGATAATACGTGCGTATTGTTGTGCATGCGCGCTCGTCGGTACCACGTTGACCAAATCCGAAAGATACGCCGTACCTCCGACATCCTTCAGTGTTCCTTTTTTCTTAAGCTGGGCGGCGGTTGTGACAACGTCGATAGGCTCATGCGCTTCGTACAATTCAATCATTGCCTGAAAAATCATCCCATGCATCGGCGCATAAAAATGATGCGGACGCAAAAACTCAGCTACGTCGACCATCGTGTCTTTATCGATAAGAACTGCGCCTAACACCGACTGTTCGGCGACATTGTCGTGTGGAGGAACTTTGGGACTCGTCATTGTTTTACTCAAGTACGACGACTTGCATCTCGGCAGGTAGTTTATCGCGGCTCACCGTTAATTTCGGGACAGGCAGAACAGATTCCTTCCCCATTTGTTTTAGAAATACGGAAACCGGGGAAAGATTTTTGTTGTAGGTATCAGTACCGTAATGCATCGGGATAACGATACGCGGTTCCAGGTCGGAAATCACTTGCGCGGCTTTCTCGGCATCTATAGTGTAGGTTCCGCCGACCGGAACAAATAATACATCGATGCCGTCTACTGCCTCTACTTGGGCCGAAGATAATACGTGTCCCAAATCCCCAAGGTGCAACATACGGATACCGTCCATTTCCATCCTGTACATTGTATTTCGACCGCGTTCTTCGCCGAAAACTTCATCATGGAATGAATTGACGCCGATAATAGACACACCTTTAATTTCATACTCTCCCGCACCCTTAACGACAAAAGGAGATCCTTCAACCTGATTGATTGCGTTATGATCCGCATGATCATGGGAAACAGTGAGAATATCAGCCTCTGTATGTTTGGGGAATTTTATACCCATCTCTTTTTCATCAAAAGGATCGGTAATTACCATTGCAGCTTTTCCTCGAAGTTTAAATGACGCATGACCCAAGGGAAGTATTTCCATAGTAGTTGCATTTTATATCAGATTTAAGTATCCTAAGCAACATCCCGCTGCGTTATAAGCTTCGGGGATATTCTGCCCCGTAGTGTTCCAATACGCTTTATGAATAAAGACGCATTGCTTGCGACCGTCATAGGATTCGGTGTTGGACTCGTCATTGCCGCACTCGTTTTCCTGGGGCCGACGATATTTAAAAATATGCCCCAGATACGTATGCCGAACCTGTCCTCGCTATGGAACAATTTTACCGCGCAAAAAAATAACGCGGCACCGACACCAACGCCGAAACCGAATGAAGTGCTGAGCATCCAAAGCCCTCTGCCGGAATCCATCGAGGCAAAAAATGAATCGCTTATTTCCGGTTCTGCCCCGCCCAACGCGATCATTGTCATTGAGGGTGAGGGCACCGAACATGTCGTCGTCGCAAACGCAGAAGGCTTGTATGCCGGTAAAATTTCGCTGGGAGAAGGCAAAAACGATATTACGGTAACAAGCTATGCGGGACCAAATGTACAAACACAATCCGTCACTGTCTATTACACACCGGAAGATTTTTAACCTATGAATGCACGCTATTCCCATTTCGTCATCCTATGCATAACCGCAATAGCGCTGATATCTGCAAGCGCGACACCGGCGCGTGCCCAAATCGCTACTCCCTCTTCGACACCAAAGGCGGCCCAAACAACCGCAAGCGCCCAACTGGAAGAACTGAAGGTGAGGTTGGCAACCAAAGTCGCCGAGTTGCGGTCCGTCGTTAAGCGCGCGATGTATGGTACCGTAAAATCCATTTCCCTTACCTCTGCTACCGTAGAAACGAAAACGAATGATATTAAAATCGAACTGACTGATGACGTATACGTTTCACAAATATTGAGCGGCAAACGCGTTAGCCTCGATCTGGAAAAACTGGAAGCAAAAGATACAGTTACCGTTTTCGGCTCCTATGACGAAACGCTGGATTTGCTCAAAGCACAATACATCTTTATCGAAAGTTCGACACAGATCTCCCGTATCAGCGGCACAGTAGCTAATGTCGACAGTGAAGAATTCTCACTGATCGTGAACACGGCCGAAGGTCAAAGTATCACGGTTGATATCGAAAAGACGACAAAAACAACAGCGTGGACAGCAAACGGCGGCATCGCTAAAGCCGGATTCTCAAAAATTGCCGTCGGTGACACCGTACATATAGTCGGCTCAGCAGTTGCCAAAAATAAAAATCATATCAGCGCCTCGCGCGTCCTGGATCTCGGAAATATTACCGGAGCCGCCGCGACCCCCACGGCGAGTGCTACCCCGTCTGCAACGGTCAAACCAACGGCAAAACCATCCGCCACTCCGTAATTATTGTATGAAAAGAAACATCGCTCCTTACCCGACGCCGGCCATGAAAGAACTGTTTCAGGCTATTCTTGAAATACGATCATATGATGAAGCTGCCAACTTTTTTCGCGACTTACTCACCATTGCGGAACTTAACGAATTCGCAAATAGATGGCAAATGGTCAAGCGATTAATCCGGGGTGAATCGTACCTGAGCATAGCAGAAAAACTTAACGTTTCCACGACAACCGTAACGAGAGTTTCCCATTGGCTCAATAAAGGCATGGGTGGCTATAAAACAGTCGCTTCCCGCTTCTTCGATACCCGGAAAAATCCAGATTATCACGAACCCGCACGATTCAAAAGCGGAAAACTTCGCGGTATGCAAAAACCAAACGAACTGTAAACTATTTTTCCCCTTTCCCGGTTTCACGTTCTCCTGACAGTCGTATTTTTGCTATTGACATAATGTATATTAACATGTTAACATGCTAATATATTAACACGTACATCATGTTATTATGATTTTGTTTATGAAATTTATACGTTATTCCACCAATGACACTTCGCTTGCCAAGTCTACCTTGGTTACTCCCTCCTACCATCATAGCCGCTAATCCTCTTGCGCGCGGCTAAAGCGAGAATTACTCCTTTTTCTTTATTACGTTCTCTTTTTCTCCGTTCGCAGGAACGTGTTCCTATGACGGGAAAGGCTATTATGAAAAAGCAACTTGTACTATCCGGAGACGGATTAACAGTAGAAGATGTCGTCGCTGTCTCCCGCGGGCGGGCAAGGATCAGTGTACCTGCCGTGGTTATTAAGCGCATTCAGGATAACTGGGACGCGATTGCTCAGATGTTAGAGCGTGGCGACGTGATGTATGGCTTAAATACCGGGATCGGAGGCTTTGGCAATGTCAAAATATCCGCGAGTAATGCCGGAGAGCTTTCTACCAGGATGCTTCGCGCGCACTCATCCGGCTACGGCAATCCCGTGGATGAGGAAACAGCCAGGGCCACATTACTTCTGCGGCTGAATGTTTTTGCCAAAGGCTACAGCGGATTGCGGCCGAAACTATTTCTCACCTTTGTTGAGATGCTTAACCGTGGAGTGACGCCTGTGTTTTATGAGAAGGGTTCAGTGGGCACAAGCGGTGACCTGGCACCGCTTTCGCAAATGGGACTTGTGGTAATCGGCGAGGGGCAAGCGTATTGCAGAGGGAAAATAGTACCGGGAAATATCGCGATGAAGCGTATGGGCATCCCCGTGGTGCCACTGGCGTACCGCGAGGGGCTCGCCATCATGAATGGCAGTCAGTTCATGACTGCAATCGCTGCATTGAATATTTATGACTGTGAGCGGCTTATTAAACAATTAGAAGTAGTCTGCAGCATGACCATTGATGTACTTAACTGCGTCGAGAGTGCCTACAGCAAAGAATACAACGAGGTCCGTCCATATAAGGGACAAAACGATACCGCTTCCAATATCCGCCGCCTTATAGCCGGAAGTGAGCTCATGCAGCGGCCCAAAAATAATGTGCAGAATGCATATTCGCTGCGTAGTGTCCCGCAAGTTTCCGGAGCAGCACGTGACGGGATGGAGTATATAAGAAGGATTACGGAAATTGAAATGAACTCAGTTGCCGACAACCCAATTTTCTTTACCAAAGAAAAAGTGTGCCGGACGGGCGCCAACTTCCACGGGGCACCAATCGGATATACACAGGATTTGTTAGGCATCATGATTACTGATCTGGGCAACATTTCTGAGCGGCAAACGAACAATCTGATGGATCCGGCCTGTTCAAAGGATCTTCCCGCATTCCTTGTCAATAGTGCGGGATTGGACTCAGGCCTCATGATAAGCCAATACACACAAGCTGCGCTTGTTTCGGAAAACAAGATTCTGGCAAGCCCGGCAAGTGTCGACTCCATCCCGGTATCCGGCAATCAGGAGGATCACGTCTCGTTCGGTACGATAGCCGCGCGCAAGGCACGCGAGATTATCCGAAATACCGAGGCAGTCATCGCAATCCAACTACTGGCGACCTGCCAGGCGTATGAATTCCGCAAACCGCTCAAACCGTCACCGGCATTTCAGGCGGTGTACAAACTCGTGCGCTCGGTAAGCCCGGCAATTACCGAAGACAGGGCGTTTTACAAAGATATCGAAAACTTAGTACCGCTCATTCGCACATTCGAGGTGCTGGAAACGGCTCAAAAAACCGTTGGAACACTTAAATGAGTGGAGGTGATATATATGCTGGAAGCGTTACGAAATGAACTGAATGAATGCAAAAATACCCCTCCCTGGAGGCGCCGTGTGAGTGAAAGATCATGCCAATTGTGGGAGGGAGTCGGTGCGCCGGAACCCGGAGAGTATAGGAATTGGAAAAACCGAATTCGAACGCTGAAGAGAAAAATTAAAAAGGCCGCTGAAGAAAACGCACGGCAACAGATTAACAGACCCTAAGCAGAAACAATATACTATGACTATGTCACATTGGTGTTACTATTACAGCATCCTATGAACAAAGGTTTTTTCGGCTCGCTCAGTGGCATACTTATTACCAATCCCACCAATATCCGCTATCTTACGGGATTTATCGGTGCA
This sequence comes from uncultured Gammaproteobacteria bacterium, assembly GCA_964429085.1. Lineage (GTDB taxonomy): Bacteria > Patescibacteriota > Microgenomatia > UBA10105 > UBA927 > UBA927. The sequence goes on along the minus strand of CAYSAP010000003.1, from coordinate 48,308 downwards.
GCTCCCGAAGAACGGGAAGCGTATGTGTTGCTGACTCCTACCAAAACAATACTATTTACGAACCGGTTGTATAGCGAAACTGCACGCGCGCTTACCCAAGCGAAAAGACTCGAATTTATAGAAATCAGCACGGACTACCCACTATCCAGTGTGTTAACGGCGCTTACAAAAGAAGAACACATCGTACGGTTAGGGTTTGAAGACGCAAGTCTCACGGTCGCGGAATTTACCAAACTCAAACAGTCACTCCCGCAGGTCAAACTAGTGCCGACAAGAGAACGCATTGAGAAACTCCGCATGATAAAACGACAGGATGAAATCCTACATATCCGCACGGCCGCTACACTTACGGACGCGTGCTTTACCATGCTCATACAAAAAATCCATCCCGGAATCAGTGAGAACGCCATCGCAATGGAAATAGAGCAATTTTTTCGACAAAAAGGAGCTGGCCTTGCATTCTCCCCTATTGTCGCGTTCGGCAGCAATACTTCACAGCCGCATTATTACAATGCACCCGGTCACAACATTCTATTACAACCAACAGATATCATCCTTATGGATTTTGGCGCACGGATCGAAGGGTACTGCGCAGACATGACGCGGGTCGTATTTTTGGGTACACCAAAACCGGAGTGGATCAAAGCATATGAAGCAGTCCTTGCCGCGAACAACAAAGCGATCGATCTTCTACAAAGTGGCGAGCGAAACGGGGCAACCCTTGATGCGGCCGCCCGCGAAGTGATAGCGGAAGCCGGCTTACCGGTCTATCCGCATAGCTTAGGGCACGCCGTCGGTTTGGATATTCATGAGGCCCCCCGATTAACCGTGCAAAAAGAGGAACTATTAGAGCCGTATATGGTGGTCACGGTTGAACCCGCCGCATATATCGAAGGCTCATATGGCATCCGCATCGAAGATTTGGTACTCATTGGCCAAAACAACACCGAAATTCTTTCAAAAAGTCAGAAAGAAATCATAATTATATAAAATTATGTGAGTATTAACATGGTAACATGTTAATACATTACCATATAATTATTTTGTAGTGTTATACCATGAAGAAACTGAACAAAAAAAACTTAACTATTGTTTCACTCATAGCTGGCTGCTACGATAAAGGAGGCGTATGAACACAATTTTACCGCTCAAAGGATTTCGCGATTTTCTGCCCCCGGAGGCAGCAAAACGCAAATGGTTGCGGGATCGTTTGGCGACAATCTGTGAATCCTGGGGGTTTGCTCCACTGGAGACACCGACACTGGAACCATTAGAGATATTCGTAGGAGCTATAGGTGAAGATGAAAAACTGTTTTTCAAATTTAAGGACCAGGGAGACCGGGAGGTGGCGCTCCGCTATGACCAAACGGTTCCGACGTGCCGGGTGATCGCCCAGTATCAAAACCAACTTACATTCCCCTTTAAGCGGTATCAGATACAACCAGCATTCCGCTCTGAAAAGCCGCAAAAGGGCCGGTACCGGGAATTTACCCAGGTCGATGCAGATATCTTTGGCATCAAGACACCGGACGCGGACGCGGAAACCATAGCATTATCCCTCGATATCTATAAACAACTCGGATTCAAACGAGCACTTGTACGCATAAATTCACGCTCACTTTTTAAAGATATGCCATATGAAGCGATTGTTTCGATCGACAAGATCAAAAAAATCGGTGACGACGGCGTTTTGCAGGAAATGGAACGAAAAGGGATTACTTTAGATAAAGCAAAAGAATATCTTTCCTACGTCAAAAACTTAAAACCCAACGAGGAAATTGCCTTTATTTTGAAATACCTTAAAGACTATGGCTTTCCTGATGACTGGTATGCGTTTGACCCGACGATAGCACGATCATTTTCCTACTCCATGGGGCCGATCTGGGAAGTAGAAATTCCCGACGCGGGATACAATATGTCCGTCCTTGGCGGCGAACGGTATGACGGATTACTGGAAAAGTTAGCCGGCCGTGACATCGGCGGCACCGGGTTTGCTGTGGGGTTTGACCGGACACTGGAAGCAGCCGAAATCATGGGGCTTATTCCAATGTTATCTGTTTCCGGACAAGTGCTGGTCAGCGTTTTCTCTCCTGAGCTTAGGGCAAGCGCTCAATCCATCGCCCGAATGCTCCGGGAAAACGGAATCTCAGCAGACTTGTATCCTGCGGCAGACAAACTCGAAAAACAGCTAAAATATGCCGACAGAAACGGGATACCCTTTGTCGTGATCCAGGGACCGGAAGAACAAGCCAAAAATGTGGTAAAACTCAAAAATATGCAAACGAAGAATCAAGAGGAGCTTGCCATTACTGGCGTTATCAAGAAGGTATTCCGCTAAACCTGCCATGAGCCGCCGAACTACTGCCGCACTCTATCTCCTTCTCGTGTCGCTCATGTGGGGCGCCGCAAGTCCGGTCGTCAAACACACGCTCCAGTGGTTTAACCCATGGCTGTTCCTTACCTATCGATTTGCCATCAGCACGCTTATCGCATTGCCGTATCTTACCCTCACCCACGCCAAATTTCCCAAAAAAGTACCGGATCAGTGGCTCATACTGGTCACCGGAGTCATATCGGCACCATTATCCCTGTTTCTGTTTTTCGAAGCGCTTGATAAAACGACGGCGCTTTCCGGAAGTCTTATCACCGCGGCGGGTCCCCTGTTTCTCATACTGGGCGGCGTACTGTTTTTCCGTGACCGGATAACGAAAAATGAAAAAATCGGTATCGGTATCGCCCTTATCGGAACCATCCTTACCGTCATCGGACCGTTTATCTTAAACGGCCACTCCGATACGTTAGGAAAACTCGAAGGCAACAGCCTTATGCTGCTTGCAGTTATAACCGACATCATCGCAGCGCTCATGAGCAAGGAAGCAATGAAAAAGGGGGTCAACCCGACACTGGTTGCCCAAACCCAGTTTGTTCTCGGGTTTGTCATTTTTCTGCCCATACTCTTTCTCCGGCAACCACCGGAGGTGGTATGGGCAACACTTGTGGCTGCCCCGCTCCCTGCGCACGCAGGTGTGCTCTATATGGCAATCCTCTCCGGTACGGTCGCCTATACCATGCGTAACATCGCGGTCAAAACAATAGAGGTATCCGAATCAGCGCTCTACCAGTATCTCCAGCCGATCTGGGCAGCGATACTTGCGGTCATTTGGCTTCGGGAAACGATCACTCCATCCTATTATATCGGGGGTATCGTGATCACACTCGGAGTCCTGATCGCAGAACATAAGCGCAGGCGTCGACAGAGGCGGAAATAGATGCTATAATAAGCCTCTTATGCCGGGTAGTAGAATTTCGACACGCGTAGCGTTTGTTGCCGTCGAATAGACTACCTGAACATAAAATACCATTTAAAACGAAAGGAAGCTGAAATTAAGGACGCGTAGAAAGCAACAGTCGAAATTTCACAACCCGGTATGAAGTCCGATATTCACCCGAAATGGTATCCAAACGCGGCCGTAAGCTGCGCCTGCGGCAACACGTTTACCGTAGGAGCCGCCAAGGATAGAATCCAAGTCGAAATTTGCGGCAAATGCCACCCGTTCTTTACCGGCGAAATGCGCTTTGTCGATACCATGGGCCGCGTAGAGCGCTTCCAAACGAAGCAGAAAAAAGCAGCAACCAGCGGCTACGTATCCAAGAAAAAGAAAAAACAGCAATCAACGGATGGCACGACCCCGAAATCCCTCAAAGAAATGCTGATGGGGCTTAAATAGCCAAAGTCCCTAGTTTATTCTTTCCATGAATACTGATATCGCCATTTTGGAGTTTCGTGCCGGTCCCGGCGGAGAAGAAGCCAAAAACTGGGCAGCTGACTTGATGCGCATGTACACCCGATATGCCGGGATACTGGCGTGGAAAGTAGAACAGCTAGATGACTTCGTTATCCGCATCCGCGGAACCCAGGCATTTACGAAACTGCAGTACGAAGCAGGCACCCACCGCGTGCAACGGACGCCGTCAACCGAGCGCCACGGCAGGATCCATACGTCTACGGCGACGATAGCGGTATTGCCGGAAATTCCTGAGAACGAAGTGTATATCCCGAAGATATTGAATGGTATTTCTACCGGGCAGGAGGCAAAGGCGGGCAAAACGTCAATAAAGTCAGCTCCGCTGTCCGCATCCGCCATACACCATCCGGAATCGTCGTCCAGTGCCAAACAGAGCGCGACCAGTACCAGAACCGCCAAGTGGCCCTTTCTATGTTGCGGGCCCGCCTGTGGGAGAAGGAACTTATGGAACAAGAACTTGCCCTGAGCGATAGCCGAAGTGTCATCGGCCGCGGTATGCGCAGCGAAAAAATCCGGACATACAATTTTCCCCAAAACCGGGTAACGGACCACCGGATCAATAAATCCTGGCACAATCTCGAGGATATTATCGAAGGGAAAATGAGTAAAATTACGGAAGCGATGCTTACCTCCTAACGGCCTGCAACTCTTTACCAATTATTTTTCTTGATAATTTCATCTTCAATTTCCTGAACAATTCGTTTGGCTTTGGCCACAGGGTCATTCCTCCGTTTTCTTTCACTTACATGATAATCAACCCGAGCTGCTAACGCTTGCACTGCAGGACCGGCAGTCGTACTCTTTAACTTCACGTGTCCGATATTTTTTACCCCAAGGTTTTCTACGGCTGTATCCACACCATCTACTTCATGCTCCACAAGATTTCGTATTTTGGGCTTCATTACCGCAAAGGGCTGGTGCTTGCCCCCTGCGGTATTTAACTGATGAGCAGCAGTGAGACCTCCTACGGTATCATCTGCTACTCCTTTTTCTTTAGCCGAATGGAATATCAGAGCAGCCAATATATTTATGAAAGGGGTTCCTTTTTCTGACATGTGAGAATAATTATTCCTGTGTTCCAAGCGTCACAATAAACGATACGTCTTTATCATCTCGCCAGATTGTCAGCGTGATCACGTCCCCGGCTTTTTTCTTCCCTACAACACGCGCAAGATCATTAGAGGTCGTAAGTTTATCGCCGTTGATTTTGGTAACGATATCCTCAGAGCGGACGCCAGCTTTTTCTGCCGGACTACCATCAACGATGGCCATAATATAGGCGCCCTCAGGAATTTCATTGAGGACTGCAACCTGGCGGGAAATCATACGATACTCAACCCCCATGAACGGCCGGTTAAATTGTCCCGTTGAGTTAAAGGTATTGACCGCGTCCTTGACCACATTGATCGGAAGCGCAAAACCGATACTCTGCCCTTCTGCCGATACTGCGGTATTGACCCCGATCACCTGACCGGAAGAATTAAGCAGCGGTCCGCCGGAATTGCCGGGATTAATCGCGGCATCGGTTTGAATAACATTGTCGAGCTTTTCTGCCGATTCCTCAAAGGGGCTGCCGGCCGTAATCCCACGGCCGACTCCGGAAATAACCCCGACGGTCACGGTATTTCGGAACTCACCCAAGGCGGTACCTATGGCGATTGCCATCTGACCCACCTTTATTTTGTCCGAATCGCCCAATTCAATAGGCGTAAGTCCGGTCGCAGCAATCTTTACGATCGCTAAATCGTTATCCGGATCTCTGTAAATCTTTACGACGTCATAGGATTTGTCATCCTTGGTAATCACGCGGTATTTGGCATTAGGAACGGATACTACGTGTTTATTCGTCACGATAAGCCCATCCTGGCTTATCACAAACCCGCTGCCGATATCCTGCTCAATGGTCAACCCGCTACCCGGCTGAAATATATCCCCTACCCTGCGCGTTTGCGATATGCCAACGGTAACGACAGACGGCGATACACGCTCGACCACATCGATAATGACGTTTTCCTCCTGCACTACCTTAATCCGCTCGTTTGGTATGGTAAACGACGACCCAGACGACTTGGGCAAACGCAACAGCGTATCGACCTTATTCCAATTGAGGCCTAACCATCCTGCGGAAATAGAGCCACCGACCAGGAGAAGTGCCGCGGTGATGATGAGCAATAAATTGCGTATCTTCATATAAAATAAAGTATACGATACCCGATACTAATCTACAAAACTGAAAAACTACTGAAGCAAAAGCTCTATGCCGCGGGCAAGCTGTGCGTCGCTCGACGCGGTATACCCGGCACCCAACGGAACCACAAGATCAGGAGTCAATCCTGTCTGGCTGATGGAACTGCCTCCCGGCAATAACCATTTTCCGGTGGTGATATGCACACTGGACCCGCTCGCGAGATCAAATGGCGTTTGTACGGTCCCCTTGCCGAAGGTTGTTTCCCCCACGAGTTTGGCCCGCCTTGTGTCCCGAAGTGCCCCGGAAACGATTTCTGCAGCAGAAGCAGAACCCTTATTTACCAAAACCACGACGGATATAGTAGTCATCCTGCCTTTCCGATCGGTCGGATAATCCTGACGGGTTCCGTCACTGTTTACCTGGGAAACAACCGTACCGCTTTTCATAAATTCACTGGCGATATACACGGCGCCGTCCAAATATCCGCCCGGGTTATTACGAAGGTCCAAAACTAATCCGCCAAGTTTGCCGCCTGTTTTTTCAGAGGCAAGAATTTCATCTACAGCGCGGCTCCAATCGGTATTCGTATTGTCGCCAAACCGGGTGAGGTTGATGTATGCCACGCGCGTATTACCGGACGTAACCCGTAGTTGAGCGGCTTCTGTCGCACGCTCAATCTCGTTGATGCTGTTAACCGGTTTGACCCACCAGGTCACGGACGGCACCGTAATGGTATTGCGGACGATATTCACCTCTCTGGGTCCGTCGGAAGAAATTGGGCTTAATAACGTGAGCGTTACTTTGGTATTTTTCGGGCCTCTAATTTTATTGACCGCCTGCTCTACCGTCCACCCTGCAGTTTCTTCGTCATCAACCTTGAGAATAATGTCATTGGGCATGACTCCTGCGGCCTCTGCGGGAGTTCCTTTGAGCGGAGATACAATCACGACCCGACCGTCTTTCATCCCCAGTTGTGCACCTATTCCTTCAAATTCACCGCCTAAATCTTCTTTGAACTGTTTATTTTCCTGAGGAGGAAAAAAGGACGTGTACGGGTCTCCGACGGCCGCGACCATACCGGTGATCGCCCCATAGACTAATTTCTGCACGTCAATAGATTTGGGTTCTATATAATAGCGGGTTAACTTACCCCAGACATCCCAAAAAATATCAAAATCAACGGATGCGCCTGCAGCAGCCTCGGTATTTATGACAGGTCGCTTATCTACAAAATTAAGGGAAACTCTGCGTTCCCCCATCCGATAGCCGAAACCGCCTGCGAGAATAAGAAGAGCAAGAATAAGAATGAAAGACCGTATTTTTGAAATTGGCAGGGATTTCATTTTATGCTCTCACCACGAATGGCAGAAGCGCAATTATCCTGGCGCGTTTCACTGCTTGTTCGACCCGGCGTTGATGTTTGGCACACACTCCGGTGCGGGCCCGTCCTTGAAGTTTACCGCGCTCGCTTACATATTTTCCAAGCATCACCGCATCTTTATAATCCGGGTTTGTTTTTGCCGCACAAAACGGGCAATTTGTCGGAACCGGACGCAGTTTTCGTGTAAATTTCCCAGATCGTCTCATCATAATAGGTTAATTAAAATGGTATATCGTCAGGATTCACCTCTTCAGCAGGCGTTGATCCTCCTGCCGGTGCTTCCTCTTTATCTTCTTTTTTATCTGCTTTCTTCTTAGCCGGTGCGGGTACACTTGGCTGCGGAACTGGTGCAACGCGTGCCTCTGTTCCCTCTTCGCCTGCTCCGGGTCTCTTCGAATCTAACACGATCATATCTTCAATGACTATTTCTGTGGTCGTCCGCTGAGACCCATCCTGTGCCTGCCAGGCCGAAGTCCTCAGCCTACCCTCAACATACACTTTACGTCCCTTGGCAAGAAGCTGGCTGCAAAGCTCAGCTAACTTGTTCCAGGCGACAACCCTATGAAACTCCGTCTCTTCTTTCTTTTCTCCGGAATCGGTTACCCACGTCCTGTTTGTTGCAACTCCCAACGTACATACTGCTGCACCCGTCGGCGTATACCGAAGCTCCGGGTCCCGTGTAAGGTTGCCAATCAATGTCACCTTGTTTAAGCTTCTGCTGGACATACGTACCCTCCAATTCTATCCCAATCTCTTACTCTTTCACAATCAACATCAGCCGTAACACATCATCCATCAATTTCGCTTTGTTCTCGAGTTCTGCTGATTTAACGTTTCCTTCGAGTATTGCAACAAGGTAGGTTGCCATAGTCTGTTTCATAATGGGGTAGGCTAATTCTTTTTTGCCAAGTGAGGTAACTTCTTTTACTGAACCGCGTTCTCCGACGAGTTTGGCAATCAGATCTTTCTGTGCTTTGGTTTCCGTCATATCCACGGATGGGGCGACCAAAACGACTAGTTCGTACGTACTCATAGGAGGAATCTTACCATAGGAAAGGGCAAAAACCAAGGAGGAATTAGCTTCCAATCTTAAACTCCACCACATCGCCGTCCTGCATTTCGTACTCTTTTCCCTCGCTTCTTGCTTTACCAGCCTCCCTGGATTTTTTCCAGCCTCCCAGAGCGATAAAATCATCGAACGCGACCACATCTGCTTTGATAAATTTCTTTTCGAAGTCCGTATGGATGACGCCGGCGGCCGTAGGCGCTTTCATGCCGCGCTCTATCGTCCAGGCGCGGGATTCCAGTTCCCCGGTTGTGAGAAACGAGATTAAGCCCAGTGTTTCATAGGCTTTTTGTATCAGTAAATCTAACCCAGATGTGGTGACACCCAGAGACACAAGATACTCTTTCTGTTCATTTTCGGGCATTGCAGCAAGCTGCGCTTCCGTTTCCGCACAAATAGAGACTGCCTGCAAGGACTCTCCTCGTAGGCCTTGAAGCTGATCTTCTGAAACGTTTGCCACATACACAAACGGTTTCATCGTGAGAAGCTGCAAAGGTCGCACTAACTCACGCTCGTCGGAATCCGTAAGCACCTCAAGCGCTTTTTTACCTCCATCCATTGCGGCTTTGAGTTTCTGCACCACCTCGTACCGCTGTCGATCTTCTTTGGTTGCATTCATTTTCGGCTCTGTTTGCTTGCCAAGGGTCTGCAAATCCGCTAACACAAGTTCCGTTTCTACAATTTCCCGGTCACGCCCGGCATCGACGCCGCCCTCGGTGTGGATAATATTGGAATCCGGAAAAAACCGGAGCACATGACAAATAATGTTTACTTCTCTGATGTGGGCCAGGAACTTATTCCCCAGGCCTTCCCCCTCGCTCGCTCCTTTGACCAACCCGGCAATATCGACAAATTCGACCGTCGCCGGACGGAGCGGCGGTAATGTTTCCAGATGATCTTCCGCCTGGGTGATTGCTGCGAGCTTAGCTAACCGTTCATCGGGCACGGGAACCACACCGATATTCGGTTCTATCGTCGCAAAGGGATAATTGGCCGCAAACGCAATCTGCTTTTTTAAAAGCGCATTAAATAATGTGGATTTACCTGCGTTTGGGAGTCCGACGATGCCGACTTTGAGATTCATGATGAGAATTGTATCACGGCAGCGCCGCTTATTGGAAAGCCTTATTCCGTTCCTTTGCCGGTTATCCTATTTTGTAGGCTTTCTCATTGTGTAACTCACCCGTTCTGCTTACAATAAATGTACATGCTGCCCACAGCGATTCAAGCAGTTCAGGACATCAAGTCCCTCAAAATCCAGGGGGCAACCAACGTCGCCCTCAAGGTCCTCGATACGCTCGCGGGAGTCGTGCACGAAAACCCCGACACATCATGCTATGAACTGACGAAATTAGGCGAACAACTGGCCTACGCCCGCCCCACCGAGCCATTGGCACAGAACGCGGTGCGGTTTGTCCGCGCAGGCTGTACCACGGAAGCCGAAGACCGTATTGCGCAATACCGCGAGTTTATCGAACAAGGCAAACACACCATTCCCGCTCAAGGAGTGCCGCTCCTTACCGACGGCGGGGTGTATCTTACACTGTGCCATTCATCTACCACCGTCAAGCTCTTTACCGAGGCGCGCGCAAAGGGCGTAACTTTTTCCCTCTATGTGGCGGAAACCCGGCCGCGCTTCCAAGGGCGAATTACGGCAAAAGAACTGCTGGATGCGGGATTTGATGATGTCACCATGACGGTTGACGATGTCGCAATTTCTCTCATAGAGGGACGGGTCGGCAAAATCGATGCCGTATTTATCGGCGCAGACTTGGTAAACGACAAAGGATTTGTCAACAAAATCGGATCACTGGCTATCACTACTGCGGCAAAGCGCAAACATATCCCCGTATATGTGTTGACAACGCTCCTCAAATACGACCCCAAGGCATTTTCTCCCGCGTTGATAGAAACACGAAGTTCTGAGGAAATTTGGAAAGACGCACCCGACAAACTCAAATTCTATTCACCGGCGTTTGATTACGTGCCGTATATGAGTAACGTCCACGTCATCTGTGAAGATGGAGTCATTTTAGGTCGTCAGGTAAAATCAGCCACCAACAAACGCTACCCGTTTATCTTTGATACAGGGTATGATGAATATCTGCACTATGGCAAATCCGTATAACCACTATCTGGCGCTCAACGAACCAATCGATAAGAGTAAACACATTATCGCCACATTTACGCTCAACGTAGAGGGACAGCCGTTTGAAAAAACTGCAGGCGGGGTCGCTGCCGAATCGGTGGGCACCTGGACCGACATTGGCCTCGAAGAAAAGGCAATCTGGGATAAACTCCATGCCAAAGTAACCGGCATGGATGAAAAAACCCGCACTATCACTGTGGCGTATCCGTTGGATCTGTTTGAGGCCGGTAATCTGCCGCAACTCCTCTCCTCTATCACCGGCAATGTATTCGGGCTTAAGGAAATAGTCGGGCTCCGTCTCGAAAATCTGGAATTTCCGGAGAGCTTCGTAACGTCGTATCCCGGTCCGGCGCTCGGCATCGGCGG
>CAYSAP010000003.1:29861-37274 GCA_964429085.1 uncultured Gammaproteobacteria bacterium | reverse complement strand
CCCTCACGGGAATTAAGGACCAGCCGCTACTTGGCTCCATCATCAAACCCAAACTGGGGCTTACAAGCGTGCAGCACGCCGAAGCGTCTATGGAAGTATGGGACCAGGGGCTCAATCTGGTCAAGGACGATGAAAACCTGACCAGCATGACGTTTGATAACTTCTATACCAGAGTGGATGAAGTGACACTGCGCATGAAAAAGAAAGGGTATTTGCGGATCGGGAAAGCAAAAATTCATGCGTTTAACATCACCGCAAGTTACGAAGAAATGCTCAAGCGTGCCAATTACGTGCGCGACTCCGGCGCTAACTGCCTGATGATTGATGTGCTGACCGCAGGATTTAGCGCGACACAGGGAATACGAAACAGAAATCACGGCCTCATGATCCACGGCCACCGCGCCATGCATGCGGCGTTTACCCGTTCCCGGCAATACGGTATCTCGATGTTGGTTATTGCTAAACTCGCCCGTCTTGCGGGAGTAGACTCGCTCCACACCGGCACCGTGGTCGGCAAAATGGAGGGAGGCCGCGAAGAAGTAGTGGCAATCAACAATTTCCTGCGCAGCGAGTGGTACGGACTCAAAACCGTGCTCCCAACCGCCTCCGGAGGGCTCCATCCCGGACATATCCCCGATCTCTATAAAATTTTAGGAAAAGATATGCTACTCAATTTCGGCGGCGGCATCCACGGACACCCCGACGGAACCCCGGCCGGAGCCCGCGCAATCGTCCAGTCCCTCAACGCCACACTTGCTGGTATTCCCCTAGCGGAAGCCAAAGACAGCCCCGAACTCAAGCGGGCACTCGAAAAGTGGCAGCCCTAATCCTCAAAACATTGACCCATAGTTGTATAATGTATCCATGCCCGTTACATTTTGAACAAATTAGAGCGTGGACTCACTTTTATAACTGCCCTAGCGGCAGTTTTTTTGTACGTTTCTCCTGTCTCTGCTCATCCAGGGAATACGGCATCCGATGGGTGTCATTATTGTCGAACGAATTGCGATAAATGGGGTGTGCCGTGGAACGAGCGCCACTGCCACGGCGGAAGCAGTTATACACCGCCATCCGATTATTCAGCCCCAGTTGTGCCTCTACCAACATCAACCCAGCGGCCAGTATTGAGGCCCTTGCCAACCAAGACTCCGACATCAAAACCGAGTCCGACAGAAACCATAGCGCCTTCCCCTACCACAGAAAACCCGACACCAACGGCAGCAGTTTTGGGAGAAACGAAAAAGAGTGAAATGTCTGATACCACAGCGATGGGAATACTCGCATTTATCTTGGGACTACCCATTATCTTCTGGAGAGCCGTCACCCAAAAATGGCCATTTCATGCAAATGCGTAATAAAATTACGGCATTCTCGCTGCTATAGAACGTATACTATGATCGATAGATCTTAGCTCATTTAACAATTGCTGCACAAATGCTAATAATTGTGCTGCTTGTTGCTCTGTCATACCCATCACCTCCCCTGATGTTTCTGGTGAAGCTCGTGAGGTTTGTTATGTTGCAGGGGTAATCTTTACAAAACCCATGCGTACGAGTTCATGAAGCAAATCCATAGCTTTCGCCTGGATGTTTTCTGACAAAAACGAGATATATCCCAAGTCACTGAAATCTGTCGGAAATGCAATCCCATCCTCCTTAAAAATAATAATTTTTTCTCCATATAACACACTTGCCGCCCCCAATTCGTACACCATGTTTAAGTTTGGTATGGCAATTTGTTGATCATCGACCTTTTCGCCCCCTTTTGAGAAAACAAATATCGCAGAACCACATTTCCTCATAAGATCCCGGACTTTTTGTGATATTGGCCTACCAGCGTGAGGCTCGTCGACAGCTACCTCATATGGAAGACCAAACCCATTCAGTATTTTTTTAAGCTCTTCCAACGATTTTGTATCTTTTCCATGAGCGATAAAAATCGCTTTTTTCTGTTCTTCAGGCTTTGGCATACCTTCTATTACATCGGGAGCTACCAGCATCTCAGTTTCCTGGGGTTGGTCATGAAGTTGTTCCTGTTTGGATGCATTACTTGCCTGATCCTCTACCCTTGTAGCAGCACCCGATAGTTGAATGTACAACTCTCCCTTAACATCAATCAAAATTCCTGTAAACTGACCGTTTTCCTTTACTATTTTTAATGCCTCATTGGCTCGAACATCCGGAACTCCCATTGAGATGAGCACGTTCTTGGCAATTTCATCCCGAGGAAATTTGTTTTTATCATAACGGGTGTAAAAATCCTTTAATATTTGGGGCTTTAAGGCAGTCTGAACAAGCGCGGTCTTATCTTCTCCTTCACCCTCTGGACGCACTATTTTCCTACCCAATTCGGTTAAAGAAATCGATGTTGCATTATATCCACCTGAAGTTAAACCATATGCGACGGCGGCTCCCGTGACATACCTCCAATCAGAACTGCTTGGTGATCGATTAAGAGATTTGGCCAAGTCTATTGGGGTTGCGGATTTAGCTGCGAAATTATCCCTTAATGAGTTGGCGAGGGCTAACGTCTCTTGTAAGGTGACTCTAGGTAAATTCCCCTGGGAGAATTTAACGAATTTCTGTTGAGGTTGATCTGTCATATATCAATCATATTAATCCACTTTCACGACTTTGTCAATATAGGAATAAGCATTTTGAACTTGTTTGTCTTGATTGTAATATAAGTTACGCGACAGTTTGTCACTTTCTCTTGTGGTAAAATATCGTATATCAAAATCTCCGTCATCACCCACCCCAACGCGAAGCAGCCGAGGGTGGAAGAGGATCTCACTGGGATGCTCCACGTCTATGTGAGCGCGCCGCCTTTGGAGGGCAAGGCAAACGCGGCAGTCATCGAGGCGTTGGCGCAGTATTACAAAGTGAAAAAGAGTGCCATTACCCTACTTTCCTGCCACACGAGTAAATATAAACGATTAAATATTAAAATAAGTAGCTTCAATACGACGAGAATCTAGACGCGTTGGAGGAAGATAAGGATTTGTTACATTATCAAAATCTACGTTTTGGCGACACAATCCGCAGGATATCCAGGGGCATTCGTGCAGCCAGGATGAGGTCACCCAGGTTTACGTCGAGGCGACTGCTGATCCGCGCCAATATGGTGCCAACCGTACCATTTACGTTAACTCCTTCTTGCCCATAACATTTCACCATTTCAATTACTTCTTCAGCGTTAGCCAGACGACTTTTCAATAATCCGTGCCTCAATCGCCATGCCATACCATCTGCTTTCAGATCACGCTGCTCGCGAAACGGTATATCTACACTCAGATTCTCTTCGAGATGAAGCGAGGCGGTAAATGCACGACGGAGCGCTAATTCACCTTCAGGAGATTTTGATAGGCCAAAAGACATATTTTTTGCGAAGAGTTTACGCGTCTAGATATCATCTATTATACCATAATGAAAATACTACAGGATATTATTACGGTTTTATCCGGCCACAAATCAAAGAATAAACGGTTTGAGATCGAGGAAGTGTAAAAATACGATGATCACGCAGCTTGCGCCTGTCGGATTTCCTGATCGAGCTTCACCGCCTGAGCGCGAACCCCGTCGAAAAAGTTGAATCCCGGTATCGCGTCACTCGGGAAAATGATTGCCCGCGAAGAATTTATGACGCCAATATCCCTTGGTCGAAGGACCCGGGGCACGATATCAGCAGCCTTTTGGCCTTGTGCACCTACACCCGGACTCAATATAAACATCTCCGGGCCAACAATAGTTCTGACTCTTCCGGATTCCTCAGGATGTGTGGCACCCGCGACCAAACCGACATTATTGTTCGCGTTCCAGTGATATCTGGCGAGTCGCGCAACATGCTCAAAAATAGGCTCCGTGCCACCACCCTGACCCTGGGGTATCTGGGCGACTAGATTCTGCAATTCAGCAGCACCCGGATTGGACGTCTTTGCCAGAAAAATAATGCCTTTGTGCCGACGATCCAAAAACGGACTCATCGCCTCACCGCCGAAATACGGATGTACCGTGACGGCATCTGCGCCGTGCCCGTCAAATACCTCCATTGCATAATGCTTGTTGGTACTGCCGATATCAGCGATCTTGGCGTCTTCTATGACTACAGCCCCAGGCGCTCTGGCGTGTGCATAACCGATCGTTTCTTTCAGCGCCCAGGAACCCAAATGACCCAATCGCCGATAAAATGCGGCATTGGGTTTGTAGGCGGCTGCCACATCTGCTGTCGCGTCGATAACATGACGATTAAATGCAAGCACTTTTTCGGCCATCGTTGCGCGCTTTCGCACTCCTAGGGGCAACCCTTTGGCAATAAGGGATGCTAATACATCGGGATCTGTATCAAGGCCGACACACGTATCTGCCATTGGCGTTTTGCTCGCCTATTAAAGAGTAAAAATCACGTTCGATACGTGCTGCACGAGGCATAATGAAAAGGCAGGCAACGCAAATGTATCCTGATTTAAATAACTTGTCAACTGACTGTCATCATCCGGCAAACGTGGTCCAGAGCAGCACGGAAAGCACTAGTGCGGTAGATACCTGGGTGATAATGCGGGCAGCTTTCGGCCCGAACAGTTCCGAAAGCCGGATAACAAGGACCAACAGGAGAAACTGCGCTTCCCAGACAATCAGCGGCGGCGTGTGAATACCCGGAGTAACGGGCTCGCTGCCGGGTACAATCGAAGACAAAATTGTTTTGTATTTCAGCACAATCATATGCGTGCCGATCAGCACAAACGCAATGCGCGCACCCCAATACTGTATCTGCCACCAGAGTTTGGCGCCCAACACGTGCGTCGCCCAATTCCACGAAAAAAGAAAAAGAATGAATAGGACAATAAGCGCCTCTAATCCCGGGTACGCAGAAAAAGGCCGTGACCGGTAGAGCCCCCACGGGCCGTTTCGCGCAAGCGGAAACATCGTAAGATATACGTGGAGGAGTCCCGTGATAAAGGTTATGATCCCGAGTTCTTTACGGAATTTGAGCCCCCAATCAAATACGGCAAACAACCGAGACAGCGGGCCAAGCAAAAGAACAGTGCCGAGAAGGAACAAAGTACCCGCTGCCAAACTTACATTGAGAGTGGACAACCCCGATTCCCCTGCAAGGGTAACTTCCACCCTGTACAATCCAAACACCATCGCCCCACTGAACAATCCGGCAAACGCGAATTGCATCACATCATCTTTTCGCACCATGTACTTATTGTAGCATTGGTTACAGCGCAACCGTGGTTTTGAGTTCCTGAAGCATTGCCAGTATTTCTTCCGCGTTATTGGTGGCCATAGCGCGCACCCGCCAGTCGGTAGCGCCGTGGAAACCGTTCACGTAAATTTTATAAAACTTCTTGAGGATTGGATAGTTTTTCTTCTCTCCCCACACGTGGGTAAACAGCTTCACGTGCCGCTCCATCACATCCAGTAATTCTCCTGGTGTCGCCACATGCGGATCCGGTGAGCGGTCAAACGCCCAAAGGTTGTTGAAAATCCCGCGGCCGATCATAATGCCATCTACACCGTACTGCGCATGCTTTTGTGCCGCCTCTTTGGCATCCCTCACGTCCCCGTTGCCGATAATGACTGTTTGCACGTTCATCGCATCGCGAATCTTCACGGCTTTGGCAATCTCGTCCCAATGCGCGGGAACCTTGGATAATTCTGCGGCTGTCCTGCCGTGAATTGCCAGCGCATCGATCCCCTGCTCCAAGAGAAAGGAAATCCACGACTCCGTCGAGATACGTTTGACTCCTATCCGCGTTTTGACACTCATCGACAACTCAACCCCGGACTCATTGATTGCTTCTTTCGCAGCCTGAATTACTTTGGCCGCCACCTCCGGCGTATCAATCATCGCCGCTCCGCCACCATGTGCACATACGTTCCGATCAGGACAGCCCATATTGATATTGATACCACTAAATCCCATGGCGGAAATAGCTTTGACGGTTTCAAATATCGTATCCGGGTTTCTCCCCCAAATCTGCGCGATGATGGGTTTTTCCATCGGGGTAAACATAAAATTTTCCCGCACAGCGGTTCTACCCCGAGAACAAAAGCCGTCGGCAGAGGTAAACTCCGTGACAAAAAGATCCGGCTTGGCTAGGGAAGCGACAATTTGCCTAAACACCGTATCCGCCACACCCTCAAGAGGCGCAAGCATCAAAAACGGCCGCGATAAAGTTTGCCATATATTCATGAAAAAAATTATTCCAACAACCGACTAATACGCGCCCAGTCTTTGCCTGCAAACCCTTTTTCCTTGGCCTTCTCATAAATCTTGAGCACCTCATCAAGGAGTGTAATATTGAGACCCTTGGAAAACGTCTTTGCATATGTGAGATCCTTGATGATCCATTCTATGGAAAATGTGATCGGATCCGGATCGGTGAAGTACGTACGCTGAGCTACAGCCGTGATAGTTCCGCCCGGCTTCTCCACCAGGGCATCACTCACCCTACCCAAATCCATATGGTGTGCTTTGGCAATCTTCATCGCCTGGCCGAATCCTACGATATGGAGTGCTTGCATAAAGTTAAGTATCAGTTTGTACCGCGCGCCGCTCCCGACCGGTCCGAACGTGTGAACATTTTTGGCAATCGCGCCGAACACCGGTGTAAGGCTATCAATCACTGCGTCAGGTCCTCCGCAAAGAAGCGTAAGCGTTCCGCTTTCTGCCCCGATCCGGCCGCCGGTTAACGTCACATCAAGGAAGGTAAGACCCGACGCTTTGCATGTAGCAATCAATGTATCCACCCATTCGATGGAAAGCGTCGCACTTGCTATAAGGATTTTTTTTGCATCGGCACCGGCCATAATGCCATCCTTACCCATCCAGACCGCACGAGAGGATTCGTCATTGGCCGTTACTTCAAAAATAACGTCTGCCTTTTTCGCGACTTCAGCGGGTGTAGAACAAAACGTGGCTCCCTCACGCACCAAATCATCTGCAGCGCGTGCAGTCCTGTTCCAAACAAAAAGTGTATATCCGTGTTTGAGAAAATTCGCCGCCATCCCGTGACCCATGATCCCAACTCCCACGATGCCGATTTTTTTATCCATAATAGATGCATTGTATCAAAGCCCACAAAAGAAAACGATTTGCTCTTCCGTAAAAAAACAGGGGTTTACAATAGTTTTCACATTGTGTATCGTGAAATATAGGAGGGTTTTATTATGAAATTATTTGCAAAAGTATGTATCCTCGTATTGCTCTCCGTTACGTTCTTCGCCCGCTTTGCGTACGCCAAAGGAAACCAGCCGCAAACCTCGGTCGTGCTGGAACGCAAAGAAATCGTCAACAAAGACTATTTCGCTACTGGCGACACCGTCACCCTCTCCGGAACGGTCAACGGCGATGCCTATATCGCAGGCGGAAATGTCCTCGTTGAAGGCACCGTAAACGGCGATCTGC
>CAYSAP010000003.1:21511-29808 GCA_964429085.1 uncultured Gammaproteobacteria bacterium | reverse complement strand
ACATGCCCCTTGCAGGCGGCAATGCCAGCATTGACCCACAAGCCGCTGTCGGCGGCAGCCTCCTTGCCGGATCAGGCAATCTGGAGTTGTTCGGACCGGTCGGTCAAGGGGTAACAGCAGGCGTAGGTAACCTAATTATCAACAGCACGATCGGCGGCGATGTGCTTGCAGGTGTCGGACAACTCACCCTGCAACCCAAAACGAAAATTGCAGGCGATGTAACCTATTGGAGCGAGGAACAAGCGGTCATCCAGGACAATGCGACGCTTTCCGGCGCACTTACCTATAACGAAATGCCAAAAACCGAAGCCAAACAGGCCAAAATTGCCAGCGGTGGGATAAAAGCACTCACGGCCGCCTTTGCCGGCATGGCAATTATGATGACGATCGTCGGAGTAGTCGCTATGTTTGTCCTGGGACTGGTAATTATCTCGCTGCTCCCGTCCTTCACGGATAAAACCGTGCATGGCATGCAAAAGAATCCATGGGGATCGTTCGGACTTGGGATCGTGACCGTCATTCTTATGCCGGTCCTGGCAGTTACGGCAATGGCGACGGTTATCGGTATTCCGGTTGGCATGTTTCTCCTTATGACACTGGGATTACTTTGCGCGGTCGGACACATTTATGCCGCGCTCTTTATCGGCCAGGGAGTCTTCGGCGCATTCAATGCCAGGGTGCACCGCGCGTGGCAGCTCCTCGTCGGACTGGTCATATTGGGGATATTCACCCTTATTCCGGTCCTGGGCTGGCTTGCTCGCGGCATATTTGTCCTGATCGGTACCGGCGCCGTACTCTTTGAAAAACACGCGACGTACCGCCAGATGCGGGCAAAACATCTTGTATAACTTGACCAACGCACCCATGGCAAAGCGGCTTTTCCCGATAGTAAGTCCGGTTATTTTTACGATTGTGGTTATCGTGTTGGGAAATATCACTCCGGGATATAGCCAGGTCAATTACACCATAAGCCGGCTTGCTATCGAAAAATACGGCTGGATTCAGTCGCTCAACTTTCTCCAGCTTGCGCTCGGTATTTCTTTATTAGGCACGGCGCTATCTTCTGATATAAAACAGTCGATGGAACGAGCCACGGTCCGCACCATATTTTCGCTCTGTGCGATGGTACTCGTGGTGGCTGCAATCTTCCCAACGGATCCTATCGAAAATATTCCGCTTCGCCTGTCGATCTTTACGCCGCTCGGACTTATCCATGCAGGAACAGTCGTATTATTTTTAGCGGCTTCCCCCATCGGCATCCATAGGCTCGCGGCAATACTTGCAACCCAACCAACATACAAACACTTGAGCAACCTTACCCGTATTATCGGGTATAGCACCTTTGCCGCAAGTGTCCTATGGTTTGCCTGCTTTGCTCTTGACATCGGACTCGATTTCCGCGGTATAACCCAAAAAATGATAGCCATCCCTGTGTTGTACTGGATTATGCTCCTAAGTTACGCCGCACAAAAATCCCGTCGGGTATAAGGTAAAATTGGAAACGATACAATAGTTTTATTGCTGCCCGCGTCGGGTATCCCCTCGGTCTGCCGACAATCTTCGTTGCCCCCTACGACGACGCGTTTGCTCCCGTATCGGCCCATTCCACGCACTTAATCGTCCATGACCCCACATAACACGCCTGCCGCTTGAAACTTCTTGCATATGCTCATTTACTAAGTCCAGATATGCCCGGATACCGCTCAATCTGCTATCGACCGCCCTTTCCTGTCTACCACTCATACATCATCACCTCCTTTCTTCAGGGAGTATAAGAAAGAAAAAATGAGATGTAAAATTTATAACTACTTGTTACATTTTACTATTTATGTTATATTTATAACATTATGATTACTATTTCCCGTCTGATCGAAAAAATTCTTGAGGGAGACGATGTAGCACGCGAAGCCCTGCGCCTCAACTACCTCAACATGAGCGCGTACGCCAAAAAAATCCGTCCGCACATAACCGCGAAGCTATATAAACCGGTGTCCGTGGCCTCCATCGTGGTCGCCCTCTCCCGTATCCGGAGTACGTTTGCCCAGCAACCTGATTATCGCCCGGCGGTACACATTGAGGATCTCTCGCTCCGGGCCAACCTAAGCGAAGTCAGTTACGAAAAAACAAAAGAAGCCGTTATCGCATCCGTCAAACTCAATACCCTGATTATCCATCCTGACGCCTTCTTTGCGATCACTCAAGGGACCCATGAACTGACGGTAATATGTGACAGCGCGCACTTAGAACAGATCGTAAACCAATTCCCCACCGAGCCCAAAGGCCGCTATGCGGATTTAACCGCCATTACGGTCCGTTTCATAGAACAGGAATATATCGAGGTGCCGAATATGATATTTACCCTGATTTCTTCTCTCGCTGTCGCGCGCATCAACATCATAGAAATTGTATCGACCTATACGGAATTATCGTTTGTCGTAAGAAATAAAGACGCCGAACGCACGATCAGCGCACTGTCACAGTTTTTGGTTCTCCCGCAACCACCGGAAAACTAAAGGCGACCCTGAAAAAAATTGGCAGTACCCTGTATAGCAGTGGTAAAACTTGACCCCACATCATCATCAACCGCATGATGGATTTGCAGTGCGCAATTTCATACGGTTTTATCCTACCAAGTCGTATTTCTCAAGCGCACGGGTCCGCTCTTCTTCTGTCGCGCCAAGAAGCGTTTTTTGTAATTCAATCATCCGGGCATACAATCCCCGTTTGTCCGGAAGCAACTGCGCGGGAGAGCCGAATTGCGCGATTCTCCCGTTCTGCAGCACAAGAATTTTATCAACCCCGGAAAGTGTGGAGAGCCGGTGTGCGATAATGATGGTTGTTTTACCCCGGGTCAAATGGGTCAGTCCCTGCTGAACTAACAACTCGGATTTGCTGTCAAGCGAGCTGGTCGCTTCGTCCAGAATAATAAACGGCGCATCGTGAAGGATCGCACGAGCAATGGCAATCCGCTGCTTCTGCCCACCGGAGAGTTTGATTCCGCGCTCGCCGATTGTTGTTGCAAACCCGTGTTCGAGCGCGTCGATAAATTCAGTCGCGTTGGCGAGTTTTGCCGCTTCACGCATCTTTTTGTCTGTCGCTTCCGGACTACCGTAACAGATATTCTCGGCTATGGAACCGGAAAACAATAACGCATCCTGAAACACTATGGAAATATATTTGCGCAACGAATTGCTTGTGATGCCAGAAATATCTTTCCCGGCCATTGTTATGGTTCCTTTCCTCGGAACATAATACCGTAAAATTAGATTGACAAGTGTCGATTTGCCCTGCCCGCTCTCACCTACCAAAGCGAGTTTCTCCCCGCGTGAAAGCGAGAATGAAATATCCCGGAGCACATCCTCGACGCTATGTTCATACGCAAATGATACCCGGTCGAAATCCAGCACCTTGCCCCATATATTTTTCTGCCAAACAAGTGCTTTTGCACCCGTTCTGTCGGTAATGGTCTGTGGAGTCGCCAGTACTTCAAAAAAGTCTTTACTTCCGGCGTCGGCCTGCTGGATTTGCCCGATAATAAATGACATGGCAAAGAGCGGAAATCTCGCCTGATTGACCAGCTGTAACATGAGGGTCATTTCTCCCAACGTGTAAAACCCATGATAGGTCTGGTAGAGGATGTACGAAATAATAATAAATAATACGACGTTGAGTACAATACGGCGGTAAAAATCAAACATGTGCCATTGCCGGGTTTGTTCCCGGGTGATGGATTCAATCGCCTCTCTCGCTTTGGTAAATGTCCTAAATTCAAATACTTCACCGACAAACGCCTTCACGACCCGTATGCCTGACAGGCTCTCCAGCGCACGCCCCTGAGAAATATCTCCGATTTCATTTTTCTTCCCTTCGTGCTTGCCCCAGGCGACAGACGACCTGTGCGTGATAACGGTGTAGATCGGAAATAACGCAGCCAAAAGCATGCCCACGACGGGAGAATACATCATAAGAATTCCGATGGTGATAAACGCTGTCAAAAAAAACGGAAGAAAATTATTGGTCGCGCTCTGGATGAAATTCGTAATACTCGCAATCCCGCGGTAGAGTTTATTTGTCAGGTTCCCGACCGCAATGTTGTCAAAATATCCTACATCCAGGGAAAGGACGTGTTTATAAAACGTAGAAGACAAAAACGTCTGAAGTTTAACGGCGAGCAGATCACCGATCCACATGCTGTATGCGGTAAGAACAGTACCGATAATATCGGAAAACAACAGAATCCCTAATGCCCAGTAAATAATGGTAAGATCCCCTATTTTACCCGTAATTTGGGTGGTGATCACATCGACGATCTGCTTTAACACAAACGGCGTGACGAAGTTTAACAGCGAGGAAATGATGATAAACAGGCTCATCACGGCATACCAACCACGGAAAGATCCTGTGAAGCGAAAAATGTTGAGGATATTTTTCATTGTATATGTAGGATATCTTACACCATTTTTTACCTTCTCACTAGAATGCGCTTGACACCATTAGCTCCCCCGTAGGACAATTATCCTAATGAACAAAAAACCGGACGCCATGATATACGCAATAGCGCTGGGAGCGCTTATTATCGCAGGCGTTATCACGACGACTATCATTAACGTAGTAAAAAATAACCAACGTTCAGCTACGGATATCCGCGCAAAAGCAGGTGTGACCAATACGCTTAAGCTGACAGGGACAATCGACAGCGTGGACGACGCAGCAGGCACGTTAACGGTAATCGATGTACAGTTTGCTGCGGAAAGCCGAAGCGGCAAGCCGGCGAATTACGGAACATGGACGGTAACTCCCTCTAATATATTTAGTCTTTCCTCGGCTGTTCCGGGGGCGAAAGTGACCTTTACCGTAAATTCTGATTCCTTCGATGTCGTTTCGAAACAAGTAACGGCAGCTAACGTGACCATCCTCCAGAAATAACGGGCAACCTATTAAGGGCGGGGGCGCACGACTGATCCTTCCGATGTATCTTCTACCTCATACCCTCGGACTAGAATCTCGTCTCTTATCACATCAGACTCCGCAAACTGTTTGTTCGCCCTGAACAGTTCGCGTTTTTTGACTAACGCGCGTACTGTCTCAGGAACCTGAACATCTGCAGCCGTTTCCCGAGCCTCGGACAGTCTCAGTCCTAACACGTCATCAACATCAAGAAGTAAATCAAGTTTGTCCTGACTCGGAATATTGGATTTGATCAGTTCCCATACGACTGCCAGTGCCTGCGGCGTGTTCAGGTCATTACTCATTGCCTCATCAAATTTCCCCCGGAACGCATCAACTTTGCCCAATTTCTCATCACGTAACGTGTTTCGTTGTTCTGCCTGTAACCTCATACGCACAATCTGTTTTTTCAGTTCCGCGTAGGCACGCGCAGCATCGGCAAGCGCCTCCCATGAAAAATTTTGGCGGGTACGATAGTGCGCAGTAAGGTAAAAGTACCGAAGTGCCATCGGATCAAATCCTTTTTCCTGCACCTGAGCAATACTAAGTCCCGTACCCTGGGATTTGGCCATTTTTTCCTTGTTTACCACCAAATGCTCATTATGCAGCCAGTATCGGACAAAAGGCACGCCGTTGGCCGCCTCTGATTGTGCAATCTCATTCGTGTGATGTATGGGAATATGCTCCACTCCTCCCATATGAATATCAAGCGAATCCCCCAAATATTTTTTGGCCATCACCGAACACTCGATGTGCCAACCCGGAAATCCTATGCCAGTTGTAACCAGCGCGGAATGAAACGGTGACTGCCAAGTTTGTAACGCGTTCGCGTGTGCTCCCGCCCGGAAAATCCACAATGCAAAATCGGCAAAGTGCCGCTTTTTGGGATCTTCCGCGTCACCCTTACCGGCACCGCCTACATTTTTTTCCATCTTAGCGTGCGAAAGCCGCGCATAGTCAGGAAACTTTGAAACGTCAAAGTACACGGCAAAATCAGTGATATAGGCATACCCTTTATCAAGTAATGTTTGCACCATTGAAATAATTTCCGGGATGAGTTTACTCGGGCGCGGCGTATAGGTGGGTTCTACTAAATTAAGCGCCTGTGTGTCTCCCTCAAAAATGCTGATGTACTTTTCCGCAATAACCTCAGGCGTTACCCCTTCCCGCTTGGCACCTTTTTCCATCTTGTCCTGCCCGGTGTCAGAGTCGCTTGTCAAATGTCCCACATCGGTATAATTGCGCACGTGCACCGCCTCGTACCCGAAATGCCGCAGCGTACGAACGAGAAGATCTCCTATGGTCATCCCGCGTAAATTGCCGATATGCTGGGTCCAGTACACCGTCGGACCACAGTGATAGAAGAGAACCTTTCCCTCAGTAATCGGCACAAATACTTCTGTCTTACGCGTGAGTGAATTATAGAGTTTCATACCGGTGTATTATATCAGTCCTGGCGTTTGCCCTTGTTCTCTATATTGGTTTGTTTTGCTTTTTTGCCGTATAGATCGCCGCGCGGCCGTTTGCTTGTACCTTGCGGCAATGCTTGTTTGAAGGCTTGTTCTTTTTGTTTCTTTTCCATTTCTTTCTTCTGCTCTTCTTCTTTCTGGATCTTCTCCCACACACGTAATTCTTTCGGCCGGGATTTGCCGGATAGTTCTTCCAAAGCCGCACGCGCGATCGCCCGCTTCACGTCCTCACTGGGGCCGGACGGAGCCGCACTTTCGGAGAGTTGCTGGCCCGGTTGCTGACTAGTAGCTGCAGATTGCTTCGGCTTTTTCTGCCCCGAGGAAGTACCCAAACTTTCCAGCGCAGTTCCCACTATGTCTTTGGGCGCCTGCACGGTTTCACGCACGACATCTTTTGCGATGGTCTCAAATGACTCGCCGATTTGATTGAGGATGCTTCCGGGATTTGCCATATTACATAAATCCTAATTGCTGCTTGGCATTTTTGCTCATCCGTTCGGGACTCCACGGAGGATCGAATGTAAGATCTACCTCAACGCCTTTTACTCCGCTGATTTTGCCTACTTCGCGTTTAATGGGCTCTGAAATAAGACTAAACAACGGGCACCCGATCGTCGTAAGCGTCATCTTGACCGTTACCGTGCCGGTATGTTTATCTATAGCGACGCCGTAAATCAATCCGAGATCCCACAACGATACGCCGATTTCCGGATCGGGTATGGTTTTGAGCACCTCCTCAATTTGTTTTTTGGTAACCATATGGCTAATACTCCGTTCTGCCTTCTAATGCGCGGGAGAGTGTTACCTCATCAGCATATTCTATATCTGCCCCGACCGGAAGACCGTGCGCGAGTCTGGTCACTTTTATCGTATGTTCGTCACCCGTCAGTTGACGGATTTGTCTGGTAATATACATGGAGGTCGCTTCCCCCTCCATATTCGGATTTGTTGCCAATATGACTTCTTCAACCGGATACGCTGCGTTTTTGAGGCGCTTAAGGACATCTGCAATATAAATCTCGTCCGGACCGATATTATTGAGCGGATCAATACAACCGTGCAGCACGTGATATACTCCCGCAAACTTCCCGGTTTTTTCTATGGAAAGCACGTCGGTCGGCTGTTCTACTATACAAACAATGCGCTGATTGCGACTAGGATTGCTGCAAATAATACACGGGTCTTTTTCGGTAACATTTTTACATATCGAGCAAAGTACGGTATGACGCTTTAGATTCTGCAACCCTTCTGCAAACAAATCGAGTTCTTCCTGCGGCACATGCAGAAGATAAAACGCTAACCGCTGCGCGCTTTTGGGGCCGACTCCGGGAAGCCGCTCAAAGGATTCTATAACCCTGGATACTGATTTCGGAAGGAGTGCCATCGTTGTAGGATCATTTTACTTGGTTTGCCCGCGGATTGCATCCGCAAGAAGCTGCGAAACAGAGATGATAAAAAGCTTGTCAAAATACTTCTCCTTTGAAACTGAAATCGTGTCCGTTACGATAACTTTATTTATCACACTGCGCCTCAGATCAATCGATGCGCTCCCTGCAAGCACCGCGTGCGTTGCCAAAAAATATACGGCCTTGGCTCCCTTGCGTTTTACAAATTCGCTTGTTTTGAGCGCAGTGGCTCCCGTATTTATGATGTCATCAAATATGACCACATCTTTGCCGGCAACCGTGCCCTCGATTCCCGTAATGTTGACGGCTCCTGTTTGGCGGTCGCGCGATTTTTCTAAATAGGCAATATTCAATCCGACTTCCTTGGCAAATCTATCGGACCGGGACTTGCCTCCTTTGTCCGGGGAAACAACCATGACGTTTTCAAGGCTAAGCCTTGATTCTCTGCGAAGCGTATCGGCGAGGAATATATGAG
>CAYSAP010000003.1:0-21501 GCA_964429085.1 uncultured Gammaproteobacteria bacterium | reverse complement strand
AACTGCAATACGTTTTCCGAGTGCAACTCCGTGGTGATGACTGCATCAAAGCCCGCAGCTTCGATAAATTTGGCGACCAATTGGGCAGAAATTGCCTCACCTTTGCGGAATGCTTTATCCTGCTTGCTGTATCCTAGCCAGGGAATGACCGCGGTAACCCGTTTTGCACCAATATCTTTCAGCGCCTGTCCTAACAAACATAGCTCAACCAAATGCTGATCTGCTACTTCGGAAAGGGACTGGAGGACAAACACGTCCTGCCCCGCCACATCATCACGCACAAATACCCGGCATTCATTGTCAATAAATCGTGTAATTTCTACGCTGCCGAGCGAAACGCGCAGTGCCGAAGCAACCGCCTCGGATAAACGTAGGTTGGATGTACCCGAAAAAAGAATCATTTCTTTAATCCTAACAAGGTAAATACCCGTTCGTCCATGAGCGAGTCGACGATAAGGTCCGGTTTGGCAGCATGAAGCGTATCTATCGGTACATTCCAACCCGTTGTCACGATAACACTCATGGCCCCAATTGCTTTAGCACAAAGAATATCGTTTACCGTATCACCGATAATAATGACATTGTCAGGTGTTATCTCGCGACCATAATATTGTTTCGCCTTAGGCAAAAGCAACCGCGCCAAATCTTCGCGCGCATCGGCTTCATGACCATACACGCCAAATGCGAAATCAGGTAATCCGGTACTGTGCAATTTCCAACGGGCAGATTGCCCTAAATTTCCAGTGAGCACACCTTCAGAAAGGTGTTCTGCTGCAATAACTCTATCAACGAGTAGTTTGGCTTCAGGAATAACAGCATATGAGTCGCCCCCAGAGGCAATACGGTCTAGATATTCAGAACAGGCGTCGCCGATTTCACCCACGCGATCCAGAAATGCATCGCGGCTCACCCCAAGTGGTTCGATAAGGTTCCACAGGATGAAACGGTCTCCTTTGCCGTTATAATTACCCTGTTTCCAACGTTCCTCGGTAATTTCGCCGATATCTTTTCCGAATATTTTTTTGACGCTGTATCGGAACCGTTGGAGGTTATCTATGGGACGGAGTGCACGGATAAGCGTACCATCTATATCGAAAATGACGAGTTTTTTATTGTGATTCTTCATTAGGGTAAATTACACCTCGGAGGTGTACATTGTACATTACTGTTTATAGGCAGCCAGGGCTTTTTTCAGGATTTCGACGCACCGCGTTATCGCCGTGGTGTTAAGGACGTACGCAATACGCACTTCATTCGTTCCCTTGCCGGGAGTTGCATAAAATCCTGCGGCAGGAGCTAACATCAATGTTTCATTGTTATTCCGGAAATCCGTAACCAACCACTGGCAAAAATGCTCCGCATCTGAAACAGGGAGTCCGACAATGGTATAAAAAGCACCTTCAGGTTTAGGGATTACTACGCCCGGTATCTGCTTCATTCCTTCGTAGAGAATATCACGGCGCTTTTCAAACTCATCGTGTAAATTCTGAATATAAGACGCCGGAACATTGACTAACTGAGCAGCCATAGCCTGATCGACCAAGCCGGCGGAAAGTCTTCCATGCCCGATTCTCAATACACCCGACATAATATCGGAATTGAGCGACACTAACGCACCGATCCTGATGCCGCAAGCGCTGTATCGTTTAGAAAGACTATCCAATAGAATCGCTTTATCGGGAATCTCCTGCATATAGGAAAGCAGCGATGTCTGTGTACGCCCGTCATACGCATATTCACGATACACTTCGTCGGACATAAGGAATAATCCGTGTTTTTTAGCAAGTGAAACCAGTATCTCCATCTCCGCTTGAGTATATACGGTACCTGTGGGATTACTCGGAGTACAGATAAGAATCGCTTTGGTTTTACCGGTAATCTTTTTCTCTATCTCCTCAACTGCTGGCAAATGAAACCCGTTTGCCGCTGTCGTCAGGACCGGGACAAGCGTTACCCCATGAACGATTGCGTACGAATTATAGTTGGTGTAAAACGGCTCAAATACGATAATTTCATCTCCCACCTCGCACGTCGCAAACATTGCCCAGGAAATGGCCTCAGATCCTCCCATGGTCACCTGGATATTAGCCGCGTCCAAAAATGTTGCGCCTAAGTCGTGATAATACGTACGTAATGACGCAAGCAGCGGCGCCTCACCATGTGAATTGGCGTATCCCACGGGATTGCGCTTCCAGTCATGAAGCACATCTATCATTACGTCGGGAGTGAGCACGTCAGGGTCGCCGATATTGAAGTGATAGACCTTCACCCCTTCTTTCTTGGCCGCTTCTGCAAATGGTACGAGCTTACGGATCGGAGAAGCCGGAACAGCGGCAAATCTGTGCGATACCTGGGTGAGTCTTTTCATTGGAATATTGTATCAGAAACCAACGCCCAATCCTACCGAATTAGCTGTAAAATATAGTTTACTCTCTCGGGTATAGGAACCCGATATGCACGCATGGAAACTACTGATGCCCCCAATATGGCTGCGTCCATCTCATCCATTTCCTCATGGCTAAACACGCGTGCGTATACCGGATTGCCTGAATCGTCAAAAATTGCAAATACCGATCGGGTTCCTTTGGATCCATCCGGCAAACCGACCACCGGGATTCCCCGATCGGCTATTTCTGCAGCATCTGCAAGCCCTATCCGGGCATGATAGGCATGTCTTCTCCGTAAAGCCCTTCCGCCAATGCGCACAGGGTGCGGGATATCTATATGTTCTAAATTTGAAAGCACGGCATCCAAAGTGCGTGTATCCTCTGACCTCCTCAAAAGTGTCTGTCGCGCAAGTACAATCGCGTCTTCTACCGTACCGTGGTACGCTGATGCGTGTTCCTTTTTCCCTATGCTTCGAAAAATTCTGGGCGGCATAGGCGCATATTATGTCCCCTCTTGCCAGCTGGTAAGGTAGTGTTTTTGTTCGTTGGTGAGCTTATCCAATTTCACTCCCATCGCAACTAATTTAAGTCTCGCGATTTCCGTATCCATCGCGCGATCGATGTGATATACCTTTACTTCCAGATTGCCTTTATTTTTTACAAAAAACTCAGCGGCCAGTGCCTGATTGGCAAAGCTCATATCCATGACCTCTGCCGGGTGTCCCTCTGCTGCCGCCAGGTTGATGAGTCTTCCCTCACCCAATACAAAAAGGCGCTTTCCACCGAGTTTATATTCATCCACAAATGGGCGTATCCGCCGCTTGGATTTTGTTTTTTTCTCAAGTGCCGCCATTTCGATCTCGACGTCAAAATGCCCGGAGTTGCATACCACTGCGCCGTCTTTCATGGCGAGCATGTGACGTAACGTAATCACACTTTTATCTCCCGTCACCGTGACAAAAATATCCCCGGTTTTCACGGCATCAGCAATGCGCATAACACTGAATCCGTCCATCACCGCTTCCAGAGCTTTGATGGCATCGACTTCGGTTACCACCACATGCGCTCCCATACCCCGGGCGCGGGACGCCAACCCGCGGCCACACCAGCCGTACCCGCACACCACGACGGTTTTACCTGCAATCAACATGTTGGTCGCCCGCATAATGCCATCCAACGTCGACTGTCCGGTACCATACCGGTTATCAAACATATGTTTGGTGTCTGAGTCATTGACCGCATATACCGGAATTTTTAATGCGCCGTCTTTTTCCATAGCCTTAAGACGGATAACTCCCGTTGTTGTTTCCTCACTGGAACCGATCATTTCGGGTAATTGTTTGGTGCGCTCTTTGTGAAGCAGTGAAACCAAATCCGCGCCGTCATCCATGGTGACATTCGGATGCGTATCCAAAACGGCGTTGAGGTGCTTATAATACGTCTTGGTATCTTCTCCTTTTATCGCGTAGGTGCTGATTCCATAGTCTTTCACCAAACTTGCGGCAACATCATCCTGCGTACTCAACGGATTACTAGCGGCCAGACATACTTCAGCTCCCCCGTTTTTCAGCATAATCATAAGGTTGGCAGTTTCTGCGGTAACATGCAGACACGCAGCAAGCCGCAATCCCTTGAGCGGCTTGTCTTTGACGAACCGAGCGCCCAGAATCTTTAGAACCGGCATCTGATTCCCTGCCCACTCAATACGGTTCTTGCCACCTCCGGAAAGTTCAATATCTTTGACATCATGAGAAACGAGTTTTGCCATAGGCCTCCTTATAAAAGGGGCAGATACATGTGTATTTCGTTTATATACTTCCCTTTGTATGATATGGCTTCAGGTATAATTCCGGCTTTCTGAAAGCCCAATTTTTCGTATACATGCAGCGCAGGAGCATTATTCTCAAAGCACGACAATGTGAGCAATCGTAATCCCAAAGAACGTGCTTCGTCAATAAGTGATTTCATAAGTTCTGTTCCGATACCATCATCATTCCTCTTTTTATTTTTGAATGATTTGATATTGTTTGAGCTATTGATTCCCGGAATCGATTGTTATAGGATAATACTTGCGTTGTAGTTTTCTTGATATCGTTTAATAAATTCCTCTTTAGTATAATGATGCGTCACGGTGCCGTACTTTTCGACGGTGTATACCGCTGCTACTGCCCCCATCTGACCACACACTTGTAGGTCGTATCCTTTCAGGTAGCCCGCGAGAAATCCTCCGCGGAACGCATCACCTGCACCCGTCGGATCGGAGACATTATTTGGTTTTGCCGCGTTCACATGGATGGCATCATGCCGGGTTTCGATGATCGCCCCTTTGGCTCCCAGCGTGGTAACTACAGCTTTGGGACCCATCATGATCAGCTCTTCATGTGATACCCCAAGTTTTTGTTCAATAAGCGCCATCTCATAGTCGTTGCCGATGACAATCTCCGCTCCTTCTATCGCGTACCTAATATCCTCCGGTGAAAAATTGCCCGTCTGAAACGCAGGGTCGTATAAATATCTGAGGTTTTGCTTTCTGCATTCGGTAACATATTTCTTCATAGCTTCCGGGTCGTTGGGTCCGATAACCACAAACTGCGGCTTCGGAGTCGTGTCGAGTGAAAGTTCTTTGTTATACTTGAGGGCTCCGCTATAGAAGGCGCCGATCTGATTATCATCACTGTCGGTGACTACATGATACGAACTGCATGGCTCGTCAGCTACGATACACACGCCTTCCTGCGAAATGTTGTGCTTCGTTAAAAACTTCTCATAATCGGAAAAATCGTTGCCTACGCAGGATACGATACGCGGGTCGGAACCCAACAACTTCAACGTATAGGCGAGATTGCCAGCTGTCCCACCCAGATTCTTCGTAAGCTTGTCCGCCAAAAACGAAAGCGAAATCTGGTGCAGTTTGTCCGGCATTATCCGGTCGGCGAACCGGCCGGTGAAGTTCATGATGTAGTCGTAACTGATGGAACCCGTCACTACTTCCTTCATTATTGCTGGAAATTTTTGGAGATCTCAGCAAGCTTCATGGCAGCTGCTTGCTGGCTTTTTTTGATCGCTTCGTTTAACGCGCTCTGTACATCGACATGTGCCACCCCGTCTATTTCTACGACTTTCACATTCTGATTTCCGGAAATGAGAATGCGCACCGAGCCATGGATCACTTCAAACTCTTCTTGCTCTAATGCCGCTTGGATTTGCATTGCTTGCTTGCGCATTGCGTTGACATCCCCTAATGCTTTGAATGGATTAAACATAGTAGACCCTCCTTCTTTCTATTTTTTACCGAGAACAATTTCTATTGTAACCTTCTCGCCGAATAATTTCTTTAAAACCTCGCTCAATACCTGTTTTGTGGATACGTTTGCTAATTTTTCCTGATGAAATTTGTAAAAGGCCTCGATCAAAACTATACCATTTTCCACACTCTTCGGTCTAGAGGACCGTAGCACCCCGGCGACAGAGTGATTATACGGCTTGGTCGCCGCGATAAAATCCGACCAATGTTCTATAAGCTTTTCGTAGGTTAACAAACCCAGAGATTGCGGTGCCGGATTATTCGCTACATGAGTGACAGGTTCAACGTCATCAGGCTGTTTCTTGTCGCTTACTGTTATTTGCTGTACAAGAGTCGCCTGACAAAATTCTATAATGGCCAGTTCAATCGGCAACTGCGGGATGGGACTGTAGCGCATTTCTTCGTATGCCCGGGTAAATACCCGTATGGCCTCCTGAAGCTCTCGGAGCGTTCCGAATTTGGGATCTGTTGTTCCCTTAACCGTATTTACTAAATCAGCTTCCAGCGCCTGCAACATAAAAATAATGAATGCTTTCAAATCGAATCCCTGCTGGTGTATTTCCTCCAGATACGCAAGCGAGGCCTTTGCGTCTCTCGTAGAGAGTAGCTTCATAAATGCACTGAGGTTTGAATACTTAGGAGTCGAAAAAACTTTTTGCAGAGATTCTTCCGTAATCTTCCCTTCTTGTAAACTCGCCTGCTCAAGAAGCTTTACTGCATCACGAAATGAACCATCAGCCAAACCAGCAATACATATGAGTCCGTCCTGCGAGATATTTATTTTTTCTGACTTCACTACCCTCTCCAACGCATGAAGTAATTCTGCGAGTGATGCCCTATGAAAATTCAGTTCAAGACATCTTGACTTAATAGTCGCAGGTACTTTGTGGGCGTCCGTCGTCGCAAGCACAAATACGACATGGGCCGGCGGCTCTTCAAGCGTTTTCAACAAAGCGTTGAATGCTTCGGTCGTCAACATGTGAACCTCATCGATAATGTATATCGTGTAGGCAGATGAAACAGGGGTAAACCCGATACGCTCACGAAGCTGACGAATTTCATCGATGCCGCGGTTACTTGCGGCATCCATTTCTATAACATCAAGGTTCGTTCCGTTGGAAATACTTTGACAAAACTCGCACGTGCCGCATGGCCCTGACTTTGTGAGCTTTGTGCAATTAAATAGCTTGGCAATCACCCGTGCCG
The DNA here is from genome assembly GCA_964429085.1 of uncultured Gammaproteobacteria bacterium. Classification (GTDB taxonomy): domain Bacteria; phylum Patescibacteriota; class Microgenomatia; order UBA10105; family UBA927; genus UBA927. The sequence goes on along the minus strand of CAYSAP010000003.1, from coordinate 14,604 downwards.
CAGTCGTCTTCCCGGTTCCCTTGGGCCCGGTAAAAAAATATGCGTGAGGCAACTCTTTGCGGTCTTTGGTAAGCAGAGAAAATAACTGCTCCCGTACGGACGCATTATCAATTTCATCTATTACCTGAGGGCGATACGTACGATAAAACGACATAGGCTACTGCTCGTGATGGTTACCGAGCAAATGTTCAAGTCCATGCAGAACTAACTCGACAATTTTTTCATCTACATGTTTATTTTCTTCCGTCGCCTCGCGTACAGCCTCGGGATACGAAACGACGATGTCGCCGAGCCTCATAACGCCGTCGGGAGCATCGACGAACGGCTGCATAGGTTGGGTGGCATCATGTTGCGGGAATGAAAGTACATCTGTGGTCGCATCCAATTTACGATAGCTCGCATTCAGTTCCCGCATCCTGCGGTCGCCCACGACCGTAACGCTTACTTCAGCTTTACTCGTTACTCTTCCCACAAGCGCCTGTGTAATTGCCTCCGTGACAACGGATTTTTTGACCGGAAAATGCGATTCGGTTTGAAAAAGTACGGATATCATTTTTGCAGTTGTTTGAGCATTACGGATCCTCTTCCCCCGTCGGCCATACCGTTGACGGCAGCCATTGCTCTACCCATCATCGGACCGAAATCGCCTCCTGACTGAGCGATAGGTTCGAGCAATTTTTTGAGGTCTTCGTCACTCATTTGTTTAGGCAGATACTGCTCGAGTACACGAAGCTGCGCTTTTTCTTTATCGGCTAACTCAGTGCGGCCCGCTTTCGTAAATACGTCTATGGACTCGGCATGTGTTTTTACCTGCTTTTTCACGACATCCAGCACATCATCATCCGTCACTTTTGCCTCTCCCACGGCACCATATTTGGCGATAGCAACATTGACAACGGCCGCCAAAAGAAACCGTACGGTTTCGACGGTTACCGCGTCATGACTCTTCATGGCGGTTGTAAGCTGCACTCGGAGATCGTCCAATACCATATCAGGTTACCGCATCGCTAATTTGCGATTTCTTCGCAAGCGGCGCTTCAATTCCTTTTTCTCGTCTTTGCGCTTCTCCGAAGGTTTGATGTAATGTTCGCGCTTTTTTAGGTCCTGCAAAATGCCTTCGTTTAGGACCTTTCGCGTAAATTTACGAATAAGTGCATCTGACGTATCGCCTGGTTGTGCTTTAACAAATACCATAGATATAAAAACACCTCATTTCCCGATGAAAGATGAAATCTTTTTTGCAACCGAGATAAAATCTTTGTCAGTCAGTTTACTCCCCGGAAGTGATTGCATTATACCACCTCCGTCGCCATCATAGCGAGGCAGAATATGGATATGGAGATGCCTGACCCCTTGCGGTTCACCATGGTTTATCCCAATTGATAAAATTTTAGTTCCGTATGCTTTCTCAATTGCCCGTACCACCTTTTGTACACTCACCCACAAAACTTCGAGTTGTTTCGGTGTATAGGAAAGGATTGACTCACCGTGTTTTTTGAGAATCACCATCGTATGCCCGTCCGTCGCGCCGTAAATATCCAAAAAAGCACGCGTATCCGTGTCTTCATAGACCGTAAAAGAGGGAATTTCGTTTGCCACCAATGTACAGAAAATACAGTCCTTCATGCACACACCTCTTTCATGACCTCAATGAGCTCAGTCAGGCTCTTTTTTGACGGTCTCATATCCGGATTTTTTGTACTGCCATTTAATACCATGTGCCGAGACGCATGCAAAAACCACGTAGCATCGGGTTCCTCTTTTTTCAGCCGCTCATAAAGCGGGGTCAGGTCAATTTCAGCCATCGGGAGCGACTTGATGCGCACATAGCCTTTTTTTGCATCTTTACGGACAACGAGAACGTATCCTCGTTTTTGGGCCTGGTGGATCACTTCGTCATTTACCGTTTCAAACCCGATTGCTTTTCCCCAACGGGTGACAAACTCTGTGGCGTGTTCCATTTCTTTTTCCGCCCAGATCTTATTGAGCATAACTTTGTAAATACCGTCGAGTGATTGGAATCCAAGCTCCATTATCTGCATTGGATTATCGGCATGAATAAGCCTCCACCCATCTATCATCGCTACCATCCAGAATTCCCAGTAATCTGCTGCTGCGTTTGGATAAAACACCTCGCGGAAATGATCGACATCGTTTATAACGGCCATCATGCGTTCAAGTGCGGGATCCGGGCCGTGAAGTTTAACTACCTCGGCGTACACGAGCATCGCCGCGCAGATATCCGCGTCCGTCTGATGATGGTCGAAAGCACCGAATCCCGTATCTACGTGGATAATATCCGGGTCACTGTCCGGTTCCATCTTATGAAGCGTCGTACCCGCTGGTACAAACGTAATTTCTGCTTCGTCCCACCCCGGCCAAAACGTTTTGATAAGCCAAACGCTGGTAATGGCATCCAAGTCCGGCCCGATATGGGTAACAATGGTTTTCATGAGTTAATAGGACTGCCCGAAGAGCCAGCGGTGAGTCGCTGATTTGCCGCAATGAACGCATACTCCTTTTTCGCTCTCTGCATCAAGCGGCAAACAACGCGTCGCTGCTTTGGTCGCTTCTTTAATCGCCGCTTCGCATGAGGCTTCTTCGCACCAAAATGCACGGATGAACCCGCGGGTCGTTTTCATGATCTCCTCAAATTCGCCAAACGACGTGGCATCGCGTGTGTTGTCAATCAAATGCTTTCGCGCTTTGGCAAAAAGCGACTTTTGGATATCCTCCAGCACTTTTTCAATCCTGGGTAGCATTTCTTTCCGCTCAACCAGGACTTTTTCTCCCGTATCGCGCCGTGCTATCGTGACACTACGGTCTTCCATTTCTTTAACTCCCACCTCCAGGCGGACCGGCACACCCTTCACTTCCCATTCATTAAATTTCCGGCCGACGGACTGGCTATCCCGGTTATCTAACCGGGTGCGAACCCCCTGGCCCACCAGCGCATCACGCACCTCAGTGCAGTATGCTATCAACGGTTCATTATTATCCTGGTCACCCTTGAAAATCGGAATGATGACTACCTGGATGGAGGCAATCTTCGGGGGCAGTACAAGACCGCTATCATCCCCATGCGTCAGGAATAATCCACCAAGACTCCGGGTAGAAAACCCGAATGACGTCTGCCAGACAAATTCCGATTTCCCCTCCCGTGACTGGAATGAAATTTCAAATGATTTGGAAAAATTCTGTCCCAGGTTATGGCTCGTTCCACCTTGCAGCGCTTTGCCATCCGGCATGAGTGCTTCAACGCTAAACGTCGTTTTGGCACCGGCAAATTTTTCGGATTCGCTTTTCCGACCCATAACAACGGGTACGGCAAAATAATCTTCATAGACTTGCCGATACCAATCAAGCGCCTTCATCACCATTTCCATAGCCTCTTTTTCTGTTTCGTGCGCGGTATGCCCTTCCTGCCACAAAAATTCCGTCGTACGTAAAAAAAGGTACGTCCGTTTTTCCCACCGCACGACATTATTCCATTGATTGATAAGGACCGGCAGGTCACGCCAACTATGCACCCATTTCGCGTACATATCGTACATGATAGTCTCGGACGTGGGGCGGACCACAAGCGGATCCTTCAGCTTCTTTCCTCCACCTATCGTTACCACCGCGAGTTCAGGAGAAAATCCGGCGATATGCTGTTTTTCTTTTTCGAGAAGCGAGTATGGGATAAACAATGGAAAATATGCGTTTTCGATTCCGGCTGTGCGCATCATGCGGTTTAATGCCTCCTGAACTGATTCCCACAGCGCATATCCGTAGGGCCGGATAACCATGCAGCCTTTTACCGAAGCGTAATCGGCAATTGCCGCTTTGAGAATGACGTCCGTATACCAATCGGATAAATTCTCGCTTTTTTTCTTGAGTTCCTTTTTATCAAATTGTTTATTCATAGAGTTCCTCCTCTCAGTGTACACTTTTTTTCCATAAAAAAAGGCACCGCTTTTATATAAGGACCCTGAAGCCAGGATGGTACCACCTTACTTACTTCTTAATTTACGCTATCACGGGTTTTCCCGTCTCCGTTCTTAGCGGAGCCGTCTTGTTCCGGTCGGATCTCGGAACGTTACACGTTTTCTGAAATTACAAGTATAGTATCACGATCACCGATTACGAATCAACTGATCGAGAAACGTAGGGGGAGCGTGATTACCCCCGGACCAGGCGAAGAATATCATTGATGGACACCAAAACGATTAAGCCAAGTAATATGAGCATCCCGATCTGATGCGTAGATTTCTCAAATGCGGGGCGCACCTTTTTCCCTAGTATCTTTTCCAGGAAGACAAATGCCAACCGCCCTCCGTCGAGCGCCGGTATCGGAAGGATATTTAGCACTGCGAGATTTAATGAAAGAATGCTGGCAAATTCCAAAACCGCCTGGACTCCGAATTTAACCGCAGCCGCCGTCACTTGGGCTATACCAATGGGGCCAGCGACATCCGCTTGCGGTGCGCGAAGTGTTGCGAGTCTCCAAAGTGTCGTTCCCAACGATACAAGCATATAGCGGGCACGCTCGACATTTATGGTCAATGCTTTGCCCGGGGCTTCTGATACGGAGTACTTGTGTAATTCCAGGTCCGAAATCGCCACACCAAGTGGCCCTTCGCCCGGTGGCACTTCGACACGGGGGGTAACGATCACAACATACTCACGGCCATCGCGCACCATGAGAAGCCTCACTTCCTGACCTTTCTTCGTATTGACGAAATCAATAAGCTGGCTAGGGGTCTTGAGAGCAATCGGAGTCATGGGAGGAACGTAAACAGAAAGCAACGTGTCGCCCTCCTTGAGTCCGGCCGTCTCGGCAGGGCTTCCGGAAACCACCCGCTCAACATGGACCTTTCCTGACGGTTCCTTAACTCCAAATATAAGGAGTCCTGCAGTTATAAAAACAGCAAGCACGAAATTCATGGCAACGCCGGCAATCAGAATCGCCGACCGTTCTTTTTTGCTTCGCGCCCAGAACAAATGCTTTGCATTTTTCTGGGTAAACCCAGAAGTGCGCCTAGAATCATCTTCGCCGGCAAGACGCACGAATCCGCCAATAGGAAGCCAATTAAGGGAATATTCTGTCGGGCCGAATTTTTTTGCGAATATACGGGGCGGCAAACCGAGACCAAACTCCTCAACTCGCACGCCCACCCAACGTGCGACGAGGAAATGCCCAAGTTCATGAATGAGAACCAGGATGGTTAAAATAACTAAGAATGTGAGGGCAGTGAGGATCATGGATTATACCTGCAGTAGCTCTGCCTCTTTCTTCTCTCCCATAGCTTCGATGTCAGCAATCATCTCGTCAGTAATCTCCTGCACTTTCTTTTCCCCGGCTTTAAGCTCATCTTCGCCGATATCTTTACTTTCGTGTGACGAATCGAGCTCTTTCATAGCATCGTGACGGACCCCGCGAACCATGACCTTCCCGGCCTCCAACTTCACTTTTACAAGCTTTATATATTCCTGCCGTCTTTCTTCAGAAAGCGGCGGAATGCTGATGCGCAAAATCTCACCGTCCACAATGGGATTGAGCCCGACATTAGCTCCTGCGATCCCACGTTCAATTTCTGCGATGATAGATGGATCGAAAGGCGCTATAACCAATGTTTTGCTGTCAATCGTCGATATGGTTGCAAGTTCCATGACCTTGAGATGCTGGCTCCCACCATAGACTGCTACCACAATATGTTCAATCAGTGCAGGAGTAGCTCTGCCCGAACGGATGGAGGAAATATCCGTGCGCGTCACCTCTATCGCTTTTTTCATGCGGTCACGGGTGGAATTAAGAAGTGCGTCGATCATCGGTGCAAATATAGTAACACATTTACTCCCCAAGTTGCATACGAGAGAAACGAGCAACTGTGATGTTTTCTCCAACCTTAGCAATGGTGATCTTCACCACCTGTTCCATGGTTTGACCGGCATCGCGGATATACGGACTCGAAAGCAATGCTTTAACGTCTTTGGGGTTCATGGCAGCAATCTGAAGGGTCAACTCATGTGCCAAATTTTTGAATTCATCTGTCCGTGCCACGAAATCGGTTTCACACCGGAGCTCTATCAGCACGCCTACTTTGCCGGTAGCATGAACGTATGACGCGACTACTCCCTGCGATGTTTCCTTGCCTTCTTTTTTGGCTGCCTTTTCAAGTCCGCGTTCGATCAGTAACTTTTTGGCTTTCTCATAGTTGCCTTTGGCATCTTCCTGGCGGCAATCGGAAACTCCGGCGGACGTATCGGCGCGAAGTTTTTTGAGATCGTCAAGAGAAATTTTCATACATTAAAACGTTCTCGGTCCGTTTCTTGGACCGTAACCAGAAAACAATTTCTGAAAAATTTCCATTTCAGCCCACATATCTCTTCTTGAAGCTCTTCTCGGTCTTATAACGTCAGACGACGCACCTACTTCTGTTATCTCGCGCGAAGCAGTTGGGTACCTCTGTTTCATTTCCAATTCCAGTTCGTCTAATCGTGCTGATTGTGCTGCTGGAATTCCTTCCCTAAACACCGTCGTTTCACCAACTTTAACAGTATACATTAACGTGGCATTTTCTCCTTTTTTATCCATATACCTATAACGGATTTGTTTCAATTTTCTTCGCTCGTCCGGGCTTCTTTTCCGGTTTCTCCGTTTTGCTTGCTACTTTTGCCGGCGCATTCAGCGGTTCAACGGCTACGTCCGGCTTCGGGGCTTCTGCTGTTTCCGGTTTCGCTTTTGCCTCTGCGGCTTTTTTCACTTCTTCTGTTTTGACTGCTTTCGCGGCTTGCTCTGAGTTTTGTCGAAGAGTTTCTTTTTCCAATTTTTCATGACCCTCGCGGTAGGCTTCGGCAATTGCTGAAATGATCAACTGTACGGATCCTACTGCATCATCATTTGCCGGAATGACATAGGAAATGTCCGAAGGATTCGCATTGGTATCAACAATGCCAATAACGGGAATACCCAATCGTTGCGCTTCGCGGACAGCGGACTGCTCTTTGCGGACATCGACAACGACGATCGCTTTCGGCAAATCATTGAGCATCAGTACCCCTTCGTAATCCACGTTCAGGCGACTCAAATATCTGGCCATTTTGGTTTGTTCGTGTTTGGGAAACTTTTTCCAGGCACCGCTTGCCTGATCCGTCATCATTTTGTTTATTTTTTGGATATTTTTATGCACGCCTTCCCAATTCGTCATGAATCCGCCGATCCATCGCTGCGTGAGATACGAAGCTCCTGCTTTTTGCGCTGCTTCTCTGACGACTCCCCGCGCCTGGCGCTTGGTGCCGACGAAAAGTACCGTACTGCCTACTGCTGCAAGCTCAGAAATAAATGCGATAGCCGCATCAAGTCCCGCCTTAGTCTTGGCTAGATCTATAATATGAATACCGTCTTTTTCCGCCCAGATAAACTCGGACGCCTTGGGGTGCCAACGTTCTGCTTTATGACCAAAATGACAACCTGCTTCCAATAATTGTTCGAGTGTGATGTCTTGCATACGTTATAACGAACCTAATTGTTTAGATTTTTCCATTTCTTCCTGCCAATAATCAACACCCTCATGGATACTCAACGTCGTTATTTGCTTTCCAATACTAAATCTAACTAATCTGCGATCTCCCCTCCGGGAGACCCATAAATTAGCTCCTTCATATTCTTCCGGAACACCTAAATATTTTCCAGTATCGCCTGCAGATAATACCCGTCCGCCAAGCACTTTAGTGAGCTGTCCCGCACCCCACTTATTCAAAGGCACTATATCCCCAATGCGTAATCCATTTACTTCTAATTGTTTCAGTGTCGTCATAAAAAACTCCAAAGACACGCTCTTTGGAGTTCAAAGATGCGTATCTCCTTCGCCCTCCGTAGCCTTGGCGTAGGAGGGTTGCCTCCACTCGATTCTATTTGGTTATCCAAACAGGAGATACTATTCGAGTGTGTGGAATAAACAGAGTATACCTTATTGGGCGATGTGTATCAAGAGGAGTGGAAAAAAGATGCGCCTTTGCCCGAGCAATCGCTTGTTCACGTTCCTCTTGAGGTAAGGACATCACAAATCCCCCAAAACTGAATGGTCTATTTTCTTTACCGGGTAATAATAGCACCATAGGTTACTTGTTGCGTATTATATTTTACTCATGCAAATACAGGCAACAATACTTCTATAAAAGTCCGCCCTCGCTCACCTTAAAACCCGGACTCAACGAGCGAAAAGTGGCTAGCGCTTTATCAAATCCCGCACGCGTTGGCCTAAACGACAGCGTTCGCCGGCCTATAGAAGGATATACAGATATATCTGTATCTACCACAAAGTAAATACCTGCATGTACTGAATCAGCGTCAGTTTCTGCCGCCGAGTGAAACGAGTGTAAAATCCCATCACGTCTTGCCTCTTCGACATGTTGTATCCTGCCAACGTCGTCTACAATCGCTGAAGTATATAACTCACCTTTGAAAAAAATATATTTCGCTGCACCTATAGTTCCTGATTGTGGTATTTTATAAGGGGGCATACAGCGCGGATTACCTGGTTAAAAATCGTCGAGTGATACTCAAACCTTTAAACTCAATCTGAGGAATTCTCGTGTCGTTGGTTTTTAAACTCTCTCGAGAAAGTATGCGTAAAATTTTTCCCTGTCTTTTATTACGTAGATCGGGGCGAGGATGACCGTTCACAACCGGAACTCGTTTAAGCGTTTCTGTTTTCCAACCAACTGGCGATCCTTCAACAATGGTTGCCAGAGCTGCCCTTACGTCCCACAAACGATCCTTCAAATTCATATGGCGCGTACTATAATGCCAAAAATAAGAAAAAGCAAGTAATCGAAACGGCTGAGACGCTTAAGGGGATGTTAAGGCACCGAAAATGTCACTCTCTACATCAAGAGACCGGGAATTCGGCACAGAGCTTTTTCACCTGGGCGTTAATATCCAAAAGCACGGCATGCTGGATAAGTTCCTTTTTGACGCCGGAAAGAAATCCCTGTCTGTCCTCTTTGGTGTCCGGCAAGCGATAATGACGCACTTCACCGATCACGTGAGAAATCCACAATCCGATCTGTTTCATTTCCTTTTCCTTCATTCCACGGGTCGTGATTGCCGGTGTTCCGAGCCGAATGCCCGAGGGATAAAACGGAGGATTGGAATCATGGGGCACGCTATTTTTGTTAACGACGATACCGGCTACTTCAAGCGCTTCTGCCACGATATTGCCGATGACCTGCTGCGGACGGAGATCCAGAACCATCAAATGATTATCAGTCCCCCCGGTCGTGAGGGTGAATCCTTCATCCATCAGTATTTGAGCTAATACTTTTGCGTTGGCAACTACTTGTTTTGCGTAAATGTTAAAGGAGGGCTGACTTGCCTCAAAAAGGGCGACCGCGATTGCAGCAGTCACATTATCATGCGGACCGCCCTGGAGACCCGGAAACACAGCTTTGTCTATTTTTTCCGCCATAGCAGCATCCTTCTTGAGCCCTGCATCGGTCACCATAAGCATGGCTCCCCTGGGTCCCCGAAGCGATTTGTGGGTAGTCGTCATAATCACATCTGCGTATGGCACCGGTGACGGATGAGCACCTCCGGCGATAAGGCCGGCAATATGGGAAATATCCGCCAATAAATATGCTCCGACGCTGTCTGCTATCCTTCGCCATGTAACCCAATCATACATGCGCGGATATGCCGTCGTTCCTACGACAATCATACGCGGCGAAATTTTTGCAGCAATGGCAGCAACTTTATCCGTATTTATCGTGCCGTCTTCTTCTACGTCATATTGATGTGATGCAAAATACTTGCCGGAGAACGTTATATCCGGATGTCCGTGAGTTAAGTGGCCGCCGGCAGAAAGTTTCAGGCCCATAATGACGTCTCTGGGCTGGAGCAGCGCAAAATATACTGCGGCGTTAGCCGGTGATCCGGAATACGGCTGGACATTCACATGGGGAACACCGAACAGTTTTTTGGCCCGTTGTATGGCAATATCTTCTATTTCGTCGATAAAACGGTTCCCCTGATAATACCGCTTATGCGGATATCCTTCGGAATACTTGTTGGTAAGCACTGACCCCAACGCCTCGCGCACTTCTTTTGACGCGTAATTTTCCGAGGGGATCATCTCGAGGACATCCTGCTGACGTGTGGTTTCCGCTGCAATAAGACGTGCTATATGGGCATCCATAGCGCGATTATAGCATTATTTTTGAATGTGTTTTCGATAATCTTTTATAATACTCTCTTGTAGAGATCTATCAGCCACTGGTCTAATAACACAAACTCCTAAATGGGTAACTCCACCGAGGAATGCCTGACTTTGTTTATCTATTTCATAAAGAATAAGCGCATTCCGAACACCCAAAACATCATTCATATCTCTCCCAGAAACTCCCATTGGGTTTTTAATTAATGTACGCATGCGTATGCGTTTAGGTGCGCTTGGAATCCATATATCCAAGCCAACAACCAAGCGAGTTGCAATGTGCGCAAAGGGGAATTCTTTGTCCTTTCGATACAAATAATTTCCTCGTCACTTTGTTGTTCCTAGGACATTAGCCATACGCTCATCAGCGTGTTCGCATACAGGAGGAGTAAAAAATGTCAGAAATGGACCAATATCAGTAGGAATTCCTTTATGTGACGCATATACCCGTTGCGCCTCCAAAGAAGACTGAATAAACTCTTTTAGCTTTCCCATAGGAATGTAAACGGTATTATATTCCCTTTGTCTTTTGTACTAACCGCATAACGGCAGGCTCGAATGCGCCGCAGATAAACGGCCGAAGTGTTGCGTCGGGAATATGGGCCCACGTCTCGTACCGCAACAGCTCCTGTGGTTCCTGGGCTAATCCGTCCTGAACGGATATAATAAGCGGTTTGCTCGTGTCGAAAAACTGGCGGCCGCCGTTTGCCAGCGATATGCCGCCGCCGGTATCGGGAATCGTTTTGTTGCCGCTGCCTTTAGCGTATTCGATAAGTTCGCGCCTCGTAAACGGGCGCATCGACGCTTTGGCGCGGACAAGCACTGTCTGCGGTTCCGATACGCCGTTTTTATCGCACCGGACAGCAGTAAGGGCGCTCACGATTTCTACGGTTTTTCCTGATTGGTCCATCGCTTCAGGAGCCGTAGACGCCCATACGACCGGGTCGCCCTGAGGTTTTTCATGGATAGTAAGGGATCCGTCAGGTTGGTGCACAAACTGCACGGAATCGGTGTACAGATACATATGCCCGCGTTCTGATTTGACCTTTTGGGCCTCGGAAATCATCGCGTCCGTCAGTCCGCATACTGCGGTAACCCATGCTGCGTCTTCACGGGCTTTTCCTTCGGAAATAAATATGGGACGCTCTTCGTTATGTGGGGCATTCTGTTTGATTCTCCATTCGCTGAATTCCGGATCCTTGCGGTCAATTTCCCACTCGGGCAGTGCGGCTTTGTAGATGCGGTCTTTTTGATAACCGCCGTTTTTGGTAACAATGGTTATGGTCGGTCGTTCGGTATTCATAGTCGTAAAAACCAAAAAAGACCCTTGTCAGAGGGTCTTACCAAATAGAAAAAACTATAAATACCGGCAACCTGTTTTTTCGTTTGGTGAACCCCCGACACCGATTTCTATATCGGATCTAGCTAATCCCGGTAAGCGGGACGGGCTTCGTTTCTTGAGAAAAAACCTACTATTATTTATACCATGCTTCTACATGCTTGTCAACTAATAACTATAGGATATATTTGGGCTTGTTTACCCTCAAAGTCAATCCGATATCCTCCAGCCAGCGGAGTGGAGACGGAACGGCTAGCCTCAAATTTGATCGGCAATCCCATAAATTTCATAACACCAAACCGTATCGGGTCACCGTGGGTGACGATGAGCACTTCTTTGCCTGTGTACTCCTTCCGTTTCTCTTCCACGAAGCTATGCATCCGACTGGCTAACTCACCCATGGATTCGGCGCCTTTATTGCGATACTCCGGCGTATAGGAAAGCTCACCGTTGGTCTCATCAAATAGCTTCATGGAGACTCCTTCTGCCATCGTCACGACTTCAAGTAAACGGTCGTCAAAAATAATCGGAAGCTTGAGCTCTTTCCTTAGTATCTCTGAAGTTTGCTTACACCGAAGCAGCGGGCTGCTGTAAAACGCGGCAATGGGCTTCTTTTTAAAATATACTGCAAGCTTCTCTACCTGTTCCCTGCCTTTCTCTGACAACGGAAACCCGGAAAGTCTACCCGGAAACAAGTAATCAGGATTTTCATATTCGCCATGTCGGACAAGATAGATGGTGATTTTCATTAAAAAATGATATAGTCTGACCTATTGATTCCCGGAATCGAAAGTTATAAGCTATCGGTGGTATGCCGCTACGACGAACGATTTTTCTATCCGACTCATACTATCATATTTATAATCGCGGCAGCGAGAAACGCACGATTTTCCTCGATCACCGGGACTATACTAGATTTCTTGAGCGCGCCAAAGAATGTGCGGATAAATATGCCATAGATATCCTATGCTACTGCCTCATGCCCAATCATTATCATTTTTTGTTAAAACAAAGATCATCTACCCCAATTGCAACTTTCATGAACGTAATCCAATTAGGGCACGCTAAATTTTTTAATAAAAAATACGACCGCGTCGGACCACTTTTCCAAGGACGATTTAAGGCGAAATCTGTAGAATCTGAATCATATCTGCTTCAACTGTCCGGATATATCCACAAGAATCCTGTTGCAAATCTTATTGATTCCGGGAATTCAAAAAATTCCCATAGTCTCACCCTTCAGAAGCTTCGCTCCTACTCATACTCTTCGTACCACGAATATATTGGTCTCAACAATATTGACATTGCTAAGCCTGGTGAAATTCTCTCGTATTTTTCTAAAACCAATCCGCGGCTTACATATCAATCCTTTGTAGAAGATTTTATTCCCGACACCGAACAACTCGTTCCAATTCTCGCGGATCTTGGAGATTCTTGATACCGTTTGAGCTATTGATTCCCGGAATCGATTTTTATAGGATAAGATGATGTTTACGAATAACTTCCAAGACTTTTTTGTGTATGGCTTCTTTCGAAAGAATTTTTCCGTTCTCTACACACTCCAACGCCACCCAATTACTTCGCTGCTTGACTAGCGTGAGATACATGTCCTCGGATTCCTGGCGGTGTTTCTCGTCCGCTTCCAAAATATCTTTGCGCTTCCCCAAATACGCCCGTTCGCCTTTCCCCTTCGTTAATTCAATCCCTATCTGCCACGGCACATGGAGATATATGACGATGTCTTCCCTGGGAATCTTATGAACTTTATATTCCAATTCATTGATCCATTCCAAAAAATCCGCCCGCTTATCTTCGGGCAAACGCGCACCCTGGTGAGCCATATTGCTTGTCGCGTACCGGTTGCTCACAATCACTCCGCCGCGGGCTAACCAGGCGTCCATTTCCTCTTTTGCCGAAGCGCGGTCCAACGCATATGCCAGAGATGCTAAGTAGGGAGACACATCGTTGCCAAACTCACCGGCCAAAAAACGGCCGGCCATCTTACCGTGAAACGAACTGTAATACCTCGGAAAATCAAATCCCTTAACTGCTATGTCGTGCTTCTCAAGGTACGCTGTCAGAAGTGTCGCTTGTGTGGTTTTTCCGCTCCCGTCCCCGCCGTCTATAACAATAAGTTTGCCTCTCCTGTTTTTTTCCACTTCCACTTGCTCCAGGAAGTGTTTCAAAAGTATAGGCAGACTATCTTCGTCATAGTGTTCCAAAAATAAATGGTCGGAAGGATTACCGGAAATCATGGTAGATAATTCGTTGGTTGCGTCTTTATAAAAAAGTGCTAACACCGGCTTATGATGTGTGAGTGCATACACCAGTTCCCCTCCTACGCCGCTAGAGGGCTTCGTCACTTCTGCTACAACGCAGTCGGCTTGCTCTATTGCGAGTTTTTCCCGATAAAAAATTTCTTCCGCGGAACTGGCCGCATCTTTTTCCAGTTCTTTGTGGTCGAGAATTTGTTCCCCGGAGGTAAGCGTGTGGCCCAATCGTTTGAGCTCGGTTATGATAGCTTTTTCCTGGATGAGATAATCGCCGTTATTAATTGTAGCCGTCGTAAAGAAAATGCGCATAGTGTTATCCTAGCACATCCGGGACTTTGTACACGTCGGACAGGACAACATCAACTATATTGCTCTTCATGTCGCTCCACACGAGACACGTGCGTATCCCTAACGCCGCAGCAGGGACAAGATCAACTGCCTCCCTATCTCCGATCATCATGTGGGCTGCGGCCGGCAAGCCGGTTTGTTGCATAATGTACAAAAATCCTTTTTTACCCGGTTTTGTTTCCCCGACTACCTCACTCGTAACAATTTCGGTAAACACCGACAGATCAATGCCTAATAACGCCGATCCGCGCGCCACGGATTCTTGAGATCCGTTTACCAACATATAGTGTTTAAAATTTGTAAGGCGGGCAAGTACTTCGACAAGACGGTCGTCTTTTGTAAGATACTTCGGATAATCGGTAAGATGTGACGTTTCTATAGAAGCCTGGGTATTGGATATGTTAGCGAGTATGGCCGTAGCTTTGGTGCCGCTCGGCGTCTCGAC
>CAYSAP010000002.1:65670-83021 GCA_964429085.1 uncultured Gammaproteobacteria bacterium | reverse complement strand
TTCGCCGGTTAAAAGGGTACGCGAGCTGGGTTCAGAACGTCGTAAGACAGTAGACCGTGATGGGTTAGACTCCATCACAAAGAGCTGTCGGTTTTCCGATGTTTTATACGAACCCCATTGAGAATATATAAAAACTGTTATAAGAAGTGAAAACATTCCCGACGGGTATGACCCGTCGCGGATGAAATCTGACTATTTGCTGGAAACTCTGAGTATCCGGTGGTACCTGTAAAAGGGTAAAAATCCATCCGGTGCAGACAATCAGCAGGGAAGACTCAGAAAATTTTCTTGAAAGAAAATTATTCTGAGAACCCTCAGAGACTACATGTCAGATGATGCGCCGTATGGTGCGTCAAAGATATAGTCCGAACTATGCAGCGATGTATAGGTAACACAATTGTCGGTCTCTATCCAGTGTGGGCGTTAGATTCTTGAGGGAGGCTCTCCACAGTACGAGAGGACCTGGAGGGACGAATCCCTGGTGTGCCTGTTGTCGATCCTTAGGGACGGCAACGCAGGGTAGCTAGATTCGGTCGGGATAAGCGCTGAAAGCATCTCAAGCGCCAAGCCCATCCCAAGATGAAGAATCGTTATCAGACCCGTTGGAGATGACAACGTTAATAGGCTGGGAGTGTACGCACCGCAAGGTGTTTAGCTTACCAGTACTAATCGGTCGATGTTGTGGGGAACAAAGGATTGTTCTTTTCGACAAAGTGACACGATCAAGTTGAATATTCTCCCTTATGTTGCAATTACCTTATATAATAGACAAGACGTTTTATCTTTGAGCCTTTCGGTCTCTTACGCGATGTGGCACCACCCTTTCCCATTCCGAACAGGGAAGTGAAACACATTAGCGCCAACAATACCTGTTTCGCAAGGAACCGGGAAGATAGGTCGAGGCCGGGGGACTCAAGGATAGAACGCGACAAATGATCCCGCTATACCAGGCGGGATTTTTTGTGGCTCGCGAACCTGGTATAGTTATATCTATGGCAGAAGGACAGTCGATGTATGAGCGCGAGATAGGTAAGCCCCTTGCAAATCAAATCAATGAGATATTTGAGCGCAGAGCCATAGCAGGGGAACGGAAGTACATTCTGGAGACCTATCAGCAGAAGTTTGATCAGCTGCTCCTTACTCTTCCCAAAGAAAAACGGGATACGATTGCGATTAAAATCCAAAAGTTTACCGTAAAAATCGGCGGATATCTTTCCGAATACAGTGCGCGTCTGGCCGATTATGTAAGAAATGTCTTCGTTTGGCCCATGGTTGCGGCGTCCGAAGATTTTCCCAAGGACAAGTTTTATCAGATAGAACTTGCCCGTGCCAAAGCGTGGGGAGAGTTTGCCCGCGATACGACACGTACGGCTACCGCGGAGCGTATGGCGTACCGCGATCACTTTTTGCCTTCTGCCATTACGGGCGCTGAAGCGGGAGGTATATTCGGGGCTGTGGCAGGAGCGATGTTTGCCGGGGTAGCAAAAGGCACGGAAATCGGATTTATTGCCGGAGGAGGACTGCAGGGGGCGGCTATCGGCGCGGCAGTAGGAGGAGCATTAGGCGGAGGGACGGCGCTTCTTTTGGGTATTAAGGATCGTCTGATCGGCCCGCCGGTGTTGTATTACGATTTATTTGCCGGTATGGGGGGATCGTCAATCAATATAAATACGGGAAGCAACTCGCTTGCTAATCCAGCGGCATTGGCGCCGAAATAATATGGACGATATAGACACACTGCTCACGCATATTGTGGAAAAAATTGCCGCGTTACCGTTATCTGATACGGAAAAGGCAGATGCGTACGCGAATGTTGCCGCTGGTATGCGCAGGCTAGTCTGGCCGATCCTGCTTTCACATACGCCGGAGTATCTCCTTAAAGATGCAGTAAACAAAGAGCGGTCCTTTACTATCGATGATTATGCCGAGCTTATAGCGTCGGCACTTTCCAACCCGGCGACCACAAAAGAAATCCGCGAGGAGCTCACCGGTGCTCTGCGGGAGGTCGATACCCTTGTGTCAAAAGCTGTGAGTTGAGGAAACCCCGCTAATCCTGTATAATCACGCGTATCCCTAAAAGAAAGGCGGATTAATGAATGGCTACAAAAAAAGTTTCTAACTCAGCGTCTACAGACACAAAAAATGAGGTCAAGGAAGTAACGTCCACACCCGTCGCACCCAAAAAGTCTTCTAAAGCGGCCTCCAGCATGGAGGAGCTTCTCTCCAACACAGGATATCAACTCAAAGGTCTTAAGAAAGGCGACACTGTAAACGCGACGATTACGCGTATTTCAGCCCGTGAGATAGCACTCGACACCGGAAGCAAAACCGAGGGTGTTGTCATGGACAAAGAGATAGAAAATTACCGCGATATGCTTTCCAAACTGAAGGTAGGAGATGTCGTGGCGGCTCAAGTGATTGTTGCCGAAAATGACCGTGGTCAGAGCGTGTTGTCTATTCGTAAGTCCCTGCTTGATAAGCGGTGGACGACATTAGCCGATGTGCAAAAGAACGGTGAGGCGGTGGATGTAACGCTTCGTGATCCGGTACGCGGCGGAGTACTCGTCGATTATGGTGGAATCCGTGGCTATATTCCGATGAGCCAGCTTGACGGCGCCATTTCCAAGCAGCTGGATAAGGCTACCGGTCGACGGATCAAAGTAAAAGTTATTGAAGTAGATCCTGCAACGAACCGTCTTGTGTTTTCACAACGCGCCATTACCGAAGAAGCTGTGTTGGCCAAACAAAAAGAGTTGTTGGATGTGATTCCTGTCGACACAACAGTCGAGGCAACCATTACCGGTGTTGCTCCGTTTGGCGCATTTGCTAAGTTTGCCGTTGAAAAGGATAGCGTCAAACATGAAGTAGAAGGTTTGGTGCACATTTCGGAGATTGCATGGGAAAAGGTAGACGATCCCAACCAGTATCTCAAGGCAGGCGATACGATCAAGGTAAAAGTGGTCGGTGTAGATGAAAAAACGGGGAAAGTAACCCTGTCCGTGAAGCAGTTGCTTCCGGATCCGTGGGAGCATGTCTTAGATATGTTCGAGAAAGATTCCCAGGTAAAAGGTAAAGTCACCCGGACCAGTCCGTATGGAATTTTTGTGGAGTTGACCCCCGGAGTAGAGGGGCTTATTCATATTAGCAAGGTAACCCCGGGAACAGAGCCCAAAGTAGGGGAAGAAATTACGTGTCTTGTTGAAGATGTGAAGCCAGATGCCAGGAAAATCAGCCTATCTATGGCATTAACCGAGAAGCCGATTGGCTATCGGTAAGCTAAACGTGTATTATGAACGTATGAGTGAAGCACCACAGTCCATGGGGTTTCGCGCACAAATGCGCGAACTTTTAAGTAAGGAATCAATTTCTATTGTTCCGGTAACAGAGCGAAATTTTCCCCGTTTTGAGGCAACTCTTACGGAATTAGGCCAGTTGAGCCAATCCGAATCAGGTATGCTTCCTATGACCGGGAACGCCCAGGAGTCACCCGCAGAATGGTTAAGCGCCAGCAAAGGATTGTGGCTCATCGGGGACAAGGAAGTAGATTTTTCTATGCCGGAAAACGTGGCAGGATTCGTCAATGTCTATGCGCCCGAGCACAACGGTTCCATCAACGATTGGCTCCTTAAGCGCGGTATGCGTGCGTATGATCAGGGCACCGTTGTGGAGCTTGCGTCATTTGTGAAAAACCAGCCTGGAAGCGGAGACAAGGAATTAAGCGCGGATAAACAGGCGCTTGCCAAAGTATTTATGGATGACGCGTTTAAAGATGTGCGCGCCGTGACAACATGGGTAACCCATACTCCGGAAAATAAGTTGGATCCGACGGATATTGCCGATATGAAAAAGCTTGGCGGTTGGCCGCTCGGAAGCCTCAAATATGCAGCAAGCGAGCCGGTTGACAGCTCCTGTTTTCTTATAACCCGAAGAGCATTTTTGGATGCGCTTACGGGAACCAAGAGACAGTAACGCAAAAACCAACTTTCTAGTGTACAATACCTCCGTATGAAGCTTCGCTCCTCGTATGTTTGCCAGCACCCTTCGACGACGCTCAGGGCGAGAGATGTAGGGTATGGTTTGTTTTGTGTCCACATAGTCTTATGAAACTTCGATCATCATATGTTTGTCAGCAATGCGGATACGAAACCCCTCAGTGGTATGGAAAATGTCCTAACTGCAGCGAGTGGAATACGCTTATTGAAACCGTCAAAGAAGTTGCAGGGGGAGCAAAAGGAAACGATATGCGCACGACGCGGCCGGTAGCCGCACTCCCCCAAAAATTATCCCAAGTCCGGCATATCGAAAAAAACAGGCTAAAGAGCGCGTTCGGAGAATTTGACCGGGTCGTAGGCGGGGGGATCGTGCCGGGAAGCGTCACCCTGCTTGCTGGTGACCCTGGCATTGGAAAATCCACGCTACTCCTTCATATATTGGGTTCTGTGGGAGGACTGTACATATCCGGCGAAGAATCTGCAGAACAGGTCAAGCTCCGGGCGAAGCGATTGGGCATCGAAGGCGAGAATATATCCATTCTCTCTGAAACCAATGCCGAGAACATCGTCGGGGCTCTTTCGGGGTTAGAGGAAAAAAGTCTTGTGATTGTGGATTCCATACAGACGCTTTCTTCTTCTGATTTAGAAGGTATGGCCGGGTCTGTCGGGCAAATACGCCATAGCGCGGAGATTCTCATTGCAGCGGCCAAAACGAAGGGTATTCCCATGATCATCATCGGACACGTGACAAAAGAGGGGGCTATCGCAGGGCCCAAGGTGCTGGAACACATGGTGGATGCAGTCCTGTATCTCGAGGGCGAGCGGTTTGCCAATGCCAGAATATTGAGAACTCTCAAAAACCGGTTCGGAGCGATTGAAGAGGTCGGAATTTTTGAGATGGCAGAGGAGGGGTTAAAGGAAGTATCCAATCCATCCGCTCTTTTCTTGCAAGATAGGGTAAAAAATGTACCCGGATCAGCAGTAACCGTAATTTTGGAGGGAACACGCCCGATGCTGGTTGAAATCCAGGCACTTGTCGTTCCCACACAGCTTGCGATGCCCCGGAGGGTGGCAAGCGGCATCGATTATAACCGTTTACAGTTATTAGTCGCCATCCTTTCTAAACGATTGAACCTTCCGCTTGGAGGATTTGACGTATTTGTGAATGTCAGCGGCGGGTTAAAGATAGCCGAGCCAGCCGCAGATTTGGCTATCGCCATGGCAATTTTTTCCTCTTTCAAAAATAAAGCGCTGGACCCCAAGGCTGCGGCATTCGGTGAAGTGGGACTGTTGGGAGAGGTGCGGAGAGTAGGCAGCGAAGAGCGTCGGATAAAAGAAGCGAAGCGATTAGGATTTCCGGTCGTGTATTCTCCCCAGACCGTGAAGAATCTAAAACAGGGTTTTGCCGTATTTGAGTAGCCTTCCAGGATGAATACTATATAATAATGAAGAAGCCTTAATGTATATACTTACGATGAAAAAACAAAAAGAGGTCACTATTAAAGTTGATCAGCCGCCAGTTTCTGTGCCAGCTCCGGTAGTGAAACCGACAACGGCATTTACCCAGGCGTTAGCTCGCGAAATTGTAAAGAATTTGACGGCTCTGGGCGAAATGACGACTCGCCCATTTCATCGGACTCCTACGCCGGAGACGAAAGAAACCATCGGGGAACATCCGATTATGGTAGATACGAGCGTCCTTATCGACGGCAGAATGTTGCAGATTGTGAATAGTGGATTTATGACCGGCACGCTCGTGATTACCCAGTTTATCCTAACTGAGGTGCAGCACATTGCAGATGACAGTGATCCGCTCCGACGAGCTAAAGGTAGGCGCGCTCTCGATGTGATCGGCAAGCTGAAGAGTCAAAAAGTAAACCCCTGGCTGAAAATAAAAGTTATTACAGACGATCCTACGGAGGTAAAAGAAGTGGATAGTAAGCTTGTGATTCTTGCAAAACGATGGAACGGGGTGTTATTGACTGTCGACTTTAACCTCGCGCACGTTGCCCGAGTACAGGGGGTGAGAGTTCTGAACGTCAATGATCTTGCTCAGGCTATGAAAGTGGCCCTTGTCGCAGGCGAAGAGTTTGTGATCAAAATAACACATGATGGAAGAGAGCGGGATCAGGGTGTCGGATACCTCGCTGATGGCACAATGGTCGTAGTCGAGAATGCGAAAGGCAGGGTAGGGGAGGATATGCACGTCATTGTGACCAAAATTCATCAAACACCCGCAGGGCAACTCTTCTTCGCCCGCCTTCGCTAAAGCTTCGGCGGGTAAACCCGTCTGTTCTCACAAGTTATCCACAAAGATTTAGTGAATAATAATTAGAGCATTAGAACAATCTAAATAGGAATAAAATAACTATAAGACTACCTATTTTAATTAGTAAATAAACTATGGGACTTGACAAGGAAAATGAAAAGGAGTTTACTGGATAAGTGATACAACTGCTAGCTACGGGTTTGGGAAATGTCCTTAGGGCTTTAGGATTGGGCAAAAAGGCCCGTGTAAGCCCATTTGAGAGAGAGCGGCGCACCTATAACGAAGAGGTACGCCGCGAGCTTCTAAAGCTCAAAGAGAAGGGTTTGAGCATTCCGGTGTTCACGTTGTAGGCCAATAAAAAAGCATCACTACCGCTAGCATTGGGTTTGGGATCTAGCTACGTATAGTAATGCCTTTTATATATGGCACCATTCGCAATGGGCAATCGTGAATGATACCGAGAATCAAAATATCAATACGTGGAATTGTTGTCAACTATTTATCTGAAGCTAATAGTTTCCTTTTGGATTGTTTCCCCGCGCTGAAAATAGGCAATTTATTTTTCATGCAATTTTCTTGTTCTATTTTGTGACGCCCCGCCGTTATTGACCCGTTCGATTCTCCGCCAGTTGGCGGATCACTCAGGGCGAGAGCATAAAATATTCAGAGTGACTGTTTGTGCATGTCCTTGCACTGAGGAGTGAAACGACGAATGTGTTGACAAGGGCACTTTCGGGCGTTACAATGACCGAGATTTCGGTCTTAAGTATTTTTTTCGAACACGAAAAGTATTCTGAATATGGCGTAGGTGTTTTGTGTGGGGGATAGTTTGTTGGGCAGGCAAGCTATCTCCCATAGAGAATATCTCCGCCATATTTTTTTTGTGTTATTATTCCTTCATGAAGAAAAAGATCGTCGTTGGGCTAGACTTTGATGGGGTGGTAGCATATAACCCCGCCAGGCTAGCGCGGCTTCCCATTGCCGTCATAAAACGGCACATATTAGGAATACATAAGGTAAGTTTTTTTGTGCCGCAAAACGATTGGCAGCGAGGCTTGTGGGCCCTCGGGCACGAGACGAGTGTATTCCCCGCGCTTGGGGCATCTACATTGCGTCAATTAGTGCGAGACGGCCGTGTTGAAGCGCATTTGGTGACGGCCAGATTTGGATTTTTGGAAGGACATTTACTTCGTTTTTTAGACCGGTGGCAGCTTCGCGATATATTTGCGACAGTAACGCTGAACAAAAAGGAAGAGCAACCCCACCTGTTTAAGGAGCGTATCATCCGGGTAAAAAAATTCCATTATTTCATTGAGGATAACTGGGATATTGTTGATCATCTGAACCACGGAAAAACCCAAACCCAAATTCACTGGATCTATAACCTGTTTGACCGCGGTAGGGAGTACCCACATAAACATCCGTATCTTAAGAAGGCACTCGAGACGATTGTGAAGGCATGAAGATCTTATTTTCCATTACCTACTACCATCCCTATGTTTCCGGATTGACGATTGCCGCGTCGCGATGGGCTGAAGGGTTAGAAGTACAGGGCGAAACTGTCACGGTGCTTGCCATGCAACATGAGAAGCATCTCAAGATCCATGAGCGTATTCACGGGGTATCCGTTGAACGCGCGCCATGGATAGCCAGAATAAGCAAAGGATTTATTTCACTGGACTGGCTGGTGAAATCCTGGCGCATGGTTCGTTTGCATGATGTCGTTGTCATCAACCTCCCGCAATTTGAGGGCATTATCCCGGCAATTGCTGCCAAGCTTCAGGGGAAGCGCGTGGTTACCATATATCATTGTGAGCTTGATTTACCTCGAGGATTTGTAAATACCGTTATACAGTCTCTCCTTGAAGTTTCTCATTTTATAACATTGCTTTTTTCCGATAAAGTCGTGACCTATACGAGCGATTATGCTAAGCATAGCAGGTTGTTGAAAGGTCGCAAAGTCATTGCTATTGTGCCGCCGATTCCGAAATTATTGGCAAAAAAAACTTTTGTGGAACAATTAAAAAAACGTATCGGCAAAACAGATGTTGTTATTGGCGTAGCAGCACGGCTTTCGGCAGAGAAGGGGATAGAGTATTTGCTCGATGCAATGCCGTATTTTGCGGGAACAGTAGTCATAGCAGGATCCATGGAGCCGGTAGGTGAAAAAGCATACAAGAAAAAAATACTGACACTGGTCAAGAAATATAAAGATCGTGTGATATTTTTAGGAGAAATAAAACCGGAAGATATGGGATCGTTTTATAGTCTTCTTGATATTCTTGTGTTGCCATCAATAAATAGTACCGAGGCATTCGGCATGGTGCAGGTAGAGGCCATGCTTGCCGGTGTGCCAGTTGTCGTGAGCGACCTGCCCGGAGTGCGGATTCCGGTGAAAAAAACGGGGATGGGTCTTGTGGTTCCGCCGAAAGACCCAAAAAAATTGGCTGAAGCTATAGCGCACATACAAACAAATAGGCGCCTGTATACGAAAGAGAATTTGATGGTGACAAAAGAGTTTTCGGAGATATCCTCAATTTATCGTTTATCTGCGCTTATGATGAAGCGGAATGCAAACAGTCGGGTCACTGGATAATTTCCCAACATCAATGCATTGAAGCGACAAAGTAATGGAGCGTGGGTCAATAATCGCGTCGGAACGATTCCATGCCCTTGAATACGGATGTGTTCGTATCCTGTGTGATGAAGTTTATGGATGAGATTGGGCAATGTGCACTGGAGTGCTCCTTTTTCTATATGCCAAGGAATACGTTCGCGGGCCCAGTGGATATACCAGGGGATGTGCCATGCATTCGGCTCGGAAAATGCAATGCTGCCGCCGGGTTTGAGTGCTTTAAATAAAAGTGACAAATATTTGGGCATATCGACATGGTGTAAAATATCCGCCCCAACAATCGCATCAAATACGGTATTTGGAATACTAGTAAATGTTTTGAGCCCCCCCACGTACTTGTTTTGTGTTTATGATACATATTTGATACATCCTTTAATGATTGTTTGGAAACGTCAACTGTAGTCACATCGTATCCCTTTTTGAGAAACCAAAAAGTCACCCTGCCGCTTCCGGCGCCGAAATCCAATAGACGTGAACCGGAAGATAAAGAGAGAGATTTTTCCAGGTGCGCCATTTCCAGTTGTTGATACAACATAGGGTGAAGGGCATTTTCAAACGGATGCCTATGGGTGGATTCGTCGAAATAAATTTGTTGGTCATTCATAGATGCGATAGACGTCATACTCGCGTACGCGAGTATCCAGAGTATTATACGCTGGATCCCCGCGTGCGCGGGGATGACACTTTGTGTTTGTGTGCGTGCCAAAATTCAGAGTCAGATAATCGAGTCATATAAATCCTTCCATTCGGGGTTGGTTGATTCGATTAATTTCAGCTTCCACATTCTATTCCAATGCTTCAGTTGTTTTTCCCTTTGTATTGCAGATTCCGGATTATCGAATACTTCGTAGTAAACTAACTGATGAATCTCATATCGTTTTGTAAAACCGTCAACAAGTCCCTTTTTATGTTCATAGACACGACGAGGTAGATTGTTGGTTACGCCAACATAAAGTGTTCCATTTCGTTGACTGGTAAGAATGTAAACACAATATGACATCATTTAATTATACGCTGGATCCCCGCGTGCGCGGGGATGACTTCAATTTATTGTTGCGCAATCAAAGAATAAAGTTCTGATGCGGAGAATCGCGTTTTATTTTTAAAGATTGTCACTTTTGGGTGGTCATAGACCGTAAATGATTCTTCAGCATAGTCATCGACAACCTGTATGTCGGTTTTTGGACACGTAGGCGGATTGATGTTTCCATAGAAAAATCCCGGAATACTCACGCAAAGCGATTCGGGAAACGGGATCGCTGGCCGTGAGGTAAATTCCGCAGCTTTTTCGAATCCTAATTGTCCGGAAAAAAGAAGTTTGTAGTATCGATTCGTTTCAGGAAACCTATCTTTAGATTTTCCCGTGCCGCCGTACACTCTATTGCTGGAGAGCACGATATAATCCGTGCTTGCAATCATTGGCGCTAATTCCTGCCATTTTTCTTTGGAATCCGGATTGTACATGGGAAGCTGAATCGTTTTAAATTCGCCAATGTTGTGGTTTTTTATTGAAAGGGGCAGGGGATCATCCCAATGTTCCCAGGCGATGGTGCTGCCTGTAGGTATGTTGCCATACATCCACGTGCTTGCGGCAACCCTGGTGTGCGGACGCATATATATCGAAACAAAGGAAATTGGCCACACGAGCAACGATACGCTCATGAGCGTATAGAGAGACTGACGGATAAGGAGAGAGGAGATTTTTTTTGCGGTAAACATAATGAGCTGGTATAGGGAAATACCGGCAAATATAGCGAGAGCAGGGTAAGCCACCCAAAGATACCGCATCGGTTTGGCAAATTGAACCGATTGATAGTCGATGACAAGGAATACCCAGATTATGAGGAGTAACACCGGATTCCATCGCGGTTTTATAACGAATGATTGAATCAACCGGATGATTGATGCGAGCGCGAGTGCACCCAGAGGCAGGCCCAGTCCAAATACCAGCAGATCCAGGGCAGGTTGCCATGGTTGAACATTTAGCCATTGGAGACCCGGAGGAAAGGAAGTAGTCGGACCGTTAAAAGAGGCGAGTTGTTTCCAGTTGGCAAGAAGCAACGGATTTAAGTGTAGCCCGTTGAAAAGATATGGGTAGCTAATGCGGATGGTGACGATTATCCCAATCAGGCACATGATTCCGCTCAAAAAAATAAATCTGCGTTTCCGGATGATTTCGGACGAGTGTCCCCGCACCGGATACAAAGAAATAATTCCGAATATAAGGATCGGAAGGATAAGAATTGCCGATATTTTTGCGCTTATTGCGAGTCCAAACGCGACCCCGGTAAGAAATCCGATCCGTCCGCGGATGATGTGCCAGAGTACGATAGTCGTAAACAGTGTGACATACGGGTCAACGGTAAAAAAATGTGACAGTTGAATCGGGACAACAGCAAGCGCGTAGCACAATGCAGAGAGTAGCCCTACTTCATTGCGTTTCGTAAGACGCGCGCCGATACAAAAGACCAGGAGGACTGTAATTAGGTCAGCAATTCCGGATAACGACCGTCCGATAAGCGTGATTTCATCGTATGTGTCCCGGTGGAGGACGCGCGTGACGAGTTTGGTAAAAAGCATGGGATAGGTGCCATATACATAAAAGGAAAATCCGCGATTATGCGGGTTTGCGGGAGAGTGGTCGGTATCGAAGTAGGTAACAATATTCGTTGGCAGCGTGATTGCACTGGTGACCATGGTAAGAAACCGTTCGTCGGGATGCAGGTGGGATTTCGCGTCCCAATTGATGCCAATAAAACGGGTCACGCCGGCAAGCACCAGAATAAGTACCAAGAGAAGATAATGTTTGACGGTCATATGTTGGATTACCGCTGAATTACGCTGCATATGTCATGAATTGAGTATATCTTAAGGTGCGATTTAGGATTTTCATACGCAAGGATTAGGCCTTGCCAAAGGGTCCAATTCGGTTGAAGATAGGATTCTGGTTTTTCACTAAGTTCAACAAAGGCAATATTGTTTTGAGTAAGGAGCGTGCAGAGTATTTGGGTGTCTCGCGCGCTATAGATTGCCTTTAGCACTGCTTCCCGGCTTGTTTGGTCATAGCCATACGACCACGTGAAGTACGTGTAGCCTGAAAAAAGCGACCTGCCCGCCAATGAGGCGGGGTGATAAAACCATGTGGAGTTGGCGATGATATCTGTGGGTTTACTCTGTGTAAGGAAGAATAGGGTGTCCGGGTTTTTGCGGGAGTCCGGTACAGACCCTTTTGTGTCGTTGATGATGGGAAAGAAATCAATAAAACCGGAAAGAGTAGAGAAGAAGATAAGATTTATTAGGCATATAAGACCAATGTGTCTAATATGACCTATACGGATCACGGCATACGCGGAAAACATATTACCGAGGATCAGGAAAAAGTTAAAGAATTTATGATTGTTGATCATGTCAGGGGAGAACCGGAAGAGGTTTGGCAGGATAAACAGCAGAATAAGCGGAGCTCCAAGTAACCGGCGGATTGGTTTGGGAGACCATATGAGACCCAGAGGAATAAGTATGGCGTGCAGGCCGAGGTTTGCTACCCAAAACCGAATAAACGATATATTGTCGCCTGCGTTTTGCATCAGATAACCCGGTTGCCAGGCTATCGCCGACACGGTGTTGCTCATGTGCCGCACAAGGAAAACCGCAGGAAGTGCGACAAGCGCGCTGATAATCAGACTCGCACGCATTTTTTTCTGGATGAGAAATATCCAACCCAAAAAAAGTATTGAGATGCCAGCAACGGCAAAATTTACAAAAAGTAACAGAGATGCGAGCATGCCAACAAGACACGCGGTGTGCCAGGCTTTTTTCATCGGCGTATGGAGGGCAAGGAGTATACCCAGGAGTAGGGCATAAGACAGGCCCAGATGCCGCTGATTCGTATAAATATTGAGCGTCCAAAACGCCGTGATGTCGCCACCGTCCCATGGCCCGAATGCCGGAAATCTTGTATTCGTAATAATGTCGAGCGGGGTCGCGGGGGAGAGGGGATGTTCACGGAAAAACCGCAAACCGGAAAGTGATCCGTTGAATAGGAAAAATATCACCGTAAGAAGCGAAACCCCCGCATTTTGGAATAACCGAAAGCTCATGCCATACAGGAGAATGAGCAGCGCAAAAAATCCCAGCGCACTGGGAACATTCAACGCCCAGTCCATGCGTATACCAAGCCGTTCTAACAGTCCGGCGAATGCATAAAATCCGAAATGATACCGGATCGGCTCTCCCGGGAAGAGTGGGGATTCTATGGGGTCGCCGTTCATAAGCCGGGAGTAATTTGGGCCGTAGGAAAACGATCGGATAAGCGGGATATGCGCGCCAAAATCACTCCAGGCTTTTGAAGCAATATGCATCTCATGTTTTGCCCCGTCATACGAGAACGTATGGAACATGAGGAAGAAGGAGAAGAAAAATAATATCGTAAAAAAAGCTGCTTCGCTCAATTGTTTCCATACTCGCGTCCCTCGACGCTTCGCGTCGGGGTTCCCATCTGCGTTGGAAAAATTTAGCTCAGCCGTTTTCATGGATTATTTTTGCAGCGCGTTGGCCTAACTCAACTGCATAATTGGTTCCCCGATCCCATGGAACGACAAAGTCCATGTTTGCAAGATAAACGCCGTCGACAGGGGTGGCGATTGGAGGTATATGATCAGAGTAGCGCAGTTGGTGTATGGGTTGTGCGTAGGGACCCACAAATAATTGTAAATTGTAAATTGTAAATCGTAAATCGTGAGCAAGGCGCTTGATATATGGTAAAAACTTTTTCAATAATTGTTCTTTGGTCATGGAAAGGTATGGGTGGCCTTGGGGGAGGTAGTTACCAAAGTAGGTAAGATGATGGCCGCCGTAGTTTTTTGCACTCATAAAGTTCGTGTGGGCAACGGCTGCTAAGAACGGAAATGACCGGTCCGTGACATTGAGCCAATAGACATTTTTTAGGATCGGACGATCTGTTTCAACAATCAACGTCTGTGCAAATGTGTGAGGAATGGTGTGAAGCGTGCGAAGGTATGAAGCGGGAATGATCGGCACAATCTTGGCAACTAAGGGTGTAGGGGTAGTTATCAATACCCGGTCAAAGGTTTGTTTTTGATTATTCCACGTCACGAGTAGCGTATTGTTTGCAGTCTTGGTTACGGATTTTATAGTAGTAGAGGTGAGTATGGTGCCATCATTTTTTATGATGGCTTGTTCCAGCGCGGTAACGAGTGTATGAAATCCACCCGAGATATAACAAAGTGATGGTGTCCGTTTCACGATGCGCGCCCAGAACCAGGATGCCGCGATATGCGGCGCATATGTACCAAATTTCCCATATAACAGGGGCTCCCATAGGATTTTCCAGGCGTTTATTCCGCCGACAGACGTAAGGAGTCGTTCCGCAGTTATATGTTCCAATAGTTTCCATAGAGGGAAGAACTTAAGAAACGCAAGGATGCCTGCCGTGCGTATTTTGTCGATCAAAGATAAACCAGGGAAGAGGAGTAAATGAATAGGCGAATCCAACTGATACATGGATCCATGCCAAAGAGTGGATGTCACCGGGCGTTTTATTATCAGTTTGTCCGTAAGTCCTAGTTCTTGAATAAGTGCCATGATATGACGGTCATTCGTGAAGAGATGGTGATACGCGGCTTCTATGTGCCAGCTCCAGGATTTTTCTTTAAATCCGTAGGCGAGTCCTCCTAAATATGCTTCTTTTTCAAATACGGTAACGGTGTGGCCTTTTTTGGCTACCTCATATGCTGCGGCAAGTCCCGTAAACCCGCCTCCGATAATTGCGATATCCATGAGGGTAATTGTATCACGGGTGAGCGTGCATCTTTCTATTGCCGGCATCGGTGGCGTATACTCGAAATACCTTATGGAATACGTACATCATGAACAGCAACTACCTCTGCCGGTCGTTAAAACGGTGCGGGATAGGATTATCGCGTTCCATGACCGCTATTTGAAAGTTGCTCCTATTTCGGAAGATACTGCAGCGGCATGTGAAGATGTGGCAAAGATGGTCACCTCCAAAAAAGCCCAAGCGGCAATGGAACGCATACGTCCACATATTGCAGACTGGAGCAAAAATGCCGAAATATGGGCAAGTACGGGTGACATGGTGTTGAGTGTTGCCGGATCCGTGGTTGCCGCCGAAGGGTTAGTCGGAGGGCTTATAGAAAAGCGCCGTATTGAGAAGGGAAGCGGAGGTCTTGAAGCAGCAAATCAAATCACGGCACGCTCAGAATTGAAAAAGGAGTTGCGTCCCCGTATTAAGCGGGGGGTTGCCGGGGCTGCAATTGGCGGAATTTTTTGGGGGCTCCGCCCTATTTCCCGCTTGACGCACCTCATTGGCATACCGATTGCCCGGAGAGTGGCTTTGACGGTTGACCGTATTATGTTCAAAAAAGAGCAAACATTAAAAGCAAAACAGGTTTTTGTGGGACGTGGGAAAGCCTGATACTATAATAGCTTCATATATGCCGCTTACTGATTTTTTCATGGTTTTTCGATGGTGGGGGACGCTTTTTTTTGTCGGCGCAGCCGCGTATCCGCTCACGAAGCGCTTATTTTCTCCGCCAGCCGGCGGATGGCATGATGCAGGATATTTTTTTGCGAAGGCAGTGGGATTTGCAACGGTGACGTGGGTCGTTTACGTTTTGGGAATGGCAAGAGTGGCCCCATTTACCGAGATGACGGTGTATGGCGCAATAGGCGCAGTGTTTATTGGGGGAATACTCCTTAGTAGGTCGCCTAGGTTACCCAGGTTACCTATGTGGAAAACGATAATTGCAGAAGAACTGTTTTTTCTGACCGCTCTCCTATTCTGGTCATGGATTAAAGCGCATGAGCCTTCCATACGGGGTTTGGAAAAGTTTATGGATTACGGCTTCATGCAGTCGGCGTTACGGAGTCCGTTTTTCCCTCCGGCAGATATGTGGTACCCGCCACTTCCGGTAAATTACTATTATTTCGGGCACCTCGTGACGGCGCTCTTAACGAAGCTCTCCGGTCTTGATCTGGCCGTGACTTTTAACCTCATGCTTGCAACCATTTTTGCCTTATGCCTTACGATGAGTTTTTCGATCGGATACCAATTAGTGCATAGTTCACCGTTCATAGTTCATAGAAAAAAAATTATTGCGCTTATAAGCGGAGGATTGACCGCATTTCTTGTGACATTAGCCGGTAATATGCAGACGATCTATGCATTTACCCGAGGCTATACTGGAGAAAATGTGGCGCCTTTCTGGCAGTTGGCATGGAAGGCAAGTGAATTTTGGCAGAAATTGCCGGAGGGGATGGAGCGGTATTGGTATGCCAACGCCACGCGATTTATCCCGTACACTATCCACGAGTTTCCCAGTTACTCGTTTGTGGTGTCTGATGTCCACGGACATGTATTGTCGATTCCTTTTGTGCTTCTTGCCATCGGACTGCTGATCGTATTATTTGGTCTTGTCCGCAGTACAGAGCGGCGGTTTGATTTGTTTTCTTTGGGTGCGTACGGATTTCTCGTGGGTTTGCTTCTCATGACGAATGCGCTTGACGGACCGATCTATCTCGGGTTATGCCTGATATTTTTGACGATGGCGCATGCACCCTGGAAGCGTGGTAAATGGAAGAGGCTTGCAATAGAAGGCGCGGTGATCGTGATTGCGGCACTTGTAGCGAGTCTTCCGTTTTTGTCCCAGTTCAAATCATTTGTAAACGGGATAGCAGTAAATTGTCCGTTGCCCTTTTTTGCCAACTCCAAAGTAGGCCCGATTCTTTTTGAGGGAGTAGAGAAGTGTCAACGGTCGCCCATATGGATGATGTGGTTGCTTTGGGGTTTTTTCTGGTATTGCGGCGGTGTTTTTTTTCTAAGTAAAATAGAAAAAATCAATGAATTTCGGAACATATCCATGATATGGAAGACAAAATTTACTCAGATAGATCGGGTTCTGTTTGTATTCTTCATTTTCTCTTTTGCCCTTATTATCTTCCCGGAATTTTTTTACTTTAAAGATATATATCCGCAGCACTTCCGCTCTAATACGATGTTTAAGTTAGGCTATGAGGCATTTATCCTATGGAGCATTGTTTCGGGTTACGCCATTGTGCAGTTATTTTTCCAAAAACATTCGCTTCCTGGTTTGGTGAAGCGATTTTGGTTGCGGGCATTTTTCATGGCTCTTCTCGTGCCTCAATTTGTGTTGGTAGCGATGTACCCGTCATTTTCGGTGCGCAGTTACTTCGGGGGAGTCAAGAATTATGAAGGTCTCTACGGGTTGACATGGCTCATGAGAGAATACCCGGATGATTATGGGGGCATTATGTGGTTGCAACAGTACGCCAAGGTTGACAATACGACATTAGTTGAAGCAGACGGAGACAGTTATACGGATTATGAACGGTTTTCGGTGTTCACCGGAATTCCGACAACGGTCGGATGGGCTGTGCACGAATGGTTATGGCGGGG
>CAYSAP010000002.1:64810-65660 GCA_964429085.1 uncultured Gammaproteobacteria bacterium | reverse complement strand
GGGCTCGTATGATGTGGTCTCGCCGAGACGTGAAGATGTACGAAAAATATATGAGTCCGAAGACGTGGAAGAGACGCGGATCATACTCGATCGGTATAATGTGCGCTATATTGTTGTCGGCTCTATGGAACGGCAGAAGTTTCCGGTTATAGCTGAATGGAAATTTGCAGACCTGGCGCGTGTGGTATACCAACAAAACGAGACGGTTATTTACGAACGGATAAACTAAGACTTGACCCTTCGACTGGTTCGACTCCGCTCACCACAGGTCCGCTCAGGGCAAGCAAGGAGTGAGTTGACCATTGACAAAGGGTGGGTATTTTGATTAAATAGGCCAAGATTACGACTCCTCTGTGGTTACTATTAGTTTTTCCCATGAATGTCTAAACAGAGAATCTGTGCCAAGTATCTTTCTTACTAACACCTGAAGTGCCTCTTATTATCTATGGCTTTTAAAGCAACGCGTAAACCATCGGCTGCAAAAAAAACGACGAAGACGTTAGAAGAAAAGACGCCTAACGTTGAAAAGCAACCGGAAGCACCCTCTCCCATCCTGAGTTTGGAGGATGTAGTCGGAGCACCACAAAGCGAACAAACAGCAGCAGTACCTGCTCCCGTACCCACGATAAATGTTGATCAGCAGCCATTCGTACGGGCTCCGTCTATGGGTTCAGACCGCGGATATCAGCCGGCACAGGGTGGCAGCAGGAGTCGTTTTGACCGTGGCTCAAACCGCGGAGGATATAATCGTGGCTCAAACCGCGGAGGATATAATCGTGGTGGCGGTGACAACCGATTTGGCCGTGATTTTCATCGCGGACCGGCGGGATTTTCCGGCGGTGGTGGGTAT
>CAYSAP010000002.1:55833-64800 GCA_964429085.1 uncultured Gammaproteobacteria bacterium | reverse complement strand
ATCGTCGTGATGAGGGGTTTGCCCGAGATGGAGGATTTGACCGGGTTCCAGCTACTACCAGCTTCACGTCGGATGTCGATGTACCTACAGAAACTGTGCGCGGCGTTTTGGATACCACCCTGGACGGACATGGATTTTTACGGCCAAAATACACCCCTAGTGAGCGCGACGTGTATATTTCCCAGTCTCAAATTCGCAGATTTTTACTTCGGAATGGCGATATGGTAGAAGGTCAAGCGAGACAGCCCAAAGATAACGAGCGGTATTGGGGTTTGTTGAAAGTGGAAAAAGTAAATGATCTGCTTGCGGAACAAATGGAAAACCGGCCGCGATTTGAAGACCTGGTACCAGTCTATCCCAATAAACTATTGAAGTTAGAAACCGGCGTCGCACCGCTTTCAACCCGCATACTCGATCTGCTTTCGCCGATTGGATTCGGACAACGTGGATTGGTAGTGAGTCCTCCAAAAGCCGGAAAAACGACGATTTTAAAAGAGCTTGCCGCCGGAATTTCTGCAAACTATCCTGAAGTGCACCTTATGGCGGTGTTAATCGGCGAACGGCCGGAAGAAGTGACCGATATTTCCCGGTCAGTGCAGGGAGAGGTATATGCCAGTAACTTTGACGAATCACCGGAACATCAGACTAGAGTCGCTGAAGTAGCGCTTGACCGGGCCAAACGCCTTATCGAAATGGGTCATGACGTCGTGATTTTGCTCGACTCAATTACCCGGCTCGCACGGGCATATAATCTCGTCGTTAACCCGTCAGGACGGACGCTTACCGGAGGATTTGATCCGGCTGCGCTCTATCCGGCGAAAAAGTTTTTGGGTGCTGCACGTTGCAATGAACCATTTGTGACACCGGAAGAAGAAGCAAAAAAAGCTCAAGGCGAAAAACCGGTGTTGAAACGGATTACCGACGGAGGCTCGCTTACTATTATCGGAACTGCACTTGTCGAAACCGGCAGCCGCATGGACGACCTGATTTATGAGGAATTCAAAGGTACGGGCAATATGGAGTTGCACCTGTCCCGTGCTCTCCAAGAGCGGCGGATTTTTCCGGCTATTGATGTCGGCAAATCAGGAACCCGCCATGACGAATTGCTGCTCGGCGAAGACACCATGAAAAAAGTGACCACCTTGCGGCACATGCTGAGTATGTTATCTGATGAAGAGCGCACACAGATGCTTATAGACCGGTTGGGAAAGACCCACGACAATGCTGAGTTTCTCCTGAGTCTCGCACAGGGATAAGCATGCGAAAACGATTTCAATTACTTCGGGACGATTTTAGCCAGTGGCAACGAGGTTGGTATCACTATGTATCTCGCAGACTCCGTCGGTTTGGTACCTGGTTTGAAACCAATAAAGACGTGCTGGTCGATATTCTGATGGCCAGACGCGGCGGGTATCAGCGGCCGTTTTTACACTTTTCCGTAAGCGTATTAGTGCTAGCAGCAATCATTGCAGCGCCGATTTTGGCGACGGCATATCCTGGGGGGAACGCGCAAGCACTTGCAGACTTCACTCCGCCTTCGGCAGTCGTAACCAGTTTGGATTTGTCAGAGTACGGCGTACAAACGCAAATATCGGAAAAACCACGTGATCAGATCATAACATACCAGATACAAAGCGGTGATACGCTATCAACGGTTGCGCAGAAATTCGGTGTATCAGTAGATAGTATTAAGTGGGCAAATGATCTAAAAAAGGATAGTTTGACCATAGGGCAAAATTTAAAAATTCCGCCGGTTACGGGCATGGTCCATAAGGTGAGAGAAGGGGAGACCGTGTATTCGATTGCAAAAAAGTACAAAACCGAAGCACAAAAAATCGTTAACTTTCCGTTTAATGACTTTACGGATCTCGATACATTTGCCCTTAGCGTCGGACAGACGCTTGTCGTTCCTGACGGGGTTATGCCCGAGGCTGCACCCATATTGCCACGGCAGTTTGCCGCGTCTCCTCTTGCTGCGGGAGGGAGTGGACAATTTGCCTGGCCGGCAGCAGGAGCAATAACACAATATCCTGTTTGGTATCATATGGCGTTAGATATAGCCAATCCGGGCCAGCCCCCAGTGACTGCAGCGGGTGATGGCACGGTTATTTCGGTGCAGTATTTAAATTACGGCTACGGGAGGCATGCAATTATCGATAATGGTGGAGGATTGTCGACGCTTTATGCACACCTGACGGAAGTCTATGTGAAAGCAGGGGATACCGTGAGTCGCGGGCAAGTGATTGGCAAGATGGGCTCAACCGGCCGGTCAACCGGCACCCATTTGCACTTTGAGGTTCGGAAAAACGGCACCCCTGTCAACCCGATATCATTTTTGAAGTAGCCTGTAATGGATTTGTCGAAGTGTGGACCTGAGCGGAGTCGAACCGCTGATCTCCGCAATGCGAATGCGGCGCTCTACCAACTAAGCTACAGGCCCATTTTTATCGCTTTTCAAGAGTAATTATATCAGAATACAATTGAAAATGTAGATTCTTGCGCATGGAGAAATTCAGGAGTACAATTTTTCTACATGCCTAGATATACTCAAGAAATTATTACTCGCGTTAGGCAGCTTCGATCGGAAGGAATGACATATGGAGAGATTCGTCGGGCGTTGGGATTGAATATTCCCAAGAGTTCACTCTCTTGGCAGTGCAAAAACGTCGTTTTGCCTCGAGATTATACTAATCGGGTCAAGAATTTGAATAATGCCAACTTGTCAAAGGGAAGACTCATGGCAATGGAGATGAATAAATATAAAAAAGAGTTATTTTTTCGAAAAATAAAAGAAATAAATGTTCCAATAGCTCGATCAGTTCACGTGATACCCGCGGCAAAAATTGCACTTGCCATGCTTTGTTTAGGTGAAGCATCAAAATATAATCCAAAAAGCGGAAGGACTTTTAGTTTAGGAAATTCTGATCCTAGGATTATAGTTCTATTTTTGGGACTGTTAAAACAGTGTTTTTCATTTGATATGCGTAAAGTTAGGGCAACTGTACAGTGTAGGGCGGATCAGGATCCTGTCGTTTTGGCAACATATTGGCGAAAGATTGTAGGTATCCCAAAACAATTATTTTATAAACCACTTATTGATCCAAGAACAGTAGGAAAACCGACAAAGAAGTTGGGCTATAAAGGAGTATTGCGAATTGATTACTTTGATACCAAAGTTCAACTTGAATTAGAGAGTCTAGCAGATTTGGTTTATAATGAGATTAGCAAGAAAGTTTGATAATTGGGCCCGTAGCTCATTTGGCTAGAGCGCTTCTATGGCATAGAAGAGGTGGTCGGTCCGAATCCGATCGGGTCCACTTCGACAAGCTCAGTGCAAGACAAAAAAAAGAAGCCTTCGGGCTTCTTTCTCGTATCTATCACATTGTGTATTGTTACTCCGCTTCGATTTGTATGCCGGCAACTGCCGGATCATTGGCGGCTGATTGGGTATTAAGGTATGTTCCGACAACCGCACCCAGTCCTAGCATTAAAGCAAACATAACAAGAAGCATCCAGCTTCTAACGATCACAAGATATCCTTCTTTTGGTTTATGTGAGGCTGTGCGAGTAGCGCGATGTTTGTGACGGGAAATATGTTTTTTCTTCATAACGATATGTCCAGTTTGTAGAGAATTTGTTTGTTTGTCAATACCCTAAAGCAGGCTATTGACAGTACTATCTCTATCTCATCATAGTAATAAGAGACCACCTGATGTTGTGGGGTTTGGTGACACCGGGTGATCTGACGTTCATTTTGGAGTATTCATCAGAAGAATTACCTATCATATCAGACCAAAACTTGTCTGCTCATGCACCGGAAGATCCATTAGCTTCCCAACTGTTCCACTTTTTTATAGATTGTTATAGATATCTAACCCGAAAAACTAAAGGCGCCACCGCAGGATTTATCCATATTCTTCCGCTTGTCCTGCTCATGATTTTTGCAGCAACGACGTTTTTTATTATCGCCAGGTTTGAACGGGAACGCACCGGGGAATTGCGACAGTTTGCTACAGGAAGTCCATATCCGTGTGAGTGTGCAGTGGGGGACACGGCGTGTCGCAGGGATTGCGGAGAATTAAGCCCGACATCAACATCACGACCAGCCGTTACCAGCACACCACGACCATCCCGGACCGTCACGCAGTCCCAACCTGGTCCATCAAAATCTCCGTCACCGTCAAGATCCCCGACACTGTCACGCACGCC
Organism: uncultured Gammaproteobacteria bacterium; assembly: GCA_964429085.1. Classification (GTDB taxonomy): domain Bacteria; phylum Patescibacteriota; class Microgenomatia; order UBA10105; family UBA927; genus UBA927. The sequence goes on along the minus strand of CAYSAP010000002.1, from coordinate 60,591 downwards.
GACGGTCACCACAACAACGCCGCGTACTACCGTAACACCGCGTCTTACGATAACACCGGAGTTTGATACGTCCGCATGTTTGCGCATGAGAACAGCCGAAGCCCGCACAAATTGTCTCGCTATGCTTACAGCAAGCAAAACACCAAGTCCGTCCCAGGCGGCTGCAAAAACAACGGTTACGCCGCCGCCGCTTCTCACACAAACTGCGCTCAATAAAGATCAGTGCGGAGGAAAAGCCAAGTATAACGTTGCCACGAAGCAATGTGAACCATTTCCGACGGTGATGACAGCAGGAATCAATACTATTCCGACGATTCCTCCGTTTTGCTGGGCGGGATTTATCGGTACCGGCTGTAAAAACTCGCCGTCCCCGTCGCCAAAGGTCACTGTAACGACGACGCCCAACGTTACTCCGAAACCGACGCATGCACCTGACCAATGGTGCGGATTATTGTGTAGTGATTGCCAGTATGGTTCGTCGTGGGGGTCGTGTAATCCGAAGCCTAGAACAGTTCCCATTGTGGCAACGACCAATGGGTCTACCACGCCGCCGGTTACTCCCAAACCCACATTGCCCCCCGGGTCTGACTGTGTCTTGATAGGCGGCGGCAACAAAAATTGTTCTCAGAATTGTCCGAATGGAGAATATAACGTGTGGGGGGGTACGTGTAAAATGGCTCCTACAGCTACGCCCAAGCCCGCCAGTGTTCCAGCTGCAGTCACCTCGCCGCCGACAAGGGCTTCGACAGTGCCGACAACTGCTCCGTCGGTCCGGCCAACAATCACACCGATTATTACGGTGGTCGCAATCAATCCTGGAACATCTGTGACTCCGTCTCCGTCGGTGAAATCGAAGGCGTCCGTTTCGTGCGGCGGCGGATTCCAGGGAGCGGTCATTGATGAGAATGATGTGGTAATCGGTGCGGGCGATACGACGGATCCGAACAATCGGTGGCGATGTGTGCCGAACCCAATAAACCCGACGCAAGGAATGTATATTCCCTGCCAAGGTTGTGCGCTTACCGTCATTCCGGATTCTATAAGAAATGCGCAGCAGTACCGAGAGGAAAGACAAGCTCATCTTAATGAAGTAAACAAGATGGCGCAGGAGATTTATACGTGTGGTACCAATATTGCCTGCAAAAACACTGTGTATTCGAATTATGGGGTAACGAGTCAGTCAGCTGCAAATCAGACGCTTACTAAAGAACAGGTGAGTGCCGAGGTGAAGCTCTATGAAGGCCAGGATACATATTTTGCCGCACGGGAAAAATATGAAATATGTACGCAGCAACAGACAAATGATGCAAATTGTAACGGGTATCTGCAGCAGGCAAACAACGCGTTGACTTCGGCAGGTATAGGTCCCAGTCAAACAGAAGCGCTCAACGAACGTTTCCACACGTACATTCTGACAAAAGCGTCAAACCTGTATTTGACTGCGGAAAGCGCATACCAGAGTTGTCTCGACCAAAATGCAGGAAGTGCAATTGCGTGTTCGGGGTATCAACGGAATGTTCAGGCAGCATTAGCATATCCCGGAGTGACGAGAGCAGACACGCTTGCAATGGTAGAACGATTCAAAGATTATCAAAGCGCATCAGACATACTCAATAAACCGAACAGTGCAGTGTGCGGAAGTGATCCGAAATGTGATCCGCTGAAGAAAAAACAAGAGCAAATCGCAGCCTTGGGATTGAGTGCTTCTGATTCAGATGCAGCTTTTCAGAATTGGACAGATAACGTAGTGTACAATCTGCAAAACGGGATTCCCGGAATAGAAACAGAGCTTTGTAAACAGTTAGCGACGACAACCACAGCCGCATCAAAATGCGGTGATGTCGCAACGGCGCGGGCAACAATCCGGTCGGCGATGCCGTCAACTGAACTTGCAGCTATCAATGAAGGATTTGCGCAATTAGATCTGACGAAAGCATATATTGGATCTGATGCTGATCTGTTGGCATATTACAATTCGCATAAGAATAATTCCGTGTTTACCGGTGTTTCTGCAAACGCAGCGGCGATACGTGTCGCATTAGAAAAACAGGTGGCCCCGGAAATCGTCGATGCAATGAAGCAGCAGCAAGCCGGACCGCAATCATTGGTTGCAGCAAATCCCAATAGTGAATATTCGCAAGCCTATGAGGATTGGAAAAAGGAACAGCTCGATCAGGGGCGGAGTACTGTAGGTAAAACTGAGGCGACCTGGCAGGCGTCGTTTGATCAGGCACAGAGGGAGGCGATTGCGAAACTGCGGCAGGAGTTGGAAGCAGATGGTAAATATTTATCATTTTTGGCTGATGTAGAGGCAGGAAGAGTCGTGCCTACTGATCTTTACGACGAGTTGCATCCGGTGGTTGTGTATCAACCCGGGGGAAGGGGAAGCGCTGGTTTAACACCTCCCACAACCACACGTGCCGGGGAATCGTGGTTAAACACCGTTATCACTAATACAAAAACATCTCTTAATACTCTGTTTGGTATGAGTGATAAAGATGCGGAAACTCAGGCCGAAGGGTATGTAGCACTCCTTCCTGACGCGACAAAAGATCGGTATATTGCGGCCCAAAGTACGAATCCAGAAGCACAAACCTGGCTTAAAGCGAATCCCGGAACAACAACAGAGGATTATCTCGAGCATCAAATGCAGGAATATTATGAAAACAAACCAAAATTAGAGCAACTTGGGTTAGTCCGTGCCGACGATCCACTCAGTGAAACTGCATATTTGAATCAGGTTTTGTCTGGGGAGCGAAGTGTCGACCGGGCGATGAATTCGATCCTGCCCTGGAAGCAGGCGGTCATGCCGCTCGTGAGTATCGCAAATTCGGTAAGTGACGGCGCGTTTACGACCCGCCTCAATCCTGAGTTTGCCGCACTGCAGCAGCAACAGGCAGCGGCAGTCGTCGTTGACTACGCCATTACGACGAATACCAGTCTCATCAAGGATTTTGAAACACAGGTAAAGACCGATCCGGCGCTCAAGCAGGAATACGATGTTTGGAAAAAGACAGCGGACCCCAAGAAACAGATGATGGAGGATTTTTTGGCACACCGGGTGGCAACCGGTTATGCCATTGCCGACAGCATAAATACCGGAGTGTATCAGATAGACGGGGCGAAAGAATTGATGGCGATTGATCCGCAATGGGTCGTCAAAGCGGCGCTTTCCGGTAACGGTAGCATGGACGCACTACAAACCAGTCTCGAAACGGCTAACGCCGAGTATGCCCAAGCTCAAAGAGATTATCAAAATGCAACGATGGGCCATCGGGGAGGCGTGTCGACGCAAGTCCAGAGTGCATTGGACAAGGCAACAACCGCAGTTCAAACTGCTCAGGCAAATGCTGTAGCTGTGGCATATATCAATAATTTGAATGTAACGACGCAACAATCCCTACAACAGCACGTTGGGGATAAATTAGGTACGACCGATCCGGCGGCGATTGCGAAATATCAACAGGAGCAGCTTGCGGCATACATAAAATCTGAGGATGCGCGGTTTTTACTTTCCTCCGGCAAAGTGCAGATAAGCATTGAGGGAACGCTTGACGGAACATTTAATATTGCAGCGGCTGCGAAAGCCTATGACAACATCATTCAAACAGATCCGTGGGCAGCAGCAGCAATTAGCCTCAATAAATTTGAAAACGGCGCGTTACTCCAGGGGCAACAGTTGAGAGATGATGCAAGAGGGAGACTTTGTTTAATTGGTGATCCGCGGAAAGAAAACTGTGCTCAGGCGCGATGGGATTATGTGCGTGGCGGCCTTATGATGGTAACAAAACCTGTGGCAACCACTGTTGCAATACTCGTGCCGCCACTTCGGATCGCTCAGCTTGGGGCAGCAGCACTTACCGCACAATCTGCGTTGGCAATAGCAGGCGAATCCATGAGTATTTATATGACCGGTTCGAGTGCTCAGGATACTGCGCAGGCTTGTACGATGCGGGAGGACATGAATACAAACGCGTGTTTGCAATCTGCGGGCATGACGCTATTTGCGGCATCGTCAATCCTTCCTGCTTCCCGGGGGTTAAACACCATGGCCAGAGTTGCTAGGGTAGAGCGTATTCAGCAAGGGACGATGACGTTGTTGGATACTGCAGATGTCGCGTTGACTGCAAGCAGTAAGTTGTCCGGAGTGGCGCGGTTTATTTCTCCTGCGGATGCCGCGGTAGCTGATTTGGCAGTGCTGACGCGGCAAGCCGGACGCGTGGCCGTAACTTCGGAAGTGTTAATGCAGCAAAGCAATACTATTACCCAAAACCTTGCCCGTACCGTATTTAGGGGGTCGAGCGAGCCACTTGCGGTACAAATGGGCCGCAGTGCATTAGGCACCGCGGTATTTGGTGGCCAAATGGTACAAACATGTGCTGAAACAGGACTCAGCGCGGATTGTTTGGTGTCAGCGGGTATGATGATGGTTTCTGCCGGTCGATTTGTGACAGCCCCCATAATTGCGAGGGCTCCGCAGTCTTCCGTCGCCCGGTCACTGGTACGGGCGGATCAAGTAGTAAATACAGCACAAGCAGGAGTAGCATGCACTGCTGCAGCGCTCGGCACTGTTCCGTTTGAAAGTTGTGCAACTAATGTGATGATGGCAGGGCTTTCTGTAGGCGAAAGTGCGGTTCGTCAGGCGCAAGGTCGGGCAGCAACTATTCCTGACCCGTTTATCCAGCGCTCCCTTGCGATTGCGGATGCCGTGGCGCTTGGAAATGCTCCGCTTATTACACCGAGTGATATTGTTTTTAA
>CAYSAP010000002.1:47617-55823 GCA_964429085.1 uncultured Gammaproteobacteria bacterium | reverse complement strand
GGAAAAACAGTACACGTAGACGGCACGACACGGGCAGCACTGCAGGCAGATGTGCAGGCGAGATTGGGCGCAGCAACAGGAGCAGTCGCTCAGATTGTGGCACAAACCAATGCAACGATTGCCCAGGCGACAAAGGATAAAATCCTTACCAAGGATCGTGCCGATATGACCACCGTCGAACGTGCACTTACCGATGCCGTAGAAGTTTGGCAAAAATATGTGAATCCCGATGGCACGGTAAAATCATCCATACCGACCGGTACGGCAGATTTTGCAGGTTTGTCGGTAGATCAAGTAGTAACCGGAGAGATGCTGGAAGCCGCACGCCAATCGGTGGAAATCGCACAGCGCGTCGTTGCCACAGAACAAGCCGCATTAACGCTCAACGATCCGCGTTCGTTTACCGAACGATTGGTTGATCAGGTGCGGGGACGGGAACCCGTAGAAGTACGTGATTATCGCGCTGCTATTGATGCATTTTCAGAGATAGCAAAAACTGCCGATCCGTCTTCTCCTGTCTATTCCGAAGCACTTCGGAGTGTCCAAACAGCAGAGCAGTCAGCACTTGCCTATAACTATTCTGAGGCACAAAGCAATTATGCGGCGGAACTCAAAACCGCCCAAGAAACACTCATTACACTCGATGAAAAGATCATTACTGCGGAAGATCGGGTACTGTTATTAGACAAAACCGATATATCAACAGATATTGCATTCCGTCAAACCCAGGTGAATGATGCAACGAACATCCTTACGGATTTGCGTAGCCGCAATATGTCAGAAGCAGTCATTGCAGTAGCCGAGCGCGGTGTACAACATGCACAAGAAGTATTGGATCGTGCCACAGCAATTACCTTTGAACGCGACCTGCATCCGAGTGTCGCAGAACGGCGGACTATTGCCGCGCAAATCGAATCCCGGGAATTAGCGCCGCTCCGGCAACAAGCGCAGATCGTGGCAGCCCAGGCGGCACAACGGCAAACGGCGATAGCCTATGCAGGAACACTTCAGGGTCAAATTGCATTGGTTATGGATCAGATCTTTAACCGTCAACCATCAACGGCAAAAAACGCTTCTGCACGCGATATCAGAATAGTACGGGATGCGATAAGGAAACAATTAGGAGCGGAGATATCTGAAGAAAATATCGCACTCTATCGTGAATTTAATAACGCAGAATCGGAAATGCAACGCGTGTTAAAGTCAGTTTCGATTTTGGATAGATATAATCCTGCGCGCACTGGTATAGAGGGACCACTTACCGAAATCCGCGCACGGCGACTTGCGCAAATTGAAGAGGTGAGCCGTGGATATTTTACGGACATTTTACCTGACGGAAGAGTCCGTACGATTGAAGAAATTCGTATTGGCGTGTCCGAAAATATTACTGGCCGGAGAAGATTATTCGGTAGACAATCCAATACTGAAGTTTTGACAGCATTTGATGAGCTAATAAGGCAACATGAGAGATTGGTGGATCCGGCTGCCAATCGGGAGCAGGTCTTGGTTGATCATGAGATCGCGATACGACAGCTTGATGCATCCTTAGAACGTCTATACGGGCGCAACACACCGGAATATCTTCGAGCAAGTATTGACATCCGCAAGTCGTTAAAGCAAATCGATTTGGCGACTCAGATAGCTAATGCTGAACAATTAGGGAATTCAGATTTGGCTACCAGACTTCGCCAAAGCCAGGAGGTAAACCTTTCTCTTTTTGACTCCCTTAATGAAACGACCAGGCTAAAGCTTGAGAATATTATTCGCGATACAGAATATCGTTTGACCATATATGAGCAGGATTTCCGTTCGTTACGCGCCAAGCAATTGGAGACAATTTTCGGACTTCTAGCAAATGATGGCACGGCGATTGAGCTTACGACAGCCGGCGGAAAAACATGGGTCGTGTCTGCCATATCGCGGGTACACAACGAAGTATTTGGCAGAAAAGCAATTATTATGTTCCGTAAGGGTCAAGCGAAACAGCTTATGGACTACGTCAAAAGTGTTTACCCTGGGGATAATGCCGTAGTGAGGATGACCAGTGATATGTTTCAAGGGGATCAGAGTGTTACCGGAAAGGCGTTGGAACAGATAGAAAATGCCAAAGTGCTGATTGTTGAGCCTGAAGACATGGCATTTGTCCGTAACATGGCAACGATGAAGTATAACAATCCCAAGGTGAGGGCGGATATTATCCACGCTTATCTCGTGAGTCTCAAAAATACCGGATTTAGTATTGATGAGTTAAACCTTGCGCTTGATACCAATACCCGCATGATTAATCCGGCTAACGGCGTGGAATCTGTAGAAATAGAAGAAGTGATACTTGCAACAAAAGAAGACGTAGGGAGAGTGCTGGTTGATCTTAATATCCTTCAGGATGGCAAGTTTGACGCATGGCGTGTTTCTGAAAATGGTGCGCCAGCGCTTACCGATGGGTATATTGTGACACGGACGAGTCCTGATGGATCCGTGACCCAGCAATTTATTCGGAATGCTAAGTTTACCGATGCGGCGTTAAATCGTGTGTTGCCGGCGCTTGAGCAGCAATTTGGATTGGATGACGGGGTACTTCGAAAAGTGTCAGAAATACGTGATACTGACGGAATTTCCGGGACAGCATACGAAACAGCACTGACAAACGCAGGGATTTCTTTAGACACTGCTTCAAGAGCAGTCGATGTTTTGGGTTCACTTAACACCTATGCCAGCGCGATGACTATGGTTCCTGGAACAGCCTATTTCCGTGGCACGAATGTATTCGGTACCCGCTCAACTATTCCGGGATCAGAAGGTGTTGCGAGTCCGCAACAAACGTATAACAAACATCTGCAGCCTGTGATGGAAATTGTTGGTGCATTGGCAAATGGTGAGGGATTTCAGACTATTAAAGGGAGTAAGATGACCGTCGCTCCTGAGCGCGCGTACCAATCAACCGTTGCTGACGTCATCGCTGATGCAGTTATCCTCTATGGTGATGTTCATGTCGGAGGTGTGACGGGAACTATTGGTAGTGCATATGACGTGCTTGCCAACGCCTACCGCATGGTTACCAACGTGGATGGTGAGACGGCGCGGCGGATATTTGATGAAGGCAGATTGCGGCCAGACAGATTCACCGTTTCGAGGCAGGAAGACATTGTGCAAGTGCTAGCTGAACAAATCGCACAAGGAGTATATGACACGAGTGTCGGGAAAAGTGCGAAAGGGAATCTCAAAATAACCCTTGGGGGAGATTTGGGATTGACCTCGCTTGAGGTCGCCCGAGAAATTGTCCGCCGAACCGGAGACATCAATAAGACGTTTGTGTTGGGGGTTAACGGCGACACGTTTTATGAAGTGAAATTTAATGCTGACGGAACAATTGCCGATGGTTACAAAGACGCCTCTGGACTTCCGAATAAAACAATTACCACCGATGAAGTTTCACAGTGGTATGTGAACGAAGGCAGGAGTGATGTAGTGAGTATTTTGGACCGTGGATCAGCAACTGGCGGTAATATCAGGACTCCTGATTATGTGCCGGGAGCCCTTCTTACGTCAGATACGGCGCCTGAATATCTCGTACTACAAGCAGCTAGCCGGCTTGATAGAACCGGGGGCCTTGCTGATCAACACCTCTTGCTTGCAAAAACAAACGCACCGGCGTTTGGAGCTGATGGAGCGACTCTCGATGCACTTCATGGCACGCCGGAGCAGTTTACTGATTTCCGGGAAAATGCGATTAAGGTGCAAGATACGTATGCCAAAGAGCAGTCCGCACAAGCCAATACCCTCGGTATGGAGCTTGCTGCGAGCAGGCCGCTTGCTCACGGGGTGATGACATTTGGAACGATTGATTCTCCGGTAGCACGTGATGTTGCAGATTGGTTGAGCGATAAGCTACTAGAGATGTCAACTCACGAAACAACCCAGGATACGAGTCTTTCACAGCGTACAAATGCGACAGCAGACACCCAACAACGGACATTGGCTGCCCGGAATGCACGGTTTGAACAGCTCACTGATTTTTACCAGCAATTATTTGAGGCACCGGAAAATCAAACATACTTAAATTTCGTCAAAGAAACAGCCCCCGCTATCTATGAGCGGATGCTCAATAGCAGGAACGCATTACTGGATATGCCCAGCGGCGCTGATCCGCTCGCATATGCAACGGCGCAAGGAGGGACGAGTAAAGATGCGCCATTATTGCAAGGTGATCTGCTTTCGTACCGTAGGGCACACAATATCAGTGTGACGGAGGGAAGTGAAGCGTTGTTTACGGGAGGTCTCGTCGATCAGAATCGTATCGCTCAGGCACGCAGTGGTGCCGAGGCTATTCAAAACCAGCAGGTTTCTCAGCACATAGTAAGTCAAAATGGTGTCCGGGCGGTGGATATTGCAAGTCGAGCTTCTACAAGCCGTCCTTTATCATCAGGAGACCGCGCAACACTCAGTTTGACTGCGGGAGCGCTCTCATATTATCAGAACCAGGTGCAACAGGCGAAGCAGCAGATTGACCAAAATCAGAACCAACGGTCAGAGGAAATTGCCGCAATTAACAACGATGCGATCAGGGCAGACGATGTGGTGGTGGGGTTATTCCGACCCAGAGTGCTTGAGCCGTGTGCTGTATACGCCCCGTTTGGTTTTCGCGTATATGCAGCATCACCATGTTTGCCAAGTGGCACAACACAAATAACAGCGTTACAGCGGGTTGCAGCAACGATTGGAAATGGTACGAAAGCGTCGTATACGATTGGCGCTGAGACGAAAGATTTTGTGTTTGATGCGTCTTCTGTCTCACTTTTATCACTCAGTGGACTTACCTCCGTCGTTTTGCATTTTGATAGTGGAGATGTGACATTGGATCAGGATGATTTGAAACGTATTCAGGAAGGGAGAAATAGTAATGCTATCACACTTGATACCTATCAGAATGCTATCAATACGATACAAACAGTAACACAACAGCTCACATCATGGGGAATTTCTGATACGTCTTCAAATGTGGTTACCACGGCTATACGTCAAGACGTAGAGGCGCGTATCAGGCGCGCGGTTGGCGGCGGCACGTTAGAAGGAGGCGCTCTATCACGAGCTGTTGATGCAGTGATTTCTTATGAGCAAGGTGCGTATCGTGATCTAACCCGTATGCGGGAAGGGGATCGGCTCAATATCACTGTTGATCAATTGGAAACGAGGATGCAGGAAAGCCGGAATGCCGCAATAGCGGCCATCCAGGCACTACTTCCGAATAGTACTGAAAAAGAAGCGAGTGAACGACTTGCTGATGTGACGCGAAAACCTATGGCGGACCTTATAAGCGCACAGCGGAAAGAAACATCCCGTGCAATTGCAAAAGCAGTTTCGGATAAACGCAATGCTGCACGAAAGGCTTGGTGGACCGGATTGCCGAGTCGGACATTTGCTCTAATTCAAAGTTCATTTCGTAGAATCGCGCCAACATATGTGTCGACTCGGACTTCACCTGCTGTAGAGCAGGGGAATGTAAACCAACCATCACAACCACAATCTCCAGGGCAAGCATTTGCTCCCCAGTCTCGATGGCAGGATCTTGCAACCGCATATGACATGAGTTTTGGAGCGCACCCGTTTGGTCTCATGGGTCAGGTAGTTAATCGGTTGATCACCGGAAAGGGTGTGTGGGCTACTCCGCAGCAAGTAGGACAAGCGGCATTTTGGGGTGCAACCCGTATCTGGCCGTTTTTCATAGGTCAGCCGTGGATTGGTGTTGCGTTTATCGCAAATGACATACTCCTGCAGCCGCCAATACGGTTAATAGCTGCTGCAGTGCGCACTGCAAATGTCGCGTTAACGATTCCTACGGTACAAAATTTCTTCCATGGCGATTGGCTCATGCCCCTCATGAATTCATCGAAGTTTAATCAGACGCTCAAAAATATCAACGCGGGGAGCCGGACCGGGATATTGGAGAGTGCTGTAAATGCTACGCCTTTTGCTATCGGCGATCCGAAGTGGAGTCTACTTCGGGCAATACTTCAGACCGTACAGTGGACAACATCTATGGTGACTGCAGCACCTCTTCGGATCGGATGGGATGTGTATCGCGTCGGGCGCGCGATATCGAACAGAAATCAGCCTGTTCTCAATATGACTTCCTATGTCCAGAGTCCGGATAACTGGGACATGAAGGGATACGAATTATTTGTTATTCCGAAAGCATGGACCAACGCGACCCCACGAAACAATGCACGAGTATGGTGGTTTACCCGGCCGATTATGACGGTTGCCGCCATATTTTTCCCGCCGCTGCATGCGATATCTTCGCCGTTATGGGCGTATGATATGCAGCGGCTAGCGGATGACGGAGGGGATGGCTGGAAGAAATTTTTGGCAGCACCGAATGGAAAAACTGTCCAGTGGATTCCGCGCAGCGAATGGGCAGAAGGATCAGCGACGACACAGGGATCAACCCAACCGACAACAATCAGGCAGTTCGTGTCCCGCGTCCTTACGGCATCTCCCAGGACGGATCGGGCAATGTTTTGGATATCGAGAGCGGTGGCGCTTATCCCCGGTCCACTATGGGGAACACGGGCGCTCGCCGTATTTGGATTTGAAGCTTCACGCCTCACTGCGACTCTGGTATCGAGTAGCCCTGCAATTCTTGCGCGGGTAGAAGGATTCTTGGCAAAAACAGGAGGAATCTATTCATTTCTTAACGCAAGTGTGGCCAATGGGTTCAGCGGAACTGTGTGGTACGCCGTGTCACGCGTCATTGTGTTGCCGATGATCGTTGCCGCACTCGGATTGGTATTCGGGGCGATGGGACTCTTTGGCGCCATCCCTGCATTTCTGGTTACATTATTTGTACCGATTATTATCGGGTACGATGCACTTCGAGTCGGTCTGTGGGCGCATAATCTGGCGCAAACCGTGGTGCGGGTGAATTCCTCACCGCAACAAGAGGCAAGGCAGCTTGCAGAACTTGCCAGGCTACAACAGCAGAATCTCACCAGGGTAAATTCCCTTGATCAGGAGGTAAAAGCTGCACAATTAGCGCTGGAAAATGCAAGGAAGCTCCATGAAGAGCTCCTGATACTCAAGAGCACAACGAATTCGGAAGCAGCAAGAAGGTCAGCTCAGGAGCAGTATGAGCAGGCGTTAAACGCACTAACCGAAGCACAAGGATTATTGCAAGCAGCTTCCATAGCGTTTGATCAAGCCCAGCGTCAGGTCAATGTATTAGGCGAAGATGTGAGTCGACTTCATACTGTGGTAACACTGCGTGCGACCGGCAATACCATCACGAGCGATATCAATCACACACTGTTAGGCGGAGATGATAATACATTGGATCTCGAGGATATAGAATTTCTTGAGCCATTTGATGACGCCGATCAGAATGTTATCGCCCGTGATGTCCTCAATAACGAACGATATTCGTCGCTCATCCGATTAGCGCTTGCAAACGTCGGGAAAAATGATTTGACGCTGGATGACCTTCTTTACAAACTGTTTTATTCCGAGCGGCGAGGAAGTTTAGAAACACAAGGGTTTTATGAAGTCATGTCTCCAAGGGATGTGCAGCGGCTGGTCAGGTATAACCGAAACCTTATGGGCATAACAAGTGCGCCAGACGGGTATTGGGCAAAAGCGACCATTGGTAGGAGCATCCATGCCGTGGAAGATGAGCAGGGGGCGGATCATGTGGGGAGGGTGTATATCAATACTGAATATGAGTACACAGCACTAATATTCCGGGATATAGTTGAGGCGTTGCAGCGGGCTGGTATCAATGGATCTGCAAAGATGGTCAATGTATATCAAGACGGATCAATTGATTTTAGCTTGGTAACACGACCGGATAAAATGGTGCTGTATTTTGCCGATCAGGATCAGGAAAAAGTACTCGCAATCCTTGATTCGATTTATGCGCGTCAAGTGGCGTATTACCAAACACTTACAAAAGCGGGAATCGTGCCGAAATCGAGGACCGCATTTCGCGATGCGATTCCAAAATTCAGTGCGCAGGTGCAAACTAGCGACGGTGAAGAGATGACCGGCGTCGCGTTTGTGCAAAATCGGGCATCGGCCGTGAGTTTCGGCATGCGGGTATCGGCGACATTGGCGAAAATGTATGAAGACGGTCTCGATATTGCCGATCCGAAGGTGGTAGCTGCCAATATCGGAGCATACTTACAGAAGCAAAAGCGTGATCCCAATAGGCCATATC
>CAYSAP010000002.1:45551-47607 GCA_964429085.1 uncultured Gammaproteobacteria bacterium | reverse complement strand
TAGAACTGCAGCAGGTAGCAGTGCAACAGGTGGCTCCGACACTTGCGCCGATCGTACAAGATGACACTGCGGATATTAATGAACAACTAACGGAACTGAGGCAGAGACTACAGGAGGCAGGAAGAGCGCTGAGTGATCACGAGGAGACGCTCAGGCTCGCGCGCCAGACATTCACCGATCGGGAGCGGGAGATGAAGAATGTTCAAGCTGTCCTCGATGCACTTGTTGCGGCAAATATTGACGGCCAAATACAGAAAACAGAAGCTGATATTGTATCTCTTGAAACAGCGCTTTCACAAAAACAAGCAGCATACGCGCAGGAGAAAGCAAAAGCAGATGCAGCTTCTCAGCTTCTTGCCGCGCAGCAGCAGTTAAATCAGTTTTTGGAGAGTATTCGCAGTGAGGGAGTGCCAATCGGAAGTCTGGATCTGCGGGGACTTTGGGGAAATGCTACCGCGCTAGCCCAGGTGTTTAACAATCTGGTGGTACCCATTATCGCCCGGGAACAACAAAACCTTACCGTATTACAGCATCTACAGAACGGGCTTCTTGCAGGGGTTGTACCTGGCGCAGGGTTTGTTCGCGATATGATTTCCGGAAGTAGCGTGTTGGATGCAGTGGCGCAAGCGATCACCACAGAGGAACAGCGATTAGCACTGCTTAATAATGCTGTTATTGTTCAGGCGCTGGTTCCAGCGGGCCAGCCGCCCACTGCACAACCCGTGTTGCCCATCCAACCACAGCCTGCCCCGGTTACTCCCGTTACTGGCATCCAGGCATTTGGCCAGGGAGTGCGTACGGGGCTCGGGGATTGGTATTACGGTCATGGTGCTCGTGGAAACAGTGCGTTTATCGCAAGCCGCGTATTTTATTATGGTCTGTGGTTAGTCCCGTTCCGCAATTGGGGAGTGCTTGCCTTTGACGTAGTGCATGGTATTTACCAGGCAGTCAGAAAACCGGACCCATTAACCGCGCCGATAGCCGCGCCATCAACACTTCAGAATATCGGACTCGGTATTCGTGATGGTCTCATACCGATGCCTATCGGTCAGGGAGCTCAAGCATGGGGAGAGTATATTGGTCGACGGTTACCATATTTTCCATTCGTTGGAACGATAGGAAGTATTTACGTCATCGGTCATGACGTAGGACTCATACTCCGTGATGTCTATAGCGGTGCCAGCTGGGTATGGAATTTCGCGTTTGGTGTCCAACAACCTACACAAGTAGCACAGACCCCTCCAGTTCCAGCGCCTGTTGTTGTTCAAGTACCGGTAGTTACGCCCAGTACAAATTTCATCAATCTCGACGGATATATCATGGTTGGTGTCAGAATACCACCCAACACGGAACCTCTCGACGGAATGACGGTCCGTGTATGGTATAGAAACGATGCGGGACAGGAACTTCGGGTCTTATCGACGATCCGTTCACACGTGGATGGATTAGGTGGCGCTACGTGGCGTATAGAGTCTGATGTCCTTGAACAGCCCGTATTTGTAAAACGTGATCAGTTTGTTCTAACGACAGCCGATGTCGTCACTCCTGATGTAGATTTGACCGGATACACGTTGGTAGGAATTGTGCTTCCTGCAGGTGTCGCACAGGGCGACGGGGTAACGGTAACTGCACAATATCGAAATGCAGCAGGATTTATGCAAGAAGTCAGAGGAATAATCCAGACTTATAACGCCGCAAACAACTCTTGGATGGTTATTCTCGATGGGGTAAGTATTCCGATCCCTGTTCCTGAAGCGCAGTTTGTATACCCCATAGCGCGTGTTACGGGTCCTGCGGGAGGAGTAGCAGCCGTAGATGTCGGTACCTTGGTAACGAATTTATTCAGCATGAACGTCGAAGCCCAAATGCTGAGTAGTGCGGAGATCAGTCCGTTACTTTGTTCCGATTGTTCCGATTTTGTTGAAAACATCATCATGCCGCTGTATGCAAAAACACAACAGGCGCGAAGTATCGGGCAAACTGCAGAAGCATTGGATTATTTGAGTCAGGTAGTTCGGACAGTTGAGCAGCATGAAAATAATCATAAACCGGGATC
>CAYSAP010000002.1:15611-45541 GCA_964429085.1 uncultured Gammaproteobacteria bacterium | reverse complement strand
CCGGCCACGAGGAAGCAGGGAAGCCGGTGAATGTGATTCTTTTTAATATAGTCCGATATCTTTCCTACACCAAACAGGCAGATATTTTCACCGCTTTAAACCAGCCGGACGCCGCAACGAAGGCAAGGGCAGACGCCCGCGCGGCCCGGAGCCTTGCAATGAACGCGGTCAGGAAAGAGTTAGACGGAAGCAATGCTACTCAGGCAAACGAAATATTTGCTTTTATACGCAACCAACGCAAAGCGGATCTTATTGCTATCGGGGGGATCCCGGACGCAGATGCAGCTGCGCAGGCGCTTAGTGATATCAAAGTAGAGATTGAATCAATATCAGTAAATGGAGTTGGCAGAATATTAGATATCGCAGCGGATTTTGTGCTTGGAAACAACGTCTTCAGCAAGTATGAACAGGAAATACTCGCGGCAGAAAATCATATAGCCCAGTTGCGCCAGCCAAAAGCGGAAGAGAAAGAGGAGATAAAAACGGCAGAAAACGAAGCGCTTATGTCCGTGCAGGAGCGCGGGGGGCGTCCGGTTGATACAACAAACCTCCGGGTGCCGGCCAGGGTAAGAACGCGGGAGCAGCAACGGATAGCCCAGAGAATGGTTAATATCAACCGTTTACGGCGCATGCGGGTCGTCGATGCAATCATAAGCGGTATTCCGAATGTGTGGCAGCCTGCGGTGCGTCACGCAATCACAGCGGCGCTATCCGGAATAGTTCCACCCGCTGCAGCACTTGATGCGCTTACAGATCCGGATGTGGTGAGTATATTGACGGAAATTGCTGCTCACGTGACAGATGTAAACGATTTCCTGCAGCTTCTTCCTCAAATAATTAATCTGATTGTTGCGCATCCGCAGGAGGCGGCAAACATCGCACTGGATTACTTTGCGGCAGTAGAAGGAATTAATGCACAGCCTTGGACGACACAAGGTGAGGGGATTGCTGTCGCGGCGCAGGCATTGTCTCCGCGATTGACCGGATATGGAGTAGTCTCACTCGCATTCTCACCTCAGGTGGAGCGCCGGCTGGAAGCTCGGGCCCAACTGAGCGGACAAATCAGTGATGTGGTTGCATTGCAAATAGCGGTTATAAACGATGAACAGTTGCAGAGCGAACTGTTTGGTCAAAACAGGCAGCAGGTTATCGTTGGAAGAATACGCGCATTGCTGGATCAATACGGATTTACCAATAGAGAAAGAATGCTTGGGCTCACGCGTGATGAATGGGCCAATGATCTGTATACAATAGTTGAAGAGTCGCTGCAGGAAACGCTGAAAGCAGCAGAAGATCGATTTGAGCAAAGACGAGTATTCCGGGACAAGATATTTACGGGTTCACAGCGATTATTGCCGATGGAACTATTTCCGTTGCTTCCGGCTCCCTCTACAGGTATCAGCCAAACTTCAATACTTCAGATTATTTCAGCTCTTACTTCGGGGAATATTGAAGAAGCAGTCCAGCGTACAGCATCAAATGGTATTGACGGAAGCGGCGTGTTGTTTGACTACAACTATGATCACGTGGATCCAGTAACCGCAGAAGTGACTCCGCGCGCCGTGTACCGCAGTGTGCCGGGTGCGGCGCGTTCGATTGTAGATGCCTATCTGATAGCCGCAGATAAAGCGGGATTGCGACAGCAGGATATCGATAATGTAGTGAATACATATCTTGAACAGCTACAAAAATATGGTTTGTCTTCAGAAAAGAAAACGGAAGCAGCGCCGGGTGCGGATGATGAGGAGCCTGGCGGTGGCGCAGCTCCAGGTGGAGGAGAACCTGCGCCGGACGGGGACGGGGACGGGACTACTTCATTAGTTACCGATCTTCAAAATCCCATGGCGTCGTTTGAACGGATGCAGGAACTCGGCGCTGACGTGCGGACTATTTTTGAGGTAATGGGAAAGACGACATACCCGATATTACTTGAGGTAGGACAACCATCACGGACGTTATTATTGACAGCCGGTGCTGATGCGGTGGCTCCGCCAATAGGGTTATTAACTCGCGGATCCGATTTGTCCCGCCGCTGGGCACTATATCAACTATTGAGAGCGCAGCAGCGAACTGCGGCATTAGCGCTCGCAGAGCAAGCGTTACGCGGCGTTCAGTTTCCTGTTACACCGCTTGCGGATTCGTTGCCGAGTGAACTGCGCAGTACGGATACGGATGCGGAGGCTGCTGCATTAGCACAAGCGCGTATGGAGGCTAACCAAAAAGAACAAGCAATCCTAAAAATTGCGATCGAAAACAGGATTGCGGCAATAAGCAAAGGCAGGGGAACCAAGCGTACGCCGACATATGGACATGAAGAAGAATATGTATTCTTAGTTGAACTCCTTGGTGATCCAACTCTTGCTATAAATATCGTCGTCACAAGTGATGCGTTAACCGTAATTCGGAATAAACTCACAAACGCGTATCAGGTTTTCGCCGCAACGTCGGATGAGTCTAAAGTATTTACCGAGCTTATGGGTATCCGTAGTGCTGAAGTTCGTCTTGCAGTACGGAACGTACTGCGGCAATGGGTTGCCGAAGGTCACACGATTGACCGGAGTGATCCGGAATTCCGTGATAGAGTAGTGCGTGACGTAAGCGCGGCCTATCCGATACGGCCAGCATCGATCACCGAGGATCATTGGCAAGTATTACTTAGTGTTTACGTGCAGGATCGTTTACTTGAATATATCGGTCAACATGAAGCATGGCTTGCATTCATCCGGCCGGTTATTGATACGGCGATCGAAGCGCAGATACGGCTTCATAATTACACGGATTTGGTTCCGATCCAGCAACAGGTCACACAGCAGTTGCGCAGTGCGCCGACCTCTCCGCTTATTGACTCCGCAAGAACAGCGCTGGTTACCGGTATGATCCGTGAGACCGCGGACGCGAGGACGTTTGGGTTGGTGAGCCGGATTACTGGCGACAGCTTTGCCAACATCATCGTTCGTGCAATAGCAGGGAATCCACAGGCACGAGCGATTGTTGAACGGCTGGCGCGAGGAGAGAAAGTGAAAAGTAATGAGATGAATGAGGTGATCACGGCAGTATTAGCTGGTATAGATACGATAACCTACAAAGGAAACATCCGTACTAATACGAAGAAATGGCTTACCTCATTGGGAACTATTTACGGGGCAGAGAGCAGAGGTCAAACACCTGCCGTATTGCGTGGAGAACGGGGTGATATCCTTCCATCGGTTTTGAGTCCTGTAACTGCAGGATCGCAGTCCATACCACTGTTTCAGCAAGTACGGGAATGGCTTACCAGAAATCATATAGTCACCGCATTAGAGGTGATAGGAGTTTTGAGTTTCGCGTTGATAATCGCACAGTTTAATACCGATATCCGTGCGGTTTTGATGTTTAGAACGTCACAGCTTATGGGTATGGGCGCGGCATTTATAGCGCTTTTATACGGCCTTCAGGCGATCGGCATTCCCGTATTTCAACGCATTGAGTCGGTAATATCACAGTTAACTACCCGCGCAATACTTGGCATTCTCACCATCGCCATGTTGACCGCTCAGGCACCGATGTTTAATAGTTATGCCAAAAATATCCAAATATATCTGGATCGGTATCAGCCTGCGGGACACGTCGTAATTGTAGATCAGGGGAGCGATGATAGTGAAATATTAGTGCTTCCTCCTGCCGGCAGCAGTAGTACGACGGTTTCGGTTTCTGTCGCGTCACTGGGATATGACAAAGATGTCAGCACTGCACTCGTTACCTATCTCAACACACAAAATACGTATGGGAAAAGCAATGCGGAGCAGAAGCGGTTAGTAGAGGATGTCCGCAAGCTATATCAAAGTCTGGAAGCAACACTCGGAAAAGGTAATGTAAACAGTATTAATACGCGGCTTGTATTGGCCGGGGCACAGGTTGTTGAGATCACGAATGAGCAGGGTGTTGTTATCGCCCGGGTAGTGACGTATCCGTCTGACGGCGATCCGAGCGGATTATTGAAGCATGACGATGTATTCCCGTCTGCAACTACAGAAGAACGCGGAGCGCAAACCGCAGCGGTCGCACTTTCCGATATCCAAAGCGGATTACCAGGAAGCAAGAGCCAAGGCTATGTCGTCGCGCTGCCGCAGATAGGACTTACCTGTTATCTGCATACGCTTACTGCGGCCATGTCCCTTATCGACGCACAGACAACATCCACAGGAACGGTGCCGGTAGTGATAGATCCGCTGCTCTACGCAGAACTTCTTTCTCCGGAGGCGCAATCCCGCCAAAGTGCATTTTTGGATCCGAAACTCATGGATAAATATTTGACGGGTAAAACGCCGGAAGAACAGGCGATGACGCTGCTTAATTTAGGCGTGCAGGGGAGTGGGCAAACAGAATTCAGAACGATTCTGCGCAATATGGGATACGAACTAACGGATGAAACGCGGCCGTTATTCTCCGTTTCAAAAACTAAGTATGAAATTAGCAATGATTTGTTGGCAATCCTGCTTGCAAAATATCCAGATATCCAGTACGAAACCGGGAATAATAAAATAATTGCGTATTTAACCTCTGCAGAAATGCGCGAATTTGCCCTTCGTGCCATTCTGGAGCAGCAGGAGGAAAGATTTGCAGGGACATCTCATGCAATGATGCTCGGTTTGAATTCTACGAGAACTACGGATCATACGGCATTGTTTTTGGGATTTGTAGAGCGGGATGGCGAGGTGTTTGTTCGTTTGGCTGACGGCATGATGACGACATTTGTTAACCCTGTTACATGGGGTGTATATCCCGGCATAGAAAAGGATAGCAGTAATGGGACGTACCTCATGCCGGTCGATACGTTCCTGACAAAGTTCCGGGGCGTACGGGTATTATCCGTTGCAGGAGCCAAGCCGCCGCCGCAACCGGCACAAGTAAACGTAGACATTCCGCCGGTACAAAGTAATTTGTCGGAAACAAGTAACTTACCTTCAGCTCCGGTGGTTCAGTCGCCGGCCGCTCAGAATACCCAACCAAGAACGGTGTTGGGTCCTGCCGCCAAAACGCGGGCAGCCATTATGTCCAATATATTTGCCGATATTCTCAACGATTGGCAAAACAGCCCGGATCGCGACACAGTCCTTGCAAGCGATGCGTTAAAGCAAGGCCTGATTGATCGGGGATTCGAGACGTTTGCCAGGGATCTTGATAAAGCCACATATGACGCATATGACTTCCTCGATGAAACATATAACACGTGGGATAACCAGGAAATACAGTGTGTCGTTTTTGCAAACCTTCTGGTCGAAAGCGGGCTCATCGACTTCAATATCCCGATTTCCGCTATCGGTGGTGACGTTGCTAAGAGCATGGTAGGCGATGAACTTTCCAATGACCCTGACGGACTCGTTTCTATGGGGAATTACTTTGTCCTGCGTGTGCAGTCACAAGAAGACCTCGCTACGTACGGCCCGGGACATTTGTTTGTCGTATATAACAAAGGCTCTAAAAGTCCGGGGCACATAGCATATATTGATACGAATGAGGCAGGAGTGCTCACATTTACGGTGTATGATTCGAATTACGACGTTTCAACCGGGAAAGTTGTGGGAGATGGTCTTATACGCGCCGAGACGCTCACGTTTGATCAATTTGTCGCCAAATACGGCGCGATTGCACAGGGCCGCGGACGGAGCCAAATTGCGATTCTGTTGACGCAGGATGAAGGAATTAAGCTTACTGCAGTGCGCCAACAAGGGTCATTACCCGGCACCAATCTTAACTTAGGATCGGTATTTGTCGGGGTTGCGTATAGCGCTACGCAACGGCCGTTTAGGTTTGTCCAGCGCATTATTGCAGGGCGCGCGCTTAAGGCATCTGCTATTGCGTCAGGAAATCCCGGTCAAATTCAACGATCCGTACGTGCAAATATTGCTTTTGTTCGGGCGTTTTGGAGAACATTGGGGCAACAGGGAAATATGCCATGGTTCTCCCGTACTATTTCGATGATCGGATCAGCATGGCAAGCACTTTGGAGACTGGATGAGGTGATCCAGGTCGTGGTTCCGCAGTCAGTCGGACGTTTCATTCCTGTAATTATTGGTAGATTCTTCCCCAGCTTGTTGACTCCTCCTCCAACACCTATTCAACAGCCTACAGGCAGGTCACCATCAAGCCCTGAAAATAATACTCTCCGCGCAAAACAACGCACTCTCGTAGAGGCCACAATTCTCCAGTCATTTTTGTCGTTTATCGATAAGCCAAATGATTCTGTCCTTTCCTCACAACTTCACACAATATTTTCTCAAAATCCCGACGTACTATCTGAATTTGCCGATTATTTTTATGATGATTTGCACCAAAAGTCATTGACATCCCTTACACGAGAAATGTTTCCGGAGTCTGAGCGATTAAAGGCAACACCAGAGTGGTTGGCGTTGGTAAATGCCTCGGGTGATATTCCCCAGCAAGTGTGGAGTTCAGCTTCATGGCCGCTTTTAGCGAAATTAGGGAAAACGATTGCTAAAGCATATGATGTCAAAAATTTATTTGGGGCAAATCACGTACTTTTGGATGAAGCGACGCAGAAATTGTTAGGCGATCATCTTTTAAAGGAGATTATAGTGGCTTTTGAAAAAACTCGCGCGACGTTTGGGGATACCAAAGGAGCGTTTGGATTTATCCGAGAAACGGGAGATACGTATGCAATTTTTATGAGTGATGATGTATCGGTAGAAAATAAGGAAAAATTCCTTAAACTTTTTTCCGAGACACTTGAAGACCACAAGATGTTTTATAAAGAGGGGTCAGGGATTGTCTATCAAGGCATAGGCGTGCATCCATCGGAAGCAAAATTGACACTTGAAGATTATGCGCGAGCCGATGTAGTGAGTCTTACAGAAGCAGTGCAAGGCAAGATTGTTTATGAAGATAATCTTGAGAAATTACGTCAAACACATCCGTATCTTGAAGCCCTTCTTCAGGCGATTGAAACAATGGGGGATGGGACAGAGGACGACGTCAAGTTCCGATCATTTTTGACGCAGCTGACGACCACGGTGCTTGTTGATGATGTATTACAGGAAAAGACAGAAAAATTAGACAATGCGTTTAAAGAGAAAGATCCGAAAGCCTTCTTGCGGGTGTTTCGTAGAGTAAAAGACTTCGTCCGCGCGGTTTCACCAATCGGTAAGGCGCGGATTTTCCAAGTAAGCTTTGCCGGGAGTCTTAAACATGTCGTGAGTGACTTTGAAGGAGAACGCGGTGAGAAGGCGGGGGATTACATGATCCAAGAGCAGTTTGAACCCGTCATGAATCGCGTCTTTGATATTTTAAAGATCCATAAGATTGATGTGTTTCACAAATCAGCAAATGATTTTGCAATCCTTTTGCCTGCTGGTACAAAGGTAGATGAGAAAGCGTTTCGAAAAGCGTTGGATATAGCATTGGCTGAACTTAAGATTGAGGACACTCTTTACTATTCTCACCCGGCTTTTGGGATTACGGATGTCGAGTTTGTAAAAACGGGTAATGAAGCCGACGATCTGGTCAAAAATATGGCTATAATTGGCGCGGCGCTTGGGCGTTTGGCGACGGCAGTGAACGTCGATACGCTGAAATCTATAGGTACTCAATTCTTTGTAAATGGATCGCCACGGCAGGATCTGAAGCCGCATCGCTGGGATTGGTTGCGACGCTATTTATCTACCGATGAGGTCTTGGAGAAGCGCGGGCGCATCCGGCTTGCCGAGTTGGGAGTAACGGAAGAAGAAATGAGTGCGTTGGAAAAAGTTGAATATAAAAATGGCAAGTTTATGTCAGATGGAGAAGTTGCGAGTGCGGGTGAGTGGCAGAAGATGATAGGGGGATTTGTAGAGAGGTATTATGTAGGTCATACGTCCTTGTGGCAGAGGGCTGGCAGTGCGTTCTGGAACTGGCTTCCGGAGGGGATGCGGGACCGGATTTTTGATTTCCTCTGGCGCCGGCAGGGGCCGAGTCTAGTGCAAAATTTTTCTCAGTTGGCACCCTTTGCTGGAGCAGAGCATATGATTAGCATTCCTGATGTGCAGAGCTCGATTTTTCATCCCATGGATGCGATATTTGGCATATATGTTTTGGCCGTCGGGTCGGGAGAATCAGCGACAATTAACGGTGAACAATTGGTATCAGGCGAGCGCCGCGAACTTCATGACCTAGATGAAATAGTAATTACCAAGGGAGATCAGATAGTGAGGGGTGTGATATTTTTCTTCGGGCCTCTGGAGCCGCTGTTTATCCAGACACGTATTCCCATTCTTGATGAATCCAGGGCCAAGCAATTTCCTGATGCGCAGATAGAACAGCAGTGGAAGTTGATTACTGAGGCTATAAAGCGAAGAATTCCAGCGAATCCTGAATTACAAAGAGTTATGTTATCTTTTGAAAATGTTCCGGTTAGTGAAGCTATGCCGCTCGAGATGATTCGGGCGGCAGCAGATGCTGATCCTGTAATTAAACAGCTCTCAGATAGGTACGAAAATATACTGATTAGATATCTGACTTTGCCGACGATCCCTCAGGATATCGTTGGACTTGATCTTCATAGTGTGAAGACTTTAGAAAATATGTCCTGGTATCGGGAAAAAGATAAATGGTCATTAATACTCCATGAAGCTATAAAAACGGATCCTGAGCTCGCGTCGGTATTTAAACCATCCCAATCATACGTTATAGCCAGTTGGTTTATGAACCCAACGGCTTATCTTTTGCCGACGGTTGACAATGCTTCTGTTGACGTTGAACGATTGTTGGTAACGAATGAGACCATTAAGCGTGGCATAGAATTATTTACATCAGATATATGGGGACGCTTACGGGATAGCATTGACTATCATGCGCAAACCCATACAGGTGAGCTCATGGGATTGGATCCGTTTGAACGCAATATGATAGCGCAGCGATATCGATTTGCGCGCGAAGTAAAATTGCTAGCACTTTCCGCAGAAATAAACCCGCAACTGTCTGATGCAACTTCTGGGAGAAAAGTACGTCTTTCAAGCGGTGTTGAATTGACCCTTGTGAACGAATCGCTTTCAGAATCAGTTGATTTATTGAATCCGCAAGTATGGGGCGATAAAACGTTATTGAGTTCCAGCAACGACAGAATTTATCGGATTACAGTTGCGGGCCGGCAGTATTTACTCAAGGAACAGCGTAGCGCAATGCATCAGAACAGGATTTTACAGGGTCCGTTTATGTATCGCAACACCAGTCAGACAGAATTTGAGACTGCGCAATATATGCGCGAACACGCAACTGGTACTTTTGGAGATGTCTTGGTTAACTGGGAAATGCCTCTAGGATTTGTGACGTTTCCAGATGGGTATCAATTTACCGTGTTTTCGTACGAAGAAAATCTCCAAGCATTGCCAGCGAGTTTTGACGGTATTCGTCGTAATACTTCTACTGAAATTTATTTGAGAGACGATACTATCGAAAAATTAAGCAATGCAATTATATCGCATCGTGATCAATTTGGGGCTGAATATCGAGCAAGTATTCAGGGGTTACCACAAGAAGTTTCTTTTACTGATTTTGCGTTGGCTAAGGCAAGACTGATCTATGAAGACGCAGTGCTTCTCATAGAATTTCTTCCAATTTCGAACGGTTACTATGTCAGTGATCTTGATGGATTTGATTTTCGAATTCGCACTGATCCGCGCGTTATGCTTGAGGTAGTTGGGTTTGATTTTGAGGCGTTTTATCGGTTTGACAGTGAAAAAATGCCGATTGGTTGGAACTATAACACCCAACAATATCTTTATGAAACTCGACCAAAGAAAGAATACTTGCAATCATATCTAGATAACTTCGTGGCATATAGAAATGGAAGGATATCGAAAGGACCGTCGAAAGCTCTTGATGATGCAATGCAACGCAAGATATACAAAATTCTTGTGCAAAATGATCAAACGCAGTTAAAGATAATTTCTGAAATTGAAAAGATGATTAAAGAGCAGACCCCGAAATGGAGTTTTGTTGACGGAATTGAACAGCGGGTCGTTGCGGCGGTTAGCGCAATCCCGGCAGCGGTCGGCGGGAAAAATGAAAAACTTATTGAGGGATTGTTTCCGAGTGTACGATACGAGAACCTTCGGTATGTTGATTTCTGGGCAGATATCCTCCG
Organism: uncultured Gammaproteobacteria bacterium; assembly: GCA_964429085.1. Classification (GTDB taxonomy): domain Bacteria; phylum Patescibacteriota; class Microgenomatia; order UBA10105; family UBA927; genus UBA927. The sequence goes on along the minus strand of CAYSAP010000002.1, from coordinate 35,424 downwards.
TTCGATTTATCCGCGAACGCATGGGATAGGACTCGCATTGCAGAAATTATTCGCCGCATTACCACAACCTGCGTCTTACGGAAGATTTGATATTCCGAATTTGTTCGGCAGGACCGGCATGGACCGGCTGACGGCATTTCTCCTGCAATATCATCTCCAGCTTTTGCCGATTGCACGGGAGGATGTCCGTGAGGAGATGGATATTGCTTCGGAAACGTTGGCAGCACTGCGTGAGCGGTTGCGACCAGGTGAGCAGATTGCCGGCATCGTGTCTGCACCCGTTGCTCCATGGCAAACCACGGAGCGCGTCTACATGGTGGGGGTTTCCGATAGCAGCGGCAATCCCGAATACGTTGCGTATTGGATAGGGGAAGTGTCGGCAGACGGCACGATGAGCGAACGATTCACACCGCCCGTCGTGCACAAGTGGAATCCGTTTGCGAAAATTTCGGCATTTATGAAAAAAGGCCTGCAGCAGTCATGGGACGGGGGAGCAACGTTTGCTATCGGGGAGTTGGAAGCTCCCGTATTGCAGCAGTTGGCACAATTGGAATCCTTAGAAGGGGTGCAGATTGTTGATCAGATAGCAGGGTTTGCTGCAACCGCCATTGGTGTTCCGGCGGAACAGGCAAAGGATTCGGTGGTTATCGCAATCCAGAGCTTTGGTCCGCGAATGCTGGAAAAACTGGAAAGTGCGCTGATGATGCTTGAAAAACCGTTACGATCTGGACTTCGGGTACCTAAACCCATCATTAGCTTTGTACAAGACTTCACAGAGCGGTTTACATCGCTGTTGGTAAAAACAAGTGTTGCCATGCCGCAAAAGACTGTTGTTTTTAGCGATGATGCGTTGCCGGAACCGCCCGTCATTAATCCGAATAGTCAGCGTACGGTGACACAATTACAATCGGTCATGGGTTTTGGTTCACGCGCATTTCGCTGGGCGATGCAGTTATTTCAACCAAAAGGTGTCCAGACGAAGACGATGAACCGCATTGTTATTGGTGACGCAGGGCGAGCTGCGGTTGAAGATCAACAAAGCATGCTTCGGGCTATTTATGATGCCGCTACTGTTGAAAAGGCTCGAGAACGTGCAGACATTTTGATACGGGATATCCAAATACAGGATACTAATGAATCTGCGCGTGGTCGGGTAAAGGAATTTCTCGATGGTTTAACGGCGATGGGGTTTCGCGGAAAGCTGACAGTAAATCTCCATCCGACAGCGCGCGAGCAGGCAATTGCAGGACTTGTGCCACTCATCGTGTATCGTGATCGCTATCACGAGGTTGAACAACAGAGCGGTGAAGACGTGTTACATGAACTTAATCGCATACTTAGTTTTATGGGATTACCTCAATTGGACAGAAAACGAATCGTTTTTACGGAAACAACCGGGTTTAGCAACATGGGAGCCGTTGGCTATGACAAGGCGACACAACAAATTTCTTATCCTCAATGGGCGCTCTCGGTGTATCCCCGGTGGTATGTGCTGCAGGTACTGTTTCATGAATACACCCATGCACTGACTGTTCCTGCGTTGGAAACGATTACCCGCTCTGGTCTAATACTGGAATCAGAAGAGCGCATGCTCGCGGAAGTAGTTGCGCTTCGGGGACAACGGGAGTTTGTCCGAACGAACGGATTACAAGGGTTTTATTTGGTGAATGTCGGTGTCTATAAGCGGTATATCGATGCAGGACAGGATCTTTACGATCGCGCTTTGGCTATAGCATTGCAGCGCAATACAGACTCACGGGAGGCCTATGGTGCAGTTGATAGTGCTTTTGAAATACTAATCAGGACTGGGGATATTACTTTGCTTGCGGCACTGCTTGGTCATGGTGAAGGGGTGGATGATATCAGGCAGGGTATAACGACGATACGGGCGGTGATTCGAAAATACGATACGATTCACCAAAAAGGGTTGATTACCATGATGGAAGAGGTGGCAGCCGTCCAGAGAGCCGATCCGCATGAGAATGGTTCAGCCCAACGTTATGAATTCGGCTTACTGCCAATAGACCCATTTCGTTCGAATGAATCTTGGTTGCAGCGAGCCCAAATTGACGTTAAAGTTTTGGCGGGCAAAGCGTGGGAGGCAGTGAAAAATTGGTGGGGAGATCAGCAAAAAACCTATTTTATTGATCCGAATGTGAGGCGTGTATCGGAGTACTTTGCAAGATTGATACGAAGCGGATCAAATAGAATATTTGCGCCAATCGTACAATCATTCAGCAGACATAGGATTGGGGTACGAGAGGTGATTGCGGGTCAGGACGCCACAGCGGCAGCAGGTTCCATAGCTCGAATTTTTGGGAATTACTATCTGTATATTTATCCCTATCGGTTAACCCTTCGATCGCTTCGGGTAGAGTTACAAAAAGGAGGCGCCGAGGAATATTTTGAGAGCATGCAATCCTATACAGACAGCCTACCCAGTCCCCGAGAGGCAAACGCGGCTGCAAAGAAAATACTTTCATTAGTCAGGCTCACGCCAGTATTTGACGGCCAAGCGAATTATAATTTCTGGAATTCGTATGATAGTGATGAGGCTCATGCCAACGTGTTAGGCATGCTCGATATTATAAATAGTTCCGTCCACTCAAATTTGTTCCAATGGGTATTTGGGAATGGTGAAAAAAATGCTTTACTTAAGACTCTATTTATACGAGAGTTTGATGTTACGAAGCATGCCCAGATGGTTACAGAACATGGAACAATATTTTCCAGAGTGTTTGATTTAGTAAACAGTGGGGTTCGAGGCTACAGAGTGGGAGATATGGTGAACGCATTATTAAATCTTCCCGATTCTGAACAGGCATATATCCCGCAATATGCAGACGAGCTTATGGCGCTTTTTGATACGTTTGAGAAAGAATCCGTTCCACCAGATATCCTCGCGCGAATGCTAAATGAGAATAATAGCTTTACTGGCAAACCGTTACTTACAGAACACCCTGAATATTTATCAACAGTTCTTGAATCAGCACCTACGCTTGGGACGTTTATTCGGACTGTCCGAACATGGAAGTATCCGCATAGACTATTTACTAATTCATTTAATTTTGATTCGTTGTTGAGTGAATTATTGTTGGCCGGTGCCGTGACGCCATCGAAGGCGAAAGAGATGGTAACGCTGCTTCCCCAAATTGAGCCGATGTTAAAAAGATTTGTGGCACAGAAAAATCTCACATCCTACCGTCAAGAGGCGCTGCTCTATATATGGCTCTCTCCTGATCCCAGAGAGGCAATTGAGCATATACGAGCACTATCAGACGAATCGATTCAGTATATCCTTTCTTTACAAGAAAATAATTATGTTATGAAAGAGGGAAAAGCAGGGTACGTTTTCTTATCTATTTTATTGAATACAGATAATGCCAAGGAGACCGGCTCACAAATATTAACTCTTGTGGATACGAGTCTCAATTCCGGAATCTCATATCTTCGTAGCGCGTATATTGAATCATTATCTCATCAGCCAGATATGAGTATGGCAATCACAAACACTGCTCCTGATCAGGTAGCGAAGCTTTGGGATATTGCCAACCAACTACCCATTAACCTAGTGCTCTACAGGAATATGTTTGATCTGATGTTTGCTTCCAACGATGCTTCTGCATTTGTCGATATCCTAGCTATATATCCTCGTGATCAGATTCAATTTGGCGTTGAATATGCGCTTCGTACGAGCGGAGACCCTGCGCAGACATTGGCGTCATTCCTTCATCTTATATCGTACCCCACAGTATTAGATGGGTTATCGGAAGATACGCGTAAAGAAATTGCTACATGGATGTTTTCTGTACAAACAAATAATGAAACTCCAGAAGAGACGTTGCGGGTGTTTCAGGACAACGCACAAGCCATCCTCCCATTGCTTTCAGTGCGATATGATATCACCCGTTTACTCAACTCCTTATTTGTAGAAAATAGTTCAAATTCGCTCGTTGGAAGGATTCGTTCTCAAGGCATAGAGTCCATACAGATAGCAACGCGGGGGAATCGCAATTTGCCAGATTATCTAAAAAAACGACTTGAACAGTCATTGCGTCAGGAAGATGTCATAGAAATCGTATCAATGCTTCGATACTATGTGTATTATGACCATGGGACGCTTCGGCTCACAGACAGCTCCAGTGCGCTCACGGATGCGCAAGTCCAAGAGAAGCTTACTCAATATGTCGCATCGCTTTTCCCACATGCAACCACCGACGCATTGGCGGTTCTTACAAAATATACACTGAGTGATCCGGCTCACCTGATTGAGCTCTATGCGAATCGGAGGAATATTTCAAGAAACCCGACTAAGTTTCGATATCAAATTTCCAATATGAGTGAATATTCTCGAGATATACTGGGGTTATTTGCTACATGGTTGAAACCAGAGGAAATTCACACCCTTGATCCATACGACCATAGGACAAAAGTAGATGTTGCCGCTATGAACAATATGATCCGCCTTTTCCCCTTAAGCGTTGAAGAACTTTCACAATTTATTAGATTTTCCAATGATGGGAATGAGGTGCCTGAAATATCAGAATTGTATAAACGGATCGCAGAGCTTATTTCGGAGGACGTAAAAATCGGGAAAATCCATTCGCATCAGAGCACACTTTTTAGTTATGGTGATCGAATTCTGCCGTATATATCTGACGAGGCGAAGTCATTTGTAGGAACGTGGGTTAAACAGAACTCTCTTCGGAATCGATTAAATAAACCTGACGGATATGCGTATTTTACCCAACATTTGCAGGGTAAGTCTCTTGATGAGATGGTTGCCCAGATACTTCAGGACGAAACGACCGCTGGGAATATTTTAAACGCCTGGAATACATTGGGTAATCTGCTCACAACCAAAGTGCTCAATCTGCTTCCCGCAGATCAAAAAGAATTTTGGAAAACCTACAAGATTATGCCGCAACTTCAATGGCGCTTGAAACAATCAGATGGATTTATTTATTACAAGCAAGCGCTTGTTGGGAAAACGCCGGATGAAATGATAGCGACGCTTATTCAGACGGGAACCGCAAACGGAAATTTTCAAACTCTATATGGTAATATGTCTTCAGCTATAACCGAGCATGTGCTTTCGCTTCTTTCGGATGATTATGCACGTTTTTGGAGAACATACAATGAACCGCAATCAGATGCATTTCATGCGTTGTTCACGGATTTGACGCTCGTACAGTCGGAAACTGACTCGGTAAACTGGCGGGCGATGATGGGAGGCATGGTAATTGATGACACATGGGATAGAGCTATTGGAGGGAGGATGAGTTATTTTAAAAACGGTAATTCATCTAGTGGGGAGCTACTTTCCGCTGTTTTGAGAAGTCAAATTACCTATTTACAATCCCAAGAGACGTTTACGCTTTCGCAAACAAACTGGCATGCGTTACTGAATATATATCTCCTTGCACAGGATCCCGAAGAATATAATTCCTTCGGTACACTGACGCCAGAGCTTGCGACAAAAGTCAAAGAGTATTTTGAACCGGCCGATACGAAGGACGCGATATTAAAGGAAGTGGAATCCGTTTGGCAAGCCTATTTGGCTCAAGATGATCCGTTAGCATTTCCATTGAGGCTTATAGCCACCGGCAGACTTTTGGATCGATTGGAGGGTGGAGGCGCTTTGACACGAATATATGGGCTCACATCTTTTGCAACCTCTCTCTATGATGCGCTCCGCCAACTGACTACATCCGATAGTACCAAACAGAGTCTTCTAACAGTTATACGACAGCTAGAAGGGCAAATGGTCGCAGATAGGTGGTCTGGAGATGATAGACAATCTTTTTATAGCATTTCTGCGGATGTATTACATGGGTCGCCGAGTTTAGCAAATGAAATATTTTCATTTATGTCGTCATTATCACCTGATCAGAAGCGGGAATTTGTCCGTTCTGTATATCCTTTGTATCGGGCGCAGTTAGCGCTTATAGAAAAACCAAATACAAAAATTCCCTATGATGTCAGGACATTAGTTGGCATACGGACAGATATAGAGCGACTAAAGCTAGCGGTTTCCATAACAAGCGATGCATTTGCAAGCGAAAAAGCACGATTGACCGGAGCAATTCAGGAGACATTTAAGGATCGTTTCGGCATAATTCGTTTGCCGACTGAATATGATAATCAAAAGATTCGTTCAATCGTAAACGTGACATTATATTTGGCTAATCTTTCACGAAAAGAGCCCAAGGATCAAGCAATACTTGGGTTATACCTTGCGATGATGTTAAACAACACGTGGGATGAATATAGGGCAGGAAAGCCCATAGATCCTAAGCTGTATCTGACAGCCGAGAAAGCTGCATTGGTAGATGATGCAGTCAAAAGCAGACAAACGATAAATGATCAGTTAGCGTCAAGTCTTGGCTTGGAGCCTGCCGACATGGAGAAGTTTCAGTTGCTTCTTCAAAAAGAATCAAGTGCGGTATCCGTCGGTGATGTGGAAACGATTGACGTGAAGTTAACCAATATTATTCTAAACCTCCGTGAACTTTCAGACCCGGATTTGTATACCGAACCACTCGACCGGCAGCGTATGGAGCTGCTTTTGCAGTATGGTAACAAAATGGTGGGGGCGGTTGTCGCCAAAATGTACCAAGGCATGACACAATCTGATCGCGCGATCTCGTTTACGCCGGAAGAAGAGGCAGTGCGTCAGGACATACTTTCCGTGCTTACCCAAAATAATCGTGCAGTATCGGCTGGGGTGCTTAAGGAAGTTTTTCAGGATGGATTACGGCCATTTTCTGCTGTGACAAATCTTTTACAATACGTGGATGATGTAAAGGCGCAGGAGCAAGTGGAAGCCCTTCGGTCGCTCCTTATACCTTCAGAAGAGATCGTGGCTCTCTTTAATCGATTCGGTGAGCAGTTTACACCGACAAGTGGCGCATACGCTGTATCACAGGATTTGGATTATTTGGAGAACTTCATCGTGAAACACGACAGGGATCTGACAAAAGAGGAGACAGCGATGCTTCAGGAGTATCTACAGAAAATCCGAGATCAACTAGTCTCGCTCGAAGGAATGTATGACAAAATTTCCTCGAAATTTACTAGTTTCCGTACGGCACAAGCAGAACGAGCTGATGAACAATTACAAAATAAGCTCCGTCAGATTGATAATATCATTCGCTCGCAAACTACTCAGCAAGTCGTGACGAGTAGTATGACAAACAACCTCGATACTATTATTGAAAATATGAGAGCTTGTCTGGCATGCGTAAAACGACAGGGAAGTGGTCAAAATAACGACACGAATTTATCCTTTGGAGATCCGAATAAGTTTTATTTATATACACGAAGCGAAAATCAGCTGGGAAGTATAGCGGACCAAATACTTTTTGTAGAACCTGCAGAATATGCCGATGGGGAAACTGGTGCAGTGATGGTATTTGATACTGTGTACGGTACAAAAACGCCATCGATTTTATTTAATCAAATTGCAGCTGTGGCAAATACCTATCGTCGTATTCGTACAGAATTTCCCAACATTAGATTGCGCTTGCTAGTTGCTAGCAGCGCTCTTGCAGGTTTACAAAGTAGTGATCAGGCTATTACACACTTAACGAAGTTGTTAGGGCCGGAATATGACATTACGTCAGCAGACAACGTAAAGGTAAATGTATTGGCGCCTTCTATCGGGGATCATTATATAGAATTTGGAGGTGATGCGAGACGGGCGGGACTGCGAAACGTAGGAGGTATCCTCATTTCGGCAAAATCAGTACATAAAGCGAAAGAAAGCGGGTTGTTTGCAATAGAACAAGTAGCCCAGAATTTGATTGATGATCAAACCCAAAATTGCGACGGCCAAGCAGGAATGCCGCTGTTTACAGTGTACGCGGCAGACCCTTCGGCAAGCTCAGGGCAAGGGAAATCCGGATGCAGTGTGATAGGGTGGATATTAGAAAAGACTGGTATGACGGGTAAGATGCCCAATCGGACGATGTGGGAAAAAATTTGGAATGCCATCCGTTTTGGTGGCCCCAGCGAGCGGGGGAGTTTGAAGATACCAATTTCAACTCGTCTTCCATCGAATCTTGCAGTGTTTCGTCTGACAAATGACGGCTTGATCATTCAAGGATCCGGAAATTTAACCGTAGGAAAATCAATATTTTCGCTGCGGCTTGAAGGAGCTGTGCCGGTTTTTTCGAAGTTATCAAAAGTGAGCCAACAATCCGGATACTTAACGCGGATAACCGTACATGACGCAACCAATATCCGTATCGGCTATATAGATATCCAATTTTCCCTCGGGGATACGAGCGTAGAATCGATAGCCAGCCAAATGGGAGCAGACGTTGCCAAAAGTATTTTTGTCATAGCGGAAGTTGGGGTAAAAGAAGCATTGAGAGAAATAGGGATAGGAACTGCGTTAAAGGAGTACACCGACACGCTTTCAAGTCAACTGCTTACCCAAATGCGTACGTATCCGAAGCAATATCCCTCTGATATCCGTATGTTCCGATTTATAGTGGATGGGAACTCTACTGATGGATTTACGTCAAAATTTGCAGAGTCTCACGGATATAAAACAATTGAGCCGGGGATGAAGTATATACGGGAAATTCAACCTGTTTCCCAATCTTATATTTTCAGGCTTCAGGCGGTCATTGAGAAAGCAGAAGATGATGGGTGTTTTTCGTATAATCCATTCGTTAAACGTGTGTATGCGGCGGGGGAAAAGAGTGGAGCGACGTGTCTGTGGTTTTTTCAAAAACCAATAACCACAATTGGTGAAAACGCCGATATGCTTTTTGACGACGAAGCCCGACGGGAAAAGATAAAATTAGTAGGCAACACAGTGCGTGATATAGCCGGTAAAACATTGGTAATTGAAATAAAATTTGTGAAAAAATTTGTAAAACTTGAAGAGTTGACCCGATCGATTTATTGGCTGTTTGGACGGTTTGGCGGTAACTCAAGATTATCCAAGCCAGATCCGTATGGATTAGGTCTCACGGGTGCGGGATGCTGGTTCAACAATTGTCAGCAAGGGTGTGTATCTGGATTGCAATGTAGAGAAGAAACTGGCTGTTGTGAAGGAAAGGGGGGATACAAAGATACGCGATGCTCATCAAATGGAAACGCTGAAATTTATCGGTCAATTGATCGAGATGGCGATCTATTTCAGCCGGATGACGTGAAGCTTTGTGATGACCGCGGGTGTGTTAACGGAAAGTGCCTCGGGTATAAAATAGATACCAAAGGTCTCCCAAAGTGTTCGTCATTGCCAAATAACTATACCATGTCGGATATTAGCGAGTGGAGCTATCTTCCAGTAACCAGTTGTGTCAACGATGATGGAACAATTGGTTCCAGAACGGGGGTGCCGGCTGAGGAATACAAAAAGTATACATGCTCGAAAGATGGGAATAAATTGCTTGATCTGGACGGAAAAGTTGTAAACATATGTGGCTCAGGACTTGCTTGTGCGAAAGCGTGGAATTCTGCTGACTGTTTTTTGATATCCAGCATACAAGCATTGGAACTATGCAGCCCTACAGTCCGGTTTGATAGCGGTTATTTCTGTACAGATGAAGGGTTGCGCTGTAGGCCAGGTGAGAGATTGCCTATTAGTTCGAAAAGTCAATGTGAACGGACTTGTTTGAGCGATGGAATAGCCACAGAAATAGCATTTCCAGTCACTTGTACACCCAACGCAGATGATTATCAGGATATTACCTGTAAAACAGATCCGAAAACAGGAAAAATTCATACAGCAATTGTCAATTCCGTAAAGGATGTCGAAATCCTTGTAGGAGATGCGTGTTCCAACGGATGCATTCGTGGAAGATGCATTCAAAAAGAAGGCGATGTGTGTCGTGGAGATGGAAAGTATGAAATAAACAAAGAGGGGACTTGTCCTGTTGTTTGCCGCGACGGGAAATGGCAGAAAAGCAATGCGTGTGACAATGTGAAAGTATACGGATATAACAATCTCGGACCGACCATAATTTATGAAACATTGGATAAACTGCCGAAATTTATGTTTGATGGCATGGATCTTACGATGCGTAACGATTATGCAGGTTTGACTGACATTGGTCATAATGATGCTGGAGGACAAGATGTGTTTGCCGGATCGGCATTTACAAGAAATATATCGCTTATAAGCGATATTACTGAAAATGGTACGGATATGATAATTCATGAGTTTTTTCATAATTGGGCATACCAGAACGCGAATTATATATTGCCTGTTATTGGACAAAGTAAGTTCATTACCACAGCCTCAGATTTACTTTGGCGAAGATCATTGGATACGGGTCCGGCACCAGAAAGCTATATACAACTGACACATTGTGATAACCCGAAACAAAGATTACCTACGGTTAGGGATTATGCAGCAACAAACTGTGGTGAGGATTTTGCCGAACATGCGACATGGTATGTGAACCATGCGTGTGAGTTATTAAAGGGCGGGGAATCAGAAAATCCTGAAGCAGGAAAGATACGCTATGATTATTTTAAAAACCAGATCTTTCGAGGAAAAGAATACCTCCCTGCCGGCGGGTGCGGGAATTAGAAAATGGTATTGTCTACTTGACTAAAATCTGTGATTTTGGAATAGACGAAACTGCAGGGTGTCCGAGTCCGTTAATACACCTCATTACTAGAATGTCATCAGTCCGTGTGCTATATACTGCTTGATGAGCGATTGATAGGGAATATCCAGCGCGTTGGCCTTTTGCTTTACCCGATTGATGAGATATACCGGAATTCGTATAGAAATAGACCGGGTCGTGGGTTTCAGATTTGGGAAACTCACCGGTTCAAAATCAGACGGCTCGTAGTACTGGGACAGATCGAGTTTTGCCCAAAAACTGCGCTCTTCATCTTCATTCTTGAATTTCGGTAGTTTAAGCGGTTTTTTCATAGAGATGTACCTCCTTTTTATTTATATCACGTGCAGATATAATGCGAATTTGTCTTTTTCGAATAGTAAAAACAACAAACAACACTCGCAGAATTTTTGTTTTCCCTACAATGCGGAATCTTTCTTCTTTTCCTGAGTGCAAACGATCCGTAAATATTTTTTTCTTTTCATCGAAAAACGGTTCTTCTGCTTCCTGATCTGACACCCGATGTTTTTGCTCGTTTTTACCGCTATTTCCCGGGTCCCAGACAAATTCGAGAGGATCCGGCAGAGTCTTCATGTATATACTATTCTATACAATAGAAAGAGTATTGTCAAGATTATGGATTGGATTATGGATTGGAGGGTCATGCTAAACGTAGCATGCCATAGACTCCGATGACCAGGAGAGCAATTGCGGATATGACAAGGAGGATTATTTTAGTGGTAGATGGTTTGTAGGAAAAGACAACCTCATGTGTTCCGGGAGTTTGAATAGAAATCGCAGTATAAAAGGGAAATACAGAAAATGGTGTAACAGCCTTGCCATCTATAGTTGCCTGCCAGGATGGGTGAAAGGTTTGCTTGAGGATGATGATGCACTCCATACAGCCCTCTGGAATTTCTACAGAGGCTTTGAATACCATGTCGTTTTCCTGCGATTGCGAGGTTATTTTCAGGTTACTTAAGATACCTAAGTCACTTACGGGACTTAGGTAGAGCGGGGGTTCGGAAAAAAGATTGTGGGTGGTGCCGTCAGGAACCTTATACGTCACTTCGTCAATCATGCGGAAATTCGGAAGCCCGGTCTGTTTCGGGTATGATTTTTCAAACGTAAGCTCGGGGAATAGTCCCCGGTCAAATGCGTCGGAATGCATCCAGAGGCGTACGACGGAACGGTAATCCTCCTTGGTACTGCTTACGATTGCCGGACGCACGCCAGTTGTTATATATCCTTCGGCAAGTTCAGGACTGGTCCCTCCGACTTCATATAGTTTCCATGTCACCCCGCTTTCTACAAGCCTCCAGAACGGCTGTATTTGCTCGGGAGTGAGTGTAACCGGGGTAGCGACATAGCGCACGTTGTAGAGGCTGTAGTGGGCAGGATTATTTTCTGAAAAATACTGTTCGGTATCCGAATTGGGTGACCATGTTTCCGGAAGCCATACGATGACCGGAATGCCGTAGGTAGAAAGATACATATACATGGGAGTTTCCGCAACACGGAAGTTTTTGCCCCAGCTGCCTCCGCGTCCGGCAAACACGCGGCCGGGGAGTTTCGAGAGTCGAGTTTTGAGTGTCGAGAAAAGAACTTCGATATCAGCTTCGTCGCGGACGAAATTTTCGTTGCCGCGGGCAATCAGGAAGTCATTATAAGAAGCATAGCGAAGCGTTTGGGGATAGACGGCCAAATAAACGAATAAACCAATAAGCGAATAAGCGAATAAGCGAATAACAAAGCGTTTTGTGATACGCAAGACGATCCATTCAATAGCTATCGGAATGAGAAATAATCCGGCTATATGGACTCCTACGATGAAGCGGGACAGGTGAAACTCGTTCATACCGGGGATAAGGTCGATGAGGCTTCCCCAGGTGGTACGGCCGAAGTACATAAGCACCCAAAAAACAAACAATAAAGCAAATGGGAAAAACGCCGTATTGACCGAAGCAAAAAGTCCGATAAAGACGAGTACAGAAAGTATTGGCAGCCTGCCAAAATCAAACAGATCGCCGTTAAACAGATTTTTGAGTACCTCGCGGTAGCCGAAAGAATCAAATTTCCATATTCCGTCCCAGACAGAAATGTTATGGTAGTTTCCGTTTTGCAGTATCGGCACTATCCAGTACCCGAGCAGTAGGCCAACGCCGCCAAATATGACCGGCAGTTTTTTCCACTGTTTAAAAGCCACAACCGCGACACTCATAAACGCAATAATGCCAATTCCTAAGTGTCCGGCCGTGGTTGCGGCAAGAGTCAAAATTGCCGGGATTACGCGGCCACGGAATGCAAACGCTATGGCAAGCGGAAGCCAAACAGCCGCGAATAACTGGCTGCTTAAACCATATCCCCGCCAGAGGAACGAAGCAGGGTCCAGTCCGTAGAGCCCGTCGGTAGAGAGTTGTGTCGCAATGAGTGCTCCTATGCCAGCAGTCATCCACGATAATCCGATGACCCGAAGGGCTATAAAGAGAGGAAGAGGGAAGAGGGAGAGGAAAAGATAGATGATCCAGTGGTAATAAGAAAATAAACTAATAAACGAATAACCAAATAATCGAATAATTGAATCAAAGAAGCGCCAAGAGGTGACGATCAAAATTTGGGGAACATGAGAATAGTAGTAGGGGAGATTGTACCCCTCGGCCCAGTTAGGAACCCAGTGGTCTACAAGGTACGTGAGTATACATGGTTTGACTATCCATGGAGAACTTGCACACTTCTTTTGCGCAAAATCCCATATTTGGTTTGTTCTGTCAACTAAAGCGAACTGGAATGTGTTGTCATTCGGATCCACGTTCGCCGTTGGTTCTACTCTGTATATCCAGAGATTAAACCCGATAGCAAAAAGAAGCAGTACAATCCCTATATATGTTTCTATGCGTTTCATATTATGGCCAGAGCACCGGATGCAACCAATCCGTATGGTCATCATAATTGCCGTCGCCCGCATCGGCGGTAATTAACGTCAGATTTTTTACCCCGGTGACGTCAACTTCTGCGTGTTTTGGCAGGTCAAATCTGCCCATTGTATCGGAACGAAAAAGGAGTTTGTCATCGCCGTACACTTCAAATACGGCAGTGGCTCTCGTACCCGCCTCGGTGTCAATACCGAAGTCTGTCGTGAATGTGCTGAATTTTTTGTTGATATCAAACACATGTTTGGAATTTGCGTGCGTTCCGATCCCGGATCGGTAGAAGAGATATTGGACCGAAAGACGTGTCCACTTGTACGGCCCGCCGAAAGAGCTCTGTACGGCCCTATCCGTTTGTCTGGTTCCGTATGCCTGTTCGCTTATGTACGGGGTGAATTTGGTAAGAGGTACGGGTGTATGAGTTATGAGGGGTAAATTGAGATAAAGCATTCCACCGATTAGTATTAAACTCGTACCGCATAACACGTACCTCGTAACAAAAGAAGATCGAAGAAGGGTGAACAGAAAAACGCCAAAAAGAAACAGTAATACAATAGCTGTCCCAATCGTAAATACCGGCTGAGTCATGGAGAAGAGAATAGGCAGCCCGTTATGCGGATAGTTAACGACCAGGGCAGTATGAAGATTATAGAAATAGAACAGGCTAAACACAGCATAGAATCCTGCAAACGCCTTTAGGCGTATTATTGACAGCCTATTCTTTTCATCCGTGATGAAAAACGGCGCCCACAGAAGCAGAAAAACAGAGAGGGGAAACGCATACCGGTCATGCGATTGCGTTTGGAACAGGAAGAATGCGGCATTTACCAGGATCAGGTTTTCCAAAAATATTTTTGTTCTGTGCGATGCGTCCGAAATATTTTTCTCCCATAGTTGCCTTGCTACTGCAAATAAATAGAAGGAACTAAATATCATGAGTCCGACTGTTTTTGCATTAAGGAGGCCCAGTACGGTGAGTTTGTCAGATGTGGCCATGCCTTGGCCATGTGCGACAATCCACCACAGGTTATATGCCATAAGGCTCATCCAAGGGAAGTAATCATAGTTTTCCGTGAGGCTGGCGAGAATCCTGTCCGTGTTATGGGTGGCGATAAATTCGATATTTAATCCGAGGAATCCGATAGCGGCGCCGGCAATCGCATGGATAAGTCCAGTGAGCCCGACTGTCTGCCAAATAAAAAGAAAAAAAATCGGGCCATAGATCATATTCTGGAGCTTGGTCATCATGGCCAGCATGAATACGACACCCGCCCAAAATGGCTGCTTTTTGAGCGCCAATACAAGAGCCGCCAGAAATATACAGACTCCCAAGCTATCGACTTGGCCCCACCATGCTCCGTCCATAAGTGCCACGGGGTTTAATAAATACCCAACTGCTAAGAGTTCATAAACACGATTCCCGGAATCAAAGCCCCCCGATTCCGGGAATCTGGGAAAGCCCAGGCGTTTTGTATTTTTCCCGATAAAAAGAATAAGTACGGCGATACCAAGATCCGCAAGTATCGGTACCATTTTGCTGATTGTTAGAAAGAGAAGATTCGTGTTGCTCCAAAACTCCTGGAAGTTATGCGGATCGGCAAACAGTTTGTATGCTGCCACCATGGCGCCCAACGTGTACACAAACGGAGTAGGATAGTTGTTGTTTGTGACTTTGAGGCCTTCTACGGCTCCTTTATCGACAGAAGCCAACCCCCATGATTTCCAGAATGAAATATCCGCTTCGAACCCGGGATTGGGGATAAGGATAAGCCGTATAAACAGACCGAGCGCTATAAGCCAGAGTAATGCGGAGTTTTTTGGCACCCCCTTATCATACGGGAATTTGCCATATTGTTACATTGTGGAAACTGGATTTCGTTTCCACTCATGATCCTGGCGCAATTGCTCCAGGCGCGTATTGAGGAGAGTCTGAACTTCAGCCAAGGTATGGAACGTTTTTTGAAACTGCGTTTCTGTTGGAGTCGGGTACAGCGGTTTACCGTCTGAGCCGACCTTGGTCAATACTTTTGCGATGAGGTCGTTTTCGATGCCGATATTCTTTTGTGATTTTCCCTGGCCGAGACGGAAATTATATTTGTATACGGCAATGGTGAGGAGTTGGTCCAGACTGTAGCCCAAAGAGCCTGCAATACGCTTTAAGTACGTGTTATATTCTTCCCAGAAATATTCGTCCAGTGTGAGCAGGTGCGAGACGTTGTAGACGACGTCAGACACCTCGGAGAGCACAGATACAGGAGAGGGAGGAAGCGTGTTATTTTCCTTGCTTTGGATCATCATGTCAAACCAGTGGGATATGGAGCTCAATGCTTCCGGAATTTCTGCAAACATCGGCCGTGGATGGTCCAGATGCCTGGTATGGATGAGGTTCCCTTCAAAGTCCCGCGCCTCCGTTACATCACTCTTGGGGCCGCCGGTCAGGAACATAATTTTTGCTTCCGGACGGATTTGCGACATGTTGTAGGGCTCCCGCAGCAACCGGTGTTCTTCTTTGAGAATTTGATCAGACAGCCAGTACAGCTTATCTTCGGGGGTCATTGCATCGATTCGGACGTGGTAGTGAAGCTCACTGAAGTTTGGAGCGTGAGGCTGTATGATCTCCGCAACCGGTCTAAACTCGGCAGTAGTCATTTCAATTCGTAAGTGTATCACACTATAGGACTTTATACAATACCAACGTTTTTGAGGCAGACACACGGGTAACGAGCGGGGAATTTGCCAAATATACGTTGTCTGTTGTCCCAATGAGATAGGCAATGTCATTGTCAGCATAGAATGCCCTTGTTGCTTCCGAAGTCACAGAGCCGTTGAGAATAGCTATGGCGAGCGCGTCTTTTTCCGTCGATTTGATCGTAATGAGCGGGTGCCCGTGATACGATCGCTTCCCTGTGAGCGCGGGGAATACCTCATTATACGGCCAGGTGACGAGAAATGTTTCGTCCGGTTTGCCTATACGGCCGGATTTTTGAAGAAATTCGTATGCTTCTGCCGGAAGATAGTAATACGCGTTGCCGGGATTAAATGAACTCGAAAGTTGTAGTGTTTTGACATGGTTAGGTATGAGGAGCCAGGATACGCCGACGATAAGTAATGCGCCGGACATGCGCGCTACTTTGTGCTTTGCATTGATAAGTTGCATCAGTCCTGAGGACGCCATAACAGAGAGACACAGGATGGTGAGTGTCGACATGAAGCGCGCCTGGCTGATACCCAACAGTACGGGTAATGGCGACAGAAAGAGTATAAGTGAGAACAGGGAAAACAGCATAACGAATAATTTCGCCAGTGAAAGGTGAGAGGCAAACAGCGGCAAGGAAAAGAGGGCTATGAGAAAAACGGGACCGGTAGAGGAGAGAAAGTGTTCCGGCGTGAGTACGTTTTGTGCTCCCGCTTCCCAGAGCTTGAGCTGTGAGAAAGGCAGGGTGGTAAACAGACGGGCAAGATAGAGAAGCGGCAGCAGCCCCGTCGCGAACGCTATGACAAACGGTAATCCTCTGGTGAGGATGAGACTTGCGGTTATCAAAACCCATAATACCGGCTGGAGACTGGCAAGCACAATGCTGGAAAGACCGAGGCCGACGAGCAGTTTCCACTCATTCCCGGAATCGGAATTTCTTTGATTCCGGGAATGTAGGGATTGCCATTGAATGGCAAAGTACACCATAAGCATGAAAAAGAGTAAACAGATATAAGGCAAGGGTCGCAATCCGTTTGTCGCCGGTGATACGCTCTGCGAGCCGGTATCCAGAAGCAAGCACTATAATAGTGAGGATGACAACACTCGTGTGATAGGCCACAAATGGGGACAATCCAAAGAGATGAAAGATTCGGCCTATCAGAACATTGCTCCAGCCCACAAGTGTCGGGGAGACGGATTCGGCAGAAAATAGATTCATTGTGGTTAACCAACGCTGACTGCCCTGAGCAAATTGAGAGAGATAGTAGAAATAATCAGCCGGATAATGCACGGTACCCAAAAAAACATACCCCGGAGGAGCTTTGAGCAGTCCTGTGATCAGTGGCCAAACATTTTCGAGGGTTGCAAGGGCGATGATGCATGCGACAATCATGAGTTGTTTTGAAGTTAGCTTCAAAAGGGGACGCCTTACGAAGCTAGTTTTCCCATGCTACTGAGTCAATGAGTTTGTCGAAGTCAGGTTGAGAAAAAAGTTTCCCGGAAAGCCAGATTATGAGATCTTTTCTACCCGGGACCTCAAAAAAGATATGATCGTAGGACGTAGTATTTTGGTCGTTTAGGTATTTCGCCCGATAGCCTTTGAGCCCCTTGCTATTGGTAAATGCAGAGACAGATGCGACCCCTTTCCAATTGTATTCTTTCCACCAGTCTCCGGCATATTCCATAGTTTTGCCAACGTATTGTTTTTTGTTGAGTTTCGCAAGATTTTCGACCCGGAAAAAAATATTGGCATTGGCGTCGGTGCCCGGATAAAAAACAGTGAGCGAGTCGTACGGGTCATTGGGAAATGTTCCCAATGAAAGTGTCTCCGGGTAGGAAAAGGAATAGGGGAATAGCGTTCCGTTGCGCTGTGTCCATTTTGCCTCCCGGGAGACAGGAATGTTGCCATCAACAAGTTGTGCACTGGTTTCCTCCGGAGTCGGGGTGGGGCCAAGATAGGTGATGCCGCCGGGTAACACGATCGTACCGGGTCGGTTACGCGCGGATTGATACGAGAATAACACTCCAGTAAACAAGAGTATGCTTACGATAATAGCAGGGAGATATGTACGCATTATTCTTTGGGGGCTTCCCAAAACTCTTTTCCGGCAGCGTCCCATGGCAAGCGGTGCTCATCCGGATCGTCCGCGTTAAATTGGTTATTCACGAAATAATACACGTTTGCTTTTTTGCCGGAGAAATTTGCAGCACCGTGAGCCACTCCCCGGGGAATATATACGGCGATCGAGTTGCCTCCCCCGAGCGGAATTTTTTGCGTGACACCTTTGGTTTCACTTCCCTCGCGTACATCCCAGAGTCCTAAAAGTAGGTGTTCGTCCGGAGGCACGTACCAGATTTCATCCTGGTTATAGTGGAGGTGCCAGGCCTTTATAGCTTTGTTGTATTGTTTACTTCTGTTAATTTGCCTGACGCGAAAACCCGGTACGGCTTCTGCGTCACCTGACTCTGTCATTCTGAGCAGTTCGGAAAAGTCGCCGTTTTCGCCGACAAAATTGCGGATGTTCAGAATTTGTATCCCAGCAATTACCGGTTTTGGTGAATAGTCTTGGAGATAGACCTCATCGTGGATGTTTTGGACAATATCCATATGTCCTATTATCCCATATTTGTATAGAATAATGAATATGAGAAAGATCCTCATCCCTGTTTTTATCTTGGGATTTGTGCTGTTTTCTCTTGCCCCGACGTTTTACGAACTATCCCGGGCAGGGGATATCCAGTACGAGCGGCAGTTTGAATTGGTGCATAATTTTCCGACCGATTATAACTTTTACCTTTCCCGGATCCGCGAAGGATTGGAAGGGCGACTCACCGTAGTAGAAAAATATACCTCAGAGCCTCATGCAGGGTCATTTATCCACGAAATGTATCTATTGATGGGCCATGTAGGGAAAGTGGTTCGGGTGCCTACCCACAGGACAGGAGATATATATCATGTCGCCCGCGGTGTGCTTGCGGTTGTTCTTTTGGCGCTCGTCGCAGCGTTTTGTACGCGATCATTTTCCGGATTGGGATCCGGGAGGGCGTTTATGGTATCGCTGGCAGCCTTTCTGTTTGCCGTTACTGCCAGCTCATGGCCGAAGCTTGTGGATGTATCGGGTACATGGCGTTTTGGGGGCTTCATGGCATGGTGGTCTGTTATGGATAGTTTGCAGCGGATTACGTTTATCCCACACATTTTGGCGGGACAAGCACTGATAGTCTTTCTCGTTATGTCACTTACGTCACTTAAGGATCTTAGGTCGGGGGGAAATATACTTTTTTTGGGAATGCTCGCATTTGTACTCGGCATGGTGTTTCCTCCAGGGCTGCTGTTTGTGTATACCGTGATGACAGTTCACTTTCTGTTATCGGGTAAACAGCGCCGCCTGTTCCTTGTGCCGTACGTCATCATCGGGATGATGAGTGCCGCATCGCTGTTTTATCTCATGCTTATGACCGGTATGTATCCTTGGAAACGGTTAGCCGAAGTCGACATCATACGCCCACTCCCGTTTGATTATGCCGAGTATTTCCGGGCAATGGGTCCGGTGCTGCCGCTCGGGCTCGTCGGTCTTGTTGTAGTGCTTGTGTCTTTCGAG
>CAYSAP010000002.1:2500-15601 GCA_964429085.1 uncultured Gammaproteobacteria bacterium | reverse complement strand
TGGGTTATCGCATGGCTTGCCCTTCTTGGCATATTTGCATTTGTTCCGCAGCAGAGCCCGCTCCGATTTTCAGAAATGATTCCGCATGTGCCGCTGGGCGTGTTGGCGGCATATGCGCTGTTTCGGGTATACCGGATCAGGAGGGTCAGGTTTATTGCAATTCTTGTGTCGATTATCCTCATGGGCACGGGGTTATTCCATATGTATTCTTCGCTTCTTTGGCAGCGGGATTTCGTAGATCATAAAATCCGCGCTACGCTCCCGTTGGTTCCGACTGGAAGCTATGTGATGTATCCATTGAAGGATTTTATTTCTGCGATGCAGTTTATCCAGGATCAAACAGGAGGCAACGGCGTGGTACTGTCGGAAACAACAGCCGGAAATTATATTCCGGTCGTAAGCGGTAACACGGTCTATGCAGGACATGATAACACCGTTGCATTTGAAGCGAAAAAAGAAAAAGTGCGCGAGTTTTTTTCCGGAAGAATGAATGCCGGTGAAGCAGCGCTATGGATACAGGGTATGGGTGTCCATTATGTGTTTTTCGGGCCGCAGGAACGGGAAGACGGCGGGATTCAGAATCTTACGGTGCCGTACCCGTTTCTGAGAGAAGCGTATAAAAATAATCGTGTGACTGTCTATTTTTCACCATGATACTCGCCGTTTTAGGGTATGTATTGTTAGGTGTAGCGGTATTTGGCAGGGTATTATTCCCTCCGGAAGGCCAGATGATTTTCGGCGATGACATTCACCGAAGCTATTTCTTTTTCCGTGAGTTTTTTAACCAGAGTATGTCTCACGGAGTATTTCCGTGGTGGAATCCGTATATGTTCGGAGGCGAACCGTTTATCGCAAATCCGATCGTCAATATCTGGTATCCGCCGACGTGGATATTTTCCGTGTTGCCTCTTCCCGTCGCATACGGGTGGCACCTGTATCTGCATGTGGTGTGGGCCATGACCGGGATGTATGTCTTTACGGCACAGCTGATAGGGTATAGTTCAAAAAAAGAACATGCACATGTCAATCCTGCTGCATGGGTGAGTGGGGCAGTGTTCGGTTTGTCCGGCTTTTTTATGGCCAGGACGTTTGCCGGACACGTAGATGTAGTGGCTGCGGCTTCCTGGATTCCGTGGGTGGTGTGGGCCTTTTATCATGCCGCTAGTATCAGGCTTATCATTGCTTCAGGTATGTTTGCTTTGCAGATTTTTTCCGGGTATCAGACGATGGCGATGATGAGTGTGATCATTGTGAGCATACTGACAATAAGCGTGAGTGTCGCTCAAAAACGTTTCCGGCCGTTTTTGTATACAGGTATTGCCGGTGTTGTAGGTTTGGGCCTGGCAGCAATTCAAATACTCCCTGTGCAGGAATTCTTCCGTATGAGTATCCGCACCTTTCAGTTTCCGTACGCGTGGCACGCATACGGATCGTTGGAGTGGAGGAGTTTCTTGCAGCTTATCCATCCGTTTATATTCGGTTCTGTAACAACATATACGGGCCCGCCGCCTAATGTTACCGAGCACAGCATGTTTGTCGGCGTTTTCGGCCTGATCCTGGCCGGTATAGGCGTATTCAGTTTATTCCGAAGTAGAAAACGGCATCAGGCCGTTGGAATCGGGATTGTCGTCGGCGTCATTCTTGGATTCTGGATTTCGTTAGGGCCGAATGCAGGAGTTGATCTGCAATATTATTTGTGGAGGGTAATCCCGATGTACACATATCTCCGGATTCCTCCCCGGCATCTCATTCTTTCTGTGTTTGGGTTGTCCGTGCTTTCGGGATTCGGGGCCGCGTATTGCTTTAGGCTGCTCCGCAGAGTCCGTCTATTGCCTGTTGTTGTGGCAGGATTGGTAGCGGGTGAGATGGTGATGTTCGGGTTTCATTTTATCGAACTGAAACCCATTCCTTCCATGCGTCACGACCGGGAACTTATTTCGCTTGTCGGGAAAGATAAAGAACCGTACCGCGTGCTGCAGAATTACGGCGCATGGCTTCCGCAGCGGGATGCGATGGACTTTGACAGCGGGCTTTCATACGGGGTGTATTCAGCAACCGGTTATGACCCGTCGATTCTCAAGTCGTACTTCGAGTACATTTCCAATATAGCCGGGGAGTCGGGCGAGCAGGCGGTGTTGTCCCATGATATACAGGTTCCGTATGTAAACCCTGAGGCTGCAGCAGGTATAGACCGGCTGAACATAAAATATATACAGGTGCCCCGCGCTTACGATCCCTTTGCCGGGATTGCCCGGTACCGGAAACTCAGTGAATCGGCACAATTTGATTACCGGATATATGAAAATACCACAGTATTGCCGAGATTTTTTCTTGGCGATCCCTGCGGAACCGCCAAAATTGTTTCGTATACCCCTAATCTAATAGATTTGTCTGTCAAAGCATCATGTGCGACAACACTGGAAAGTTCCGAAGTCTGGTACCCGGGGTGGGAGGCATATATAGACGGTACGAAAACAAGTATTAACAAGACAAATAATGTATTCCGAACACTTTTTATTTCCCCGGGAAATCATATGGTTGTGTACCGGTATAGCCCTAAAATATTTGTAGTCGGGGGAGCGATTTCGTTTCTGACCGGAATAGTATTCGTTCTCTGGTACAGGAAAACCCTCAGAGATGCTCACCTCGCCAGTATTTGATGATACAGGGGTCTTCACCCTGCCACCAGGGGGTTTGGCGCGGCGTTCTGTTATCCGTACGGTTGTCATAAATCCAGGTAAGCGGCGCGCCCTGTACTGTTATGGTGTGCACGGGACGGTGATAGAGGAGGTATTCGTATGCATAAAAGAAGCGGTAAAAGAATGACTGGCGGTTTAACAGTATGACGAAGTCGGAGTCGTTATATCCGTATTTGTTGAGGTTGGTAATGAGGTCAGGCCGCAGATATTGCCCGGCCACTGCTGCGGCCATAACGATATGCACTTTTGCATTACGCGGCGCGTGTTCATTGACCCAGAGTACTGCAGCTTTCTGAGATGTGCCCCAGTAGTCTAAGTCATATTTGCCAAATGCGCCCTTTGCGCCACCGACGAGCTCGTTAAAATAGGTGACTTGGTAGGGGTGATAGGAAATGATATTCCAGAAAAGAGAAATGAAGGAAAAAAGTATGATTAGCTTCGAAAGGCCTGGCCTTTTGAAGCTAAAGAGAAAATTCGCCCCGATGGCGGCGAGAGCGGCAAGAGGGAACAGGACTTCTTCAAAATGGCGGATGCCGTCTATAACGCCGATTGAGGCAATAAAATACCGCGTCAGCGGGAGGATAAGCCACAGGAGCATAAGCATCACAACAGGCCGGTATTTGCTGTGTTTCCAACATATCGTGGCGATTCCTATGAAGAAACCGATCATGATGGGAATAGGCGTTGTAATGAAAAGATACCAATACGGGTAATACCAAGGCACAGTAGAGCCGGAACAATACCAGACTCCGTTTAGTAAGACCTCGATATTATTCGTGCCGATTCCGAAGGTAAAAAATGCATGGCGGAGTTGTCCTATCGGATCCGGCCAGAACACCCACCACAATAAAAATGCGGCAATCGGAGCAATCAGGAAGTACAGGAATGTATAGACGGATATACGTATTTTGGTATGAGTGATATATGAGATGAAAAGCCATACTATAAACACGACAGGGATAAAAATACTGTTAATTTTGACGTTGAAAGCCACGGCAAAGCCGCCAACTGCAAGTAGTAGGTCTATGAGCCGTTTATGTTTGACGAGCCGCCACAGCAGCCATATGTTGAGTGCAAACGCGACTGCCGAAGGCACGTCTTTCATATTATTGTGGAGATCGCCGAAATACCTAGGTGTAAGTCCCAAAAAGATTGCCGAAAGCAGTGCCGCCCTGCGGTTTACCGCTTCTTTCATAAACAGATAGAGGATGACAATACCGGATATCCCCCACAGGAGTATCGGCAGATGGTATGAAGCGTCCGCGGGAAGCAATGCCAGGGTCTTATAAAACAGAAGGTAGGATGCGACGGGAGGAATGCTCATGAGCGGTCCGTAGGGCAGTGTCCATGCGCGCCGTGGATCCGGTTCAACAAACGGCAGATTCCGCGGTTCAAGAACTTCGGGATGTATCCCTAATAATTTGCCTCCGCCGAAAAAATGGAAATGGAAGTCCCACGTAAATCCATAATCTCCCATGAGAACCACATGGGTAACAAAAAATATACCTATAAGGATAAGTCCTGCGTGTTTTTGGATCCAAGAACCGATATGTTTCATGCCTGTATCACGTATTCTTTTTTTGGTATGTGTTTATGGCTGTGTGGTATACACGGCCAGGGTATCGTTTTGAAATGCGGGCGTCAGAAACGTAAACCTGCCGAGTATGCGTGTGGCCTGCCGGGAAGCGAGAACGTAGGAAATGGTATGGTTTTTTATGAATTGTCCGGCTTCGGATTCCGTCATAACGCCCGAAAAAAATTTGCGGCGCAATTCTTCCTTGGTTTGCGGATAGAGCGTGTGGATAGGATGTCCGGTAAATGACCGTTTACCTGTCATGACCGGTACGAGCACGTCATAGGGAACGGCTGGGTCAGTGACGACAACACCGTTTCCCGGGGAATCTTTTAAAAAGATCAGTGCATCCATGACAGGCAAAGAAACGTGATTAAGCGCCTGCATTGTCGGATCCGATTGAAGCGGCTTCATTCTTGCCTGTATCTGTGTGTAGAGTGACAACACGGTAAGCACAAGATAGATGAGGAGCCACAGATGTATATGAAGCAAAGGGAGTGTGGTGCGGGTGACACGTTTTGTGAGTCCGGACAGTTCAATGAATCCGTAGGCTGCAATAATAGGGAGCACGCCGACCGATGCCGGTGAAAGCCAGCGGACAGATGTTGTTCCGAATAGTTTCGGCACGATACTGAAAAATGCCGCCAGCGACAATGCTGAAAAAATTCCCAACAAAGACCGTAACGGCGTGATGTTTTTAAGATAATGTTTTATTCCGAACGGAAGAAACAGACTGATCGGTCCGATTGCGAGGATACATTGCCAGATGGGAACGGAAACGGGTTGACTGTCTTCCCATAGTTTTGCGGCGGCAAGAATCGGTTGCCGGGCAAATTCCATGTTTGTAAGATACGCCCCCATCAGTGCAGGAACGGCAACGGTTGCAAACGGCGCGATATATGACCTGTTATTGCTGCGCAATGAGATGATAAGGAATATACATGCTGAAGCAACTATAAGAAGCATCTGAATCGGGCTTGCTGTGGCAGCGAGAAAGGAAGCCGCAAAAAGCAGCAGATAGCGGGATATCAATAGTGCTGCCGATGCCCGCGACGGCAGGGAAGCAGCGGATAAAAACATACGTATGACAAGAAGAAGAAGGATGGTCTGAATGAATTGGTGCGGCACGCCGCCCAGGCGGTTTAATGCAGGAGTCGGAGAGAACCAAAAGTCCCCTAAGCCCGGAACATTTGATGCCGTTGCTACAAAAAGAAATGCGATGATTTGGTTGAATATCTTTTTTGGGAAGATTTCTTTCATAACGATCCACCAAAGCGTAAGGAGAACGACAGAAAATACGACGATACTCACGTTATAGATAACGAATGGGTTGCCCAGTTTTCCTAATAGTGTATAGAGCCAATAAATCCAGGTAGGTGGGAGTGCTTCGTTGGTAAAGAGATGATGTGTAAAAATCCAACCTTTTTGCGCCATGAGTGACGTATAAAGAAAATAATCGGCAAAATAATGAGCAATACCGGTAAATAAGCTGCCCTTGGGGTTTGTTACCCACTGATTCAATACATGATAGGAGTTTGCCGTAATAACAGTGATTCCGATGATGATTGCTGTAACCGATTCTCGAGATATTTTTTTCATTGTGTCACAATGGTGTCATTATCCCATGAGATTACAACAATTTCGAGTACTGTCTCCTGTTGTGTTGCGTGTCGTACTGTTTGGGCTTCTTGCCTATATGCTCGGTATAAAATTACAGATTTCTTCGGGTCGATATTTTGACGCCGACGAGCTCGCCTATCTCCATTTCGCACATAACGTATTTATCGGGGAGCGGCCGTATTATGATTTTTTGTCCAATGTGCCCACCATATTTTGGTATGTACTCGCTCCTTTGTACTATTTCGTCGATGGAGTGGACATTCTTTCGGCGGCACGGCTTTTTGGATTTGTTGTACAGACCGGTATAGCGCTCACGCTTGGTATATTGGGCACAGTATGGAGAGGATTCCGGGTTGGGATTATTGCGGCAGGAATTTTTCTATTTCTTCCGATTCCTTCGGACAAGTTGCTTGAAGTGAGACCCGATAACCTTGCGATACTTTTGGCACTTATCAGTATGGTGCTCCATGTGCGCGGATTGCAGGGACGCGCTACACCCATCGGATGGTTTACGGCCGGCGTATTGTACGGACTATCGCTTATCGTACTTGCGAAAACCGTACCGCAAGTAATCGTCGCTACTTTCGTGACTTTGTTGTGGTGGTCCGGACAAAAACGGGAGAGGACGCCCTCCCTGCGGGGATTTCTTATCGGGATCGTGATGCCGTTGGCGGGATTTGTCGGGCTACACATAGCCCAAGCGCGTAGTGCCCAGGAAATTAATGTGCTTATCTATACGCTAACGAAGTTTCCGTTTGAGGTAAACGGGATTGCCGGGCAGTTTGTTATGCAGCCGGATCTCTTTTTTTACCCCAACACTGTCTATTACGGGACCCCGGGCTGGTCTTCGGGACTCATTGTCAATCATAGTATCTGGTTCGTTGGCCTCATGGTTGGGGTCATACGACTCTTGACCCCGTTTATCCCGTATGGCAGGAAAGGGGCGCTTGTTGAGGTGCTTGTCGCCGGGACCGCTGTTGCCTACCCCATAGCGTTTGTCCTTTTCTTTACCTTCCGGCATGCGCAGTATTTGATTCCGAGCGCAATGTTCGTGGCGCTTTTCGCCGCTGACGGCGTGATATATTCGTGGAATGCGTTGGGTAAGAACACATTCGTGCGGGGAGCTTTGGCAGGATGTATGCTGGTGCTGACGGTCTGGTTGGGGCATGTATTTATTTCGGTGAATGCGCCGAAACTATCTTGGACGAATGCGGAAGATAAACGCATACTCGCACATGCGCTTGGCACCATCCCCCGGGGTGCGTACGTTTTTGATCTCGTGGGCGCCACCATATATTTTAAAGATCCTTACTATGTCTGCTGCGTGCCGTTCGGGCAGTGGGAGCCGTATCTTTCCCGTGCGTTGCCGGATCTAGCCGGAGCATTGGAAACTACCGGTACGCAGTATGTGTACCAGGGGCGGCTGGGGAGAGCAGGGACATTATCTGAGCGTGACCAGGCCCATATCCGCGCACATTTTTCTCCGCTTTCCGGTGACAGCAGTTTTCTCGTGAGGAATAAATAGCAGACGTTTGTTGCACCGGCATAACCGTGCCTGATATGATCAAGCGGCAATGAAGCAAAAATCCCCGGATCTTTCCCTCATATTGCCTTGTTTTAATGAGGCGGGGTTATTTTCTGAGAGTGTCGCGCGGATTATGGAAACACTCGATGCCAGCCGATTATCCTACGAGATTATATTTGTTGATGATGTAAGTCGCGATACCACCCAAGCGTTGATTCGGGAATACTGTGAGAAATATCCGTTTATGCATGCTGTGTATCATAAGAAAAATTGCGGCCGTGGAAAAACAGTTATGGATGGTATTCAGGCAGCTCGGGGCACAGTTGCAGGATTTATAGATATTGATTGTGAGGTGTCCCCGGTATACATTCCCTCGATAGTACCTATTATTCTCAAAGGACAAGCGGATGTGGTTATCGGGAGACGGTATTACCGGACAAGCCCGCGTGCGGTAGTCCGTGAGGTGTTAAGTCGCGGATATCAATGGCTTTCCCATAAGATGATCGGTACCAATGGCATGGACACAGAGACCGGATACAAGTTTTTCCGTCGGAAAAAAATTCTTCCGATCCTTTCGCTAACGCGCCAAAAGGGTTGGTTTTGGGATACGGAAATTATGGTGTATGCCAGGCGCGCAGGCCTCACTATTATGGAAGTGCCTGTGTTGTTCCTCCGGCGGTTTGATAAAGTTTCTTCCGTCAATATCGTCCGTGATACGCTAGACTATATGGTACAGTTGGTAAAATTTCGTACGTTACTTAAGTCACTTAGGTAACTTAAGTGACTTAGAAAACATGAAAATACTAAAAACTATCGGGTTTTGGAAAGCCGCGCGGTTTGTATGGTATAGCATCTATGGAGAAATCCTGCGACTGTCGCTGCCGCCGGTGCGCGTGTGGCTCATGCGGTTTGCCGGCGCTCGCGTAGGAACGGATACCATCATCTTTGACGTCCGGTTTGCCAATCTTTATCACTACGGATTTTCGAAGCTGGTGATCGGAAACAGATGTTTTTTGGGCGATGAGGTTATGTTGGATGTGCGTGGCGGAATAACACTGGGTAATGAGGTAACGCTTTCTAACAGGACAACGATAGTGACGCATATCAATGTCGGTTATGATGACCACCCGTTGCAAACGACGTATCCCACCAAAGAGACGCCAGTTGTATTGAAATATGGTGTATATGTTGGCACTGGCGCCATCATATTGCCCGGGGTAACTGTCGGTGAACAGAGTGTTATAGGTGCAGGAGCGGTCGTCACGAAATCCGTTCCGTCACGGGTTACCGTTGCCGGAGTTCCTGCGCGTGTTATAAAGAAACTATGAAAATCCCGCTTCATAAACCATTATGGGGTAAGCCGGCTGAACGCGCCATAATTCATGCGATGCGGACCGGCAGCGGGGTTGCCGATGGGCAGTATAGCCAGGAGATGCGGGTTAAACTGAAAAAAGAAACCCGAGCAAAGTTTGCCTTGCCCGTAACGAGCTGCACACACGCAATGGAGGCAATTGTTGCCGGTTTGGGAGCCAAAACAGGGGACGAGGTAATCGTGCCGAGTTTCACCCTTGCCTCTACTGCCACCGCTGTCATGATCCGCGGAGTGCGACCCGTATTTGCCGATATTGATCCTATTACCTATAGTTTGGATCCCAAAGATGTCGAGCGTGTGATCACCAAGCGTACGGTTGGTATCATGACTGTGCATTATGCCGGTATGGCAGGTGTGCAGTTTGATGCGTTGCTGGCTCTTGCCCGAAAGCGAAATCTGTGGGTAGTTGAGGATGCGGCGCATTGCATAGGTTCCTTTTATAAGCAAAGGCATCTCGGTACTTTTGGTGTTGCCGGAGCGTTTAGCTTCCACGGGACGAAAAACGTCGCCTGTGGTGAGGGAGGAGCGATTGTAACTAATAATAAGAAGCTTGCGGATAAAATGGAAATATTCCGGGCAATCGGGACTGACCGGCAGGCATTTTTACAGGGAAAGGTATCTTTATATCAGTGGGTAGGGGAAGGAAGTAGTTTTATGCTTTCCGATATACTCGCTGCATTAGTAAATATACAACTGGATCAAATTGATAGAATAAATAAAGATAGATATCAAATTGCATCAAAATATACTAAGGCATTGCAATCATATACAGGGAAAATTCAGCTTCCCAGTGTGCCGAAAGGGATGACCCAGCCAAATTGGCATATCTATGCGCTCAAGTTTGGTTCCAAAGAAGCAAGAAAGAAGTTTGTGACCGCGATGCGTGAGAAACACATAGAGGTTTCTACCCATTATGTACCGCTTCATATATCCCCAATGGGAAGAAAGGTATCCGGTGCCACGCTTCGATTGCCGGTGACCGAGGATGTGGCAGCAACGCTTGTACGCATGCCGATCTATGCGGGAATGACAGAACGTGAACTAGATTATGTCATTTCTACGACGACAAAAGTTCTTCGGAAACTGTCATGAAACCGTATTTATCCGTTATCATCCCGTATTACAACGCTCCTGAAAAACTAGAGAATCTTCTGGCCACGCTTGTCAAAAGCAGGCATGCTCCAAGGTATGAGGTGGTTGTGGTAGATGACGGTTCCGAGCCGGCACTGGTACCGGCGGAAACATATAAGAAATTAGTGCGCATTGTCCGTCTTCCGGCAAACAAAGGTCCGGCGGTGGCACGAAACAGGGGAGTGAATGCAGCCAGGGGTGAATTCGTCGTGTTTCTTGACGGGGATGTGGAAGTGTTTCCTGATACGCTTTCTCAAATCGTCAGAGTATTTACCGATGACCCTGATGTCGTGGCGCTTACGGGAGTATGGGTGAAAGAACAGCGCAGCAAAGATTTTTTCCCCAACTTCAAAGCGCTTCGGGACTGGAGCTACTGGATTAATGAACGGGACAAAAGCGGGTATTATTTTTTATTTTCAACCCGGATTGCCGCAATCAAAAAAGCAGTATTCCTGCGTATTGGCGGCTTTGACGAAACGTATCCGGCGCCCCTGGTCGAGGATATTGAACTGACATACAGGATAGCCCGCCGGTACGCGATTATTTTCGCGCCGAATGTACGGGTCAGGCATGAGTTTGAGCCGTTTTGGCCGATTGCCAAAAAATATTTCCTCCGGGCGTATTACTGGACGAAGCTGTATGCCAGGCGCAAAAAGTTTGATCCGGTGGCTACCACCATGCAGGAGGCATTAACCACGCTTTCCGGGGTTGGGGTAGTGATCGGGGGAATAGGTGTGATAGGGGGACTCGGGGAACTATGGGGTCTGTGGGCTGCCATGATAGTCCTCCATCTTTTTCTCACGGCTACATTCCTCGCGTTTGTCT
Source organism: uncultured Gammaproteobacteria bacterium (assembly GCA_964429085.1). Classification (GTDB taxonomy): domain Bacteria; phylum Patescibacteriota; class Microgenomatia; order UBA10105; family UBA927; genus UBA927. Next base: position 4,856 of record CAYSAP010000002.1, on the reverse strand, counting down.
ACCGGGAAAAAGGGCTGGTGTTTGCTGTAAAAAGTTTTTGGATTGGTTTGATATTATATTGTTTTATCTTCGCCGGAGCACTCGTTGGCCGCATAACCCATGGGAGAAGACGGTAAAATAATCCTATCGGTGATTGTATTCGGTAGGTAACTTTGCCATACTGGAAACGAAGGACGGATAGACATGAAACTGTTGGGGTGGTTGCACAGAAGACAGTCTCGTCGATCTTTGCAAGCAGGATGGACGATTACAGAGCTTCTCATCGTGGTGGCGATCATAGCCATACTGGCCATCATATTTTTGCTCATCAATTGGAAACGGAATATATTCCGGGCGCAGGATGCTCAGCGCAAGACCGATCTGGCGCAGATCCGCCGCGCATTTGAAGAGTATTATAACGATAACGGATGTTATCCGCCCGTAACGATCCTCGATACCTGTGAGGGCTCCGGATTGGCACCGTATGTAGCAAAAATCCCCTGTGACCCGACGACGCAGGAATCCTATAAATATGAGCCGGACAGTGTGACGAATGTCTGTTTGGGAAACCGCATATGCACGAAATTACAGGATTGGGCCGATCCTGATATAACGACCCTCGGGTGTCATGCGCAGAACGGATGCGGCTGGGGTGCATTTTGGAATTATTGTTTAGCGACCGGAACTACCGTCACCGCTCCTAACTTTAACCCGGATTTGACACCAACCCCATTCCCGTCACCCACACCAGTGTATGAAGGACCGTATGCGTGCCGGCCAGGGATTATTTCCGGAGGAGAGGTGGTAGCTCCCGGAACATGCAATAATGTAGGTAACCCTGCAGCATTCGGGTGTCCAAGATCATTTGCAGAAGCGGATTGTCAGGGGTTGTGCGGAGATTCTGCATATTGGTGTTTACAATGAACGATAAACGAAAAACTAACAATAAGGGTTTCACGCTCATGGAGTTGCTTATCGTCATGGTGATTTTAAGTATTCTTGTTGCTATTGGTACAGGAGCGTATGCATCGAGTTCCCGCCGAGGGCGCGATAACAGGAGAAAAAACGATTTGCGCAGTGTCGCGACCGCGCTAGAAGCGTATTTTAATGATAAGGGCGCCTATCCGACCGGTTCAAACGGTGTGATGATAGGATGCGGATCGCTGGATTCACAACCATGCAGTTGGGGCGGAGAATTTAAGGATCAATATAACACGCTGTATATGGTGCTGATTCCTTTGGATCCGATTACCAGTCAGACATATTATTATGTATCAAGCGGTACGAATTACAAATTATATGCTAAGCTGGAAAATACCAAGGATGCAGGAGACGGTGTATCGCAAAGCGGATATGGCAGTACGAATTGCAGTCTTGACGGAACAGTCCTGTGTACCTACGGTGTAGCCAGCGGTGATTCGAGACCTTAATATACATTTATATATAAATATATGGTCAATAGTATTAATAAACATAATGATGCCTTTACATTAGTTGAACTTCTTGTTTCCATTGCGGTTATCGCGACAATCATCGGTTTGGCGTTGCCAAACTTTTTGGGAGCCAGAAGCCGCGCGCGCGATGCCCGGAGAAAAGGCGAATTAAACCAGGTCAAGACCGCATTGCAACTTTACTATAATGATTATAAAGTGTATCCGCCTGCGGGTAGCGGCGGCGTAGGCAAACTGAATTACATAGCAGGCTGCGGATCTAACGGAGCGACATTGTGTCCTGCAACCTGTTCTGTCGCATTTGCCGCGGGAGCAACCGGCTGTAACACGGTGTATATGTCGAAATTTCCGGGAGAGCTTGGGACCAGCATGTTTTATTACCAGGTGAGTAGCGGCGATGATTTTTGTCTTAAGGGATCGCTGGAGAATGCGTCGGATAGCGACATTGCGAATTCCTGGTCGCGCTGTGGTACGAAATGCAGCGGATTGTCCGGCACAGACTATGCCGTGTGTTCGGAGTAGTGAAGAAATGTATTAGTTGATGATCCACCAGTTAAAGTTGATAGCAGTTGAAAGCGACGTATCGATGGCGACGATAAAGCCCACCCCCGACAGTTTTTCTTTGACGTAGAGCACCTTGTTGCCCGTGCTTGAGAGCGGGGTCAAATAGATAAGCGAGTCTTCGGCGACCTGGCTTGAGAGGATCGTGACTTCGGTGAAGTGAGCGGGCAGGAATCCCTGGCCGACCGTATTGGTAGGAATGGCTGAACTTGTTGATGCTGTGGCGTCGCTTATGCTGATATTGAGTTTATTGATAGTGGCAGAACCTGATGCGGTGATATCGCCGGCGAAGGTAGCAGATCCCGAGGCATCGATGGTTGCGATCGTTTGGTTATCAATGCCTTTAATAACGAGTTCTCCAAAGC
>CAYSAP010000002.1:0-2489 GCA_964429085.1 uncultured Gammaproteobacteria bacterium | reverse complement strand
ACGGGTCGGGGATTGAGTTGCCCAAATCAATCGTCAGGTTGTTTCCGTCAATCGGGGAGAGCGTCTTGGCACCCAGCACGCCGCCGACGCTGGTGTTGCCGGAGATGGCGAGCATTCCCCGGACAAAGACCCGGTTCCAGATGTCGGCAATGATCGTACCGTCAAGAATATCGACATTTGCGAATTTGTTCTTCTGGATATAGAGTGTTTCCCCGATGGTTTCTATGACATTTTCGGCAAATCGGATGATACCGTCTACCAGGAGCGATCCGGTGATAGAAGTCCGGGAAAGCAAACTATCTCCCAGAACAAATAGATCCGTATTGACGACCACATCCCCGTCACTTATGGAAATCGCATTCCCATAATCTGCACTTGGTGTTGCCGTCGGCGTAGGGGTAGGACTCGTAGATCCAAGCGATGAGAGAGAATCCTCCAACGACCGGAACCGGGTATCGAGATCACCAAAGCCTGTTACGATGCGGTCGGCGTAGAGTTGGCCGGCAACTGTTGCATCACCGGATATTTCTACGTTCCCTAATGCATCAAACGATGTCACTATGTTATGTGTTTCGGCGTTTTGTATACCAAATCGTTGGGTCTGGTTGAGGCTGATGTCCAATGTTCCTGATTCTGTTGCTATTGGAGAAAGGGAATTGGTCCGAATGGCGCCAATCTCCGCAACCGGAGACGTCAGTGATTCACTGATTACAACTCTTCCGAATATGCCGTTGATACTGCGTACGGCTCCTGCCTGTATATTGGCAACCAGGAGGCGGGCAAAGCTTGACGCTTCTTCGATAATGTCGCCATTTGTGTGACGGATACGGTACTGCGAGGTAAGTTCATCTATCGGTTCGATAGAAAGATTGGCGAGCGGGTCTTCAGGTATGCTGCTTGATCCGTTTCCGGTAAACCACGAGCTGTCATAGTTTAGTGTTAGACCGCGGCGATCGTCGTCAGATCGGGTATTTGCCCATTGTTGCCAATCAAACCGAGGGGCAGTGAGCCGGTATGATACATTTGTTGGGCGGCTTGTGAATATGGTGAGTGTAAGCGCTGCCGGGTCAAAATTGTACCAGGCCCGTGCCGATGAGGAAGAGGAGAGTAATACGACCAATTGGTCTCCGTTTACCTTTAGATCCGTTGCCCGGGAGAAGAGCCAGAGATCGGAACCAATCGGAAGGTTGCTAAAGTCGATTTCTGCTTTATATCCGATACCGGGAACATAGGTGGACGTCTGGATCGTTCCGACGGTTTCTTCTTTGACACCCGTCATACTGGACATATAGGTTGCATAATTTTTGCCATCAATCGTGTACGGAGGGTCTACCGTACCCACGTCAATTTTTCCAGTACACGTTGCTCCATCTAAACTTACACAGACCTCGGCCCCCGCGCCGTCGGCAGTACCCAAGATAATATCACCGGTGCCTGCGCTTAACGTAATGTTACCGTTTGTCGCGTTGGAGGTAATGCTAAATGCGCCGTCGCTAATAATGTTGCCGTCTACCATGACAGAAGTTGTGCCGTTAGCAGGGTCAATATAATACGTTCCTGATGTGTTTCCTAAATCTACAAACCGTTCGGCGACAACGTCACCTGTGTTTGTAGCTCTGAATTTCGTGACGCCCGACGCGGAAGCGGAGATGATATCCTGATTTTCAAATTGGTCGAATATCGCCGCAGCCCTGCCGGTTGTATACAGGGCGGTGAGTGGGTTTGATATAACGTGCAGCTTCGCAAGGGGAGTGACTTGGTTGCCGATGCCGATGTTGCCGTTCCCGAGCATCGTAAAGCTTGCCGTATCGTCGTTATTGGCGATCTGGAAGACGGTTTCCGCATTCGTGCCGTCAAGAGTAGAGTCCACATCGAGATCGGCGACACCGGTCGTGCCGTTGGATTTAGCGCCGATAAATTTGATTGCAGGAATAGAATTTGTCGGTGTGGTTGATCCGATAATCCCGCGTACGGACAATGCTTGTGCGTCGCTTTCCGTCATCGCGGTAATCTGTGCTCCTCCGGCCGAGGAGGAGAGGGGAACTATATGGAAGATGACATCTGTCTGTGCCAGTGTAGTGAGTCCGTGAGTAATATCTCCGTCAGAGAGGGCAAACGACGGATCGCTTGCGGCAGCAGAAGAGAGTTCGAGCAGATAATCCGGACTGGTATCCCCGATGCCGACGTTGCCGGCACTCGTGTCTACATACAATTGATTTGTATTCACAGCAAAATCTCCGGTCGTGGAAAGATTAACGTTTAAGTTTTGACCGGCAGTCGGTGTTAAAGTTAAAGCACCACCTGTCCCTGTCCCGGCTAAAGTTAATCCTCCCGTTGCTCCAACTGTTCCTGACCAATAATTGCTGGCATCATATTCAAATCTTAGTTGTTCCGTCGTCCCGTTTATGGTGAGCTTCGCCGAAGGCGATGTCGAACCAATCCCGACGTTACCGGTGCTATCCACAAAGAGTCCTGTTGTCCCTTTTGGT
>CAYSAP010000001.1:65785-86865 GCA_964429085.1 uncultured Gammaproteobacteria bacterium | reverse complement strand
GCCTACGAGTGTGTAGGTGAACTGGTTGGTCCCGTCTGTTATGGTCACAAGATTGCCGATTCCTACCGTGTCGGTACTTATAGCTTCTACAACTCTCCCAAGCCTGACAAGCCGCTCTACACGGCGTAACCGTGCATCTATGGAAGATAACTTAGCACGGGAGGCTTTGTAATACCCGTTTTCTGAAAGATCGCCCATTTCGCGTGCTTTTTTTAGATGATCAACCGCCTCCGGCCGCTCAGCGAGCAATTTGGCCTTTTCCTCCAGCACCTTCTGGTATCCGGCCTTGGTAAACGGGATCGTCGTTGCAGGCTTGATGAAGTATTTTTTCATTACGTACGTTGCTGCGGGACTTGGATTCGAACCAAGATAACATCCTCCAGAGGGATGCGTACTACCGTTATACGATCCCGCAATTTGTAACAATCTGCTTTTTTTCTAATCGTCCTCTCCAGTGTTTGAAATAATCTTCTCTTGTTCTTGCGTTCTGTTCGTTGTCAAAGGTTTCCATGTAAATTATTTTGTAAGGTCTATATACTTTTGTTGATTTTGTCTGTCCTAGATTATGTTCATTTAACCTTCTATCTATATTATTTGTGCTCCCGACATATACCCAGTTACTTTTGACTAACCTAGCTAAAAAGTATACGTACCACATGATTAATTCATGTACTACCGTTATACCTGCCTGCGCAGGCAGGCGATCCCGCAAGTGCATTGATTATACTTCAAAATTGAGGATAATTCAGCAGTGAAGGCCACTTTACTAATATTTCTTCCTCCACTATAGTGAGACTTCATATGCCCGTGTTGTCCCATGACCAAAAAAGTGCGCTTGACCACATCCTGGAGTGGTACCGCAGAGACCGCCAGTCCATGCAGTATGTGACACTGGGCGGGTACGCCGGAACGGGGAAAACCACGCTCATTGCCGTGATGCGGAGGGAACTTCATGCGATAGACTCGGGGCTAAAAGTGGGATTTGTCAGTTTCACCGGGAAAGCGGCGAGAGTACTGCAATCCAAGATTAAAGAAGAAGGGGTACTCTACCGCCAGGACAGTGTGGGTACGATTCATTCGCTTATTTATACGCCGATCCTCAATGCCCGCGAAGAAATCGTCGGGTGGAAGACAAAAGATGAGATAGACCGCAATCTTATCATCGTTGATGAAGGCTCCATGGTGGATGCGACGATTTGGGAGCACCTTATTTCTTACCGCGTTCCTATGATCGTTGTCGGCGATCACGGGCAGCTCCCGCCGATTAAGGGGAATTTCACCCTCATGCAATCGCCGCATGTGCGGCTGGAAGAAATCCACCGGCAAGCGAAGAAAAATCCGATTATCGCGCTATCTATTACCGCCCGGCAATCGGGCGAAATTTTTCCCGGCAGGTACGGAGACAGGGTCATCAAATATGGCCGGGAGAACAGCGAAACCGGAGAAGTGATGCAGGAAATGCTGGCCAATTACCAATCGGAAACGCTTATTCTCTGCGGGTACAACAAGACGAGAAAAAAGTTAAATGCCCATATCCGCGCGGCTCTGGGATTTGAGACGCTGACGCCGGAAGTAGGAGATCGGGTGATTTGTCTTCGGAATAACCATAAAGCGAAGATCTATAACGGCATGCTCGGAACGATTACCAAGATTATGAAGATGAGCGAGCGGGCATATAGCGCCGATATCGATATTGACGGAGAAAATGAAACGTATTCCGGGCTTATTGCGACGGATCAATTCAACGCAGAAACGGCGCTTAACTTTACCGAAGACCGTTCGCGCTATCACGGCATCGATTTATTTGACTTCGGCTACGCGCTCACCGTGCACAAAGCCCAGGGTTCGCAGGCGCGGCGCGTCATACTGTTTGAGGAGCGGTTTGCCAGGATGACGGACGATGAGTGGCGCCGGTGGCTTTATACGGCCGTAACCAGAGCTGAGGAAGAACTCTATATCTTTCCACGTCTATAACGTATACTGCTCAGGCATATGCAGAGCATTCCCCTGGAGGCCGTCTACGTTAAAAGTATCAACGGTACGGATGATATTATCAAGGATAATAAGCCGAAAGTGACATTCCTCGGCCGCTCCAATGTCGGCAAATCCAGCCTCATCAATTCATTGGTGGGTAAACAGTTAGCCAGGTCCAGCAGCAGGCCGGGTAAAACGGTGAAGTTGGACTTTTTTCTCGTGCAGCACCGGATATTTTTTGTCGATTTGCCCGGATACGGGTTTGCCAAGCGGAGTCGCGAGGCGTTGGAACATTACCGCAAACTTATCGCGTGGTACTTATTCCGGTCCGAAGTGAATCACAAACTTGCGGTGCTTATCATGGATGCCAAAGTCGGGCTCACGGATTACGACCGCGAGTCGATCAATCTTCTAACGGATAACAACATACCGTTTATTATCGTTGCCAACAAAGTCGACAAACTCTCGATGAGCGAACGGCACACGCAGCTTAAAAAGATTCAGGAAGATTGCGCAGATCATCCTGTCATTATCTATTCGTCCAAAACGCTTGAAGGAAAAGATACATTGGTCAAGTTGATAATGGCAAAGTAAAACCATGAAGCCAACAGGAGCAGTGGCTATTATAAGAGACATGGATCGGGCAATCGGCGTGATGCAGGAAGCAGGGAAGTGGATAGTTGATAGCGGTAAAAAGTCTACCAAGTGGTGGAAACCCGAGAATCTCAACAAAGAATTTCTCCTCCGATATTTACGGCCCGATGAATTTTATGTCGTGCTGGTCGACGGCGTGCCCGCAGCTGCGGCAGGATTGCAAATAGCGCGTAACAGCCAGGATTGGAAAACGGTTGACGGGGACAATGCTCAACCGGCGCTCTATATCCATTGGCTTTGCGTATCCCGTGCATTTGCCGGAAAGGGTATACCCCAAATACTCATGGATTTTGCAGCAACGCTAGCCAAGAAACAAACCATCGGGTTGGTGCGCGTCGATACCGACGCGGACGAAGGCAAATTGCGCGCAATGTACGAATCTTTCGGGTTCGCATTGCAGAAAGTCCAAAAAGAAGAGTATCGGAGATCAGCGCTGTATCAAAAACAAATATAATTTATGTCGATCAAGCTCATATCGTGGAATATCTGGGGCGGCTTATTTTTACCGGTAGTAACGGGGTATTTGAGTCATGCAAAGGCAGATATTATCGCGCTGCAGGAAGTAGAGGAACAGGGGGACGAAGAAAATACCGCCCGTACGATTGCGGAAGCGCTTGGCTACTCCTATGTGTATGCGCGCAGTATGCACTATGCATCTGATGGGAAAGAGGCATATCGCGGAAACGCAGTATTGAGCAAATATCCGATTGTAGAAAACAAGATCCATGTATTGTCGGCAGAGCAATCCAGGACGGCAATGCAGGCCGATATCGATATTGATGGACGTACACTCCATATCATATCCGTGCATCTTATTCACTCGCACCAACAACCCTCGGTGCTTCAGGAAGAGCAAGTAGCCAGCCTGATTAGCAAAGCCCCGAAAGATAACACTGTTATTATGGGGGACTTCAACTCATTACCCGAAAGCCGTAGCATTACCATAATGCGCCGGACGTTCCGAGATACGGATCCTAACAACACACCGTCATGGTGCCTGTATCCCGACGGGTGTGAAGTGTGCAAATCGGAGAAGGTTCAGTGGAAACTGGATTATATTTTTGTCTCTCATGATCTCAAGACCGGCGAGTTCCGGGTAGGGGAATCCAAAGGATCCGATCATCTGCCTGTATCGGTGAGCCTTGAGCTGTGAGCTACTATAACCAATCGATCCGCCCATGGCACGGTGCTTACCGACAGAGCAGTAGTACTCAAATGTCCCTGCCTGTTTTGGTGCAAACTCAATGGTATCCGTGTCACCTTCTTTGTAATTTATCATACAGCATTAATCGCCGGGAAGCCAGATTTCATTGAGTTGCTGTCGGCGTCGGCGCGTTTATTCCCATCCGTTGCGGATTGATCTGGACGTTTTGTGCGGTGACTGATCCGTCCGTATTTTCGGAGCCGAATACTGCAACTTGTACTCCGGTTGCGAGATCGCTTTTGGCGCCGAAGTCCGTTTTGCGTATTTCCGTTTTTTCGGTTACCAATACGATTTTGCTGCTGCCGTCTGCGAGTTTGACGATAATCGATGTGTCATCGCTTTTTATGATTTCGCCGGCAACCGGCCGAAACCCGTTGCGTGTCACACCGTTTCCTGTTCTCATCATGCCCCCCGGGCGATTTTGGCCATTTCCCGGTTGTAAAAACGCGGAAGATCGTTTCGTTTGCTGATACCTCATGCCCGCAAAGAACCCTCCCGCGCCCGCTGCGACGACTAGTATGAGCGCTATAACAGTAAGATTTGTTTTGTTGTTTTGTTTCATCTATATTCACCTCCTTCATTAGAAACTTTTAACGAGTCTTCGAGTTTATAGTTTCTTATGTCCGCCGATAATCGCTCTTTGCGCCGTCTACGAATAGTAGTGAAAAGGCGCAAAGTAAGATATGGCGGATCGCCATTGTTTATTCATATCGTAATGCCTCGATCGGTTGTAAGTCTGCCGCTTTTTTGGCAGGATACCAGCCGAATAAGATGCCTATTCCTCCGGAAACGCCGAGTGCGAGCATGATGGCAAACGGAGAAACGGTGAACGGCATATTCATAACGCGTGTCAGTACATAGGAAATGACGATACCCAATAGCATGCCGACAAATCCTCCGATAATGGTGAGAAGTATCGCCTCGGTCAGAAATTGGATAATGATCAGGCGTTTTTTGGCACCCAATGCTTTCCGGAGTCCGATCTCACGCGTACGCTCCGTGACCGTTACCAGCATGTTATTCATGATCCCTATGCCGCCGACCAGCAGCGAGATGGCAGCAATGCCACCCAGTAAGGTAGTGAAGGTTCCTGTTACCTGGGACACCGTGCTTAATATGTCGTTTTGGGACATGATCATAAAATCGGCGTTTGCCGGGTCCGTAATTTTGTGGCGGGCCAGCAGGAAATATCCGATTTCATTTTGTGCTTCAGTCATAACGTCAGGATTTTTCGCTTCCACGGCGATGCTGGTAAGGTTATTGGCACCAAAGAGTATTTTTTGCGCCGTCGACAGCGGTACGTATATGGCGTTATCAGGGTTGTTGAATCCGCTGCCGCCCTTACTTACCGTTAATCCAATGACTGTGAGTGTTTGTCCATTAATACGTATCGTCTGACCGACAGGATCGATAGTATCCCCGAATAGATCCGCGGCCGCCGTTGGCCCGAGGACGGCGACTTTGGATAGCGCTTTCGTGTGCGCATCCGTGATGAATGTGCCTGATGAAAGCGTTACCTTACGGATATCCGCGTACTGCGGTTCCACCCCTGTTATTTGCGTGTTGGTGTTGTTTCTGCCTGCAGTTACTTGGCTTCTGCCGGAATACTCGGGAGATACACGGGATACCGTTGTCAATGCCGTTGAGGCTTTGATGGCTTCTGCATCGACATTGGTGAGTGTGGTGCTGCCGCCGGCCGCACCCCGAACAGCTCCGCTTGTTAGGCTGCCGGGTTGGACGGTAAGAATATTGGATCCCAGTGACTGGATCTGGTTTTCGATGGATTTCTGACTGCTTTGCCCGAGGCTTATCAGTGCGATGACGCTTCCGATACCGATGATGATCCCCAGTACTGCCAGCCCCGTCCGGAGTTTGTTTATCGTCAATGTGCTTAATGCTTCCGTTATGATTTCTTTGTAGTCCATATGCGTTTCTTTTTGCCGTTTTTGACATCGGAAATTATTTTGCCGTCCCGCAGGATGATGATGCGCTTGGCATGATGGGCAATATCCGGTTCATGGGTAATCATGACAATGGTATGTCCCTTGTCATTTAATTCCTCAAATATTTTCATGATTTCTTCCGCCTGTGCGGATGCAATATTTCCCGTCGGCTCATCAGCCAGTAAGATTGCCGGGTTCATGGCCAGTCCGCGGGCGATAGCGACGCGCTGCTGCTGGCCGCCGGAGATTTGATTGGATGTGTGGTACATACGGTCTTTGAGGCCTACCATTTTGAGATATTTTTCCGCACGTTCAAGCCGTTCTTCTTTCGGAATGCCCGCATACATCATGGGGATCATGACGTTTTTGATTGCCGTGGTTCTTGGCAGCAGATTAAATGCCTGGAAGATAAACCCGATTTTGCGGTTACGCATATCGGCGAGTTCATCCTCGGATAATTCCGATATGGTTTCGCCGTCAAGCATATACGTGCCGCTTGTCGGAAGATCGAGCGCTCCCAATATGTGCATGAGCGTGGATTTGCCGCTGCCGGAGGGGCCCATAATGGCGACGAATTCTCCCTTGGCTATTTCAAAGGATACGTCGTCAAGCGCATTTGTTTCCCCTGCGTCCGTTTTGTAAATTTTTGTGATGTGCCGGATAGAAATCATATATATGTTACCCCGCAATCATTTTTTGTTTGATATGGTAAAGCGCGGGGATTACCGAGATATCATTTGAATTTGTCTGTTGCCGCCGCTTCCTGTTCTTCCGAAGGCGCTAAACGGGGAAGAGGATTGAGTGTTGCCGGTAGTTGATGTCCCGTTTGTTACCGAGGAGGTGACAATCGTGTCGCCTTCGTTTATGCCGGACACTATTTCCGTCTGACTGTCGCTGGTAAGTCCTGTGGTAACCTCTGTTTCGGTGACCTGTTTGTTTTTCATGATGCGCACGTAAGGGGCACCATTTTGTGTTTGTATTGCGGTTGAAGGTACCAGCAGCACATTATTTTTGGTGGCCGTTATAATGTTGGCTGCGGCCGACATGTTCGGCAATAGTCCTTCGACCGCGCCGTCCAGTTTGATGACGGCGGGATAGGTGGTAACACCCGATGTTTCCGACCCGATGGTATCGACACTTACCACTTCTCCGGTAAACGTCTTGTCGGCAAACGCATCAAATGTCAGCGTCGCTTTGTTTCCTGCTTTGACCTTGGGGGCATCGATTTGTGTGATGTTGAGGCTTACCGTCGGCGGGGCATCTGTTTTGACACTGGCAATGCGCTGACTGGATGAACCTCCGGAAGAATTGGTTTGTGCGTTGATGACGATGCCGGGTTGCAGGGATAATCCGGTAACCTTGCCTGGTATCGGCGCGACTATCGTTGCAGAAGATTGCTGATAACTGAACCAGGCAGATGAGAGTGATGTTTGCGCCTGAGCGATGGCGTTTTGCTGGACTTTGTACTTGGCCTCGCTTGCCAGCCACTCGTCCTGTGTGATAACAAAGTCAGATAATTGTCTGTTGCCTGTATTGGGGGAGTCATCCGAATTTTCATACGTCGAGTTTTGGGCTTTGGCCATAAAAGATTCCCACTCCGTAAGCAGGGTGGCCTGTGACGTATAAAGGTTTGCCTTGGCGGTGCCGAGGTTGTTTTGTGCGCTTTGGTAACTGGCATATGCCTGCTGCGCGCGCTGTTGGCCGGTAAGGTCCAAATCCAGCTGGGCGATTTTATCGCCGGCTTTTACGCTGTCGCCGTCTTTGACATATACTGTTTTTACGACGCCGGAAGCTTGTGTGGTAATTTCCGCGCTGTTGGCGCTGGATACCTGTCCAGATACGGATACTGACACGACGAGTGTTCCTTTTTCTGCCTGGGCAGTTTGATAGGTGGGTGCCGTGCCGGCAGTCGTTTGCATGCGCCAGTACCCGAAACCACCCAAGAGAAGAAGGGTGAGAATAATAAGTGCTTTTTTAGTTTTTGTGAGCCCCGTAAACCAATTCACTAGTCGCTTCATATTTGTATTCTATGCGGCAATACTGAAATATTGCTGAACATCAGGACAACGTAACGGCAAATGTGCTGCCATGTCCCGGTTTGCTGGTAACGGTAATGGTGCCGCGATGCAAATCAACTATTTTTTTGGCAATCGCAAGACCCAGGCCATAGCCGTTTCGCGCGTTTTTGGTGCGCGCACTGTCTGCCCGGTAGAACCGGTCAAAAATATTCGGCAAATCCTTTTGTGCAATTCCGGCGCCTTCATCTTTGATGGCAACAACTGCGTTTGTGTCAGTCTTTTTGATCCGTATATGTACCGTACCGGATTTGGGACTGTACTTGATGGCATTGTCCAGTAACGTGATGAATAGATTCGTCAGACTATATCGGATTCCGGTGACGGTCACGCGTGCCGCAGTTTGTTTGATAGTAATATCTTTTTCATGGGCGAGCGGGGCTACTCTTTTTACGGCGTCCTCCAGTAGGGCGGTAAGGTCGAGTTTTTCAAAATGAGTTGCCGAATTGGATTTCTGGTATTGGGCCAGGGTTAACAGGGAATCCGAGAGCGATTGGAGCGTGTTTACCTCCTCTATACTGTCGCGTATCACCGACTTGGCTGATTGGAGGGTAAGTTGTTTGTCACGGAGATGTACTTCCAGCATGGCTTTAAGCGCCGTTAATGGGGTGCGGAGCTCGTGGCTTGCATCCGAGATGAATCGATGTTGCTCGTCTACCATTTCCGCAATTGGCCGTAGTGTGCGGCCTGCGAGCATATACCCCAATAATCCTGAGAGAATAAATATCGAACTGTTTACTATAGCCAGCGTCACAAGTAAACGGCGTTTGATATATTCGACGAGCTCCGGATCATCTATCGGAAGCATCGGAGGAGGGGCGAGCGAGTCGTTCAAAGGGATAAGAATGTCGTTTCTTAAGCGGTGTTCTATGCGGTACCGTTGTATGCGGCCGAACCGTTCCAATTCTATGGTCAGTGCACGATAAATTACTGCGCTGAATGATATACTGACCACCATGATGATGACAAGATACCAGGCTGTTAATTTGAGTCGCGCTGCATGAAACATAATATGGTTATCCTATCTTATATCCGAATCCCCGCACCGTATGAATACGTGCAGGGTATTTTTTGGAAAACGGTGTATCGATTTTGTTGCGGAGATTTTTGATATACACCTCGACCGTATTCGGGAGGATATCCGCGTCATAGTCCCAGACGTGCGCGATGATCTGATCCTTCGAAAGTACCTGATTAGGATGGCGCATAAGATACTCTAAGAGGGAAAATTCTTTACTGGAAAGGGGAATGAGTTTTCCGTCACGGGTCACCTGATAGGTTTTCGGGTCAAGGTTGAGGTTGCCGACGGTAAGCACGCTTCCTAGGGTGGATTTGGGGCGCCGGGCCAGGGCACGAATTCGCGCAAGAAGTTCTTCGAATGAAAAAGGTTTGGTGAGGTAATCATCCGCTCCGCTATCAAGGCCTGCTATTTTGTCGTCTGTCTGTCCTTTGGCCGTAAGCATGAGGACGGGAGTGTGAATGTTTTTTGTGCGCAGAGCGCGGCACAACGCTATCCCGTCCATGCCGGGAAGCATGAGGTCCAGGAGGATAACGTCATAATCCTCCGAAACTGCGAGATCATATCCGTCGGTACCGGTGAAAGCCACATCGACGGCATATTTTTCCTGTTCGAGGCCTTTTTTTATCGCAGCGGCAATTTTATGTTCGTCCTCCACGACGAGAATTCTCATGGAACTGATTATACTCTTGGAACTGAAAAACAGCTTAAGAATTATTGTTGTCCGAAGAACTGGATAATATTTCCTTCGGGGTCAGCTATAGTCATGCACCAAAACCCGCCCGGCGGCGCTTTAAAGGGTTTGGCGATCCATGTAATTTTTTTGTCCTTGAGTTCTTTATATGTCTGGCTGATGCTATCGACATTGAATCCAACCATCATCCGATACGGATCCTTGTTTTTCCCCTTCACTTTATCGTGCTTACCTATATAAAAGTATGTGTGCGCGAAATCAAAATCGACGCCGGTATCGTCAGGAAGCGTGAGTCGTTCCCGGACGGAAAATCCGAGGACATCCTCGTACCATTTAGCTAACTTTTCGTAATTTTCCGACCAGATGCAGACGGAAATATCTTTATTTTTCAGTTTCATACCGATCCACTATATAATAGTATAAATAGTCAGCAAGTCAATCATCCTCATTTTATGATATATATCGCCGGAGACAAACATGGGTGGCAGGCAGTTTCACTGGTGATAGCATACCTGACAAAACGTGGTGTTTCCTTCACCAACTTGGGTGTGAAACAGCCGGAAGCTGATATCGCGCTTGAGAAAATGCTGCCGCCAATTGCAGAAAAAGTACGAAGTGCCGCCGCAGACAGCGCGATAGTTTCCTGCGGCACAGGAGTGGGCGTCGAAGTCGGGATAAACAAATTCTCCGGTGTTCGGGCTGTACTGGCAACAAGCCCGCAAGTAGCGACATGGGCGAAAGAGAAAGACAACTGCAATGTATTATGTCTTGTAGGATGGCAAGCATCTGAGGAATCGATATATGCCACGCTGGATGCGTGGTTTGCTTCCACATATGACGGGAGTGAGAAACGCCTCGCGATGATTCGTGCATTTGATACGTGGCATTAACAATATGATACGAGCACTCATTTTTGATTTAGGAGGGGTCATCATCCGGCATGCGCATAACCTTATGCCTTCCATTATTTCTGCGGTTTTTGATTTGAGTGCGGTACGGGGGCGGGAGATTTGGCATGAGCACAAAGACGCGTTACTCACCGGGGAATTACCCTCTGTGGCATTCTTAGAAAAAATAAAGCAGGAGATCGGTACGACGGAGCCGATTGACATACTGCTCGACCGGTGGAAAACGCTGTATGAAAACGATGCCGCTGAGGTAAATACCGGGTTGCTTGATAGCATCCGGCGTTTACGAAAAACATATCCGGTCTATTTGCTCACGGACACGATAGAAGTGCATCATGAGTTTAATGAAGCGAGGGGTCTGTATGCACACTTTGACGGTGTGTTTAGTTCTCATATAGAAGGTAAATCTAAATCACAGGGAAAAGACGTGTTTGTGACGTTCCTCAATAAATTTCATCTTCAGGCGGACTCTTGTGTATTTATTGATGACATGGAAGCATATGTAGTATTGGCAAAGTCATCCGATATCCATGGTTTTGTGTATACGACCGTTGCACAATTCAAAAAGGATTTGCACAGTATTGGTGTTACCTGGTAATCCGATGGTTATAATGTTGTCCGCCTGATCTTACCGTTCGCCTTATCTACTATTCGTAGTGCGGCTCACGGGGCGATTATCGGCGGACTTAAGAAATACTAAACTCATATATTCGTTAAGTATTTCTAAAGGAGGTGAATATATTTATGAAGATGAAAATGTCTGAGTTTGAATGGGCTACATGGGTGTTCGTGACAGTCGGAGCGCTCAATTGGGGATTAGTCGGTGCGTTTAAGATGGATCTCATACAGATCATATTCGGAACCAGTCCCTTACTCATGCAAACAGTGTATATCTTGGTTGGTGCATCCGGATTGTACTGGTTGTACAAAGTGCTCGTCGCGAAGAAATAACGTTCTCTTTTTTTGTGAAATAGGTTACTATACGCTTCATGAGTACGCTACTGGGCATATTCGCTCATCCCGATGACGAGTCAGTGGCTGCGGGAGGCACCCTGGCAAAATATGCAAAGGCCGGTTGGAACGTGGAACTCGTCTGTGCAACCCGGGGTGATGCCGGTAATTGGGGTGGTGTCGAGCCCACGGCTGCGGCCACGCTTTCACAGATACGGACAAAAGAATTGGGATATGCTTCGGTCCAACTCGGAGTACGGTCTGTTACCTTTCTGGATTATAAAGACGGCACATTGAAAGATACCCATCCGGGCGGGATTGAAAATGACCTTATCCGGATCATGGAAGAAACGAAGCCCGATGTCGTTATCACACACGAACCCGCCGGTATTACCAACCATCCTGATCATATAAAAATGTCGTACGCGGCAACATTTGCTTTTCAAGTCTATGCAGGCACGAGAGCCGATGAAAATCCCAGTGACCCAAATCCGCCAAAACTCTACTATGCATGTTTTCCTGAGTCAGTTATTTCTTATGTTGTCAACCACAAGTATTTTCCGGGAGAATTATTTGATAAGCCGGTGCGTGGGGTAGAAGATAAACGGGTTACCACGGTCATCAATATAAAGCGTTTTGCCCCGGCAAAGCACAAGGCAATGCTCTCCCATGCCACCCAGCAACCGATATTGGCAAAATACCAGGATATTCCCAATAACCCGTTTTTTGCGCAGGAATATTTTGTCCTCCGGTATGTGGGGTTGCTTGAGGCCTTTATGGGGAAAAACGACCGTGTATCTGATCGATTATGAAACTAACTATTTCTCATTTGCGTGCAAGTGTAGTAGGCACTGAAATACTGCACGGCGTGAATATGACCATCCGCGCCGGTGAGGTCCATGCGGTAATGGGGCCCAACGGCAGCGGCAAGTCTACACTCGCATCGGTACTGCTAGGTCATCCAGCATATAAGAGTAAAGGAGAAATTATTGTAAACGGAAAGAACATTCTCAAGTTTCCTACGGAGGAACGAGCAAAGGCGGGGTTATTTTTGGCTTTTCAATCACCGATTGCTATACCGGGGGTGACCGTGATGAATTTGCTTCGGGCGTCGTATGAACTGCTTGTGCAACCAAAGGACGGAAAAAAGGGTAGATCCGTGCAAAATCCCGTGCTTGCGAGAAGGTTTCAGGTGGGCAGCATGTCCATCGGGGCATTTACCGATATGGTAAAAGCGCATGCAAAAACATTGCGGCTGCCGGAAGAAATGTTACGCCGGGGTATTCATGACGGATTTTCCGGGGGAGAAAAGAAAAAAATTGAGATGCTGCAGGCATTAGTGCTGCCGCATAAATTTGTAGTGTTTGATGAAATAGATACAGGGCTTGATGTCGATGCGCTCCGTGCCGTATCAAAAGGGATTAGCGTACTTCGCGCGCAGGGCGTGGGGGTGCTCATTATTACGCACTATCAGCGGATTCTCCGGTATGTGAAACCCGATGTCGTTCATGTCCTGGTTGCCGGAAAAATTGTTGACACGGGCGATCATACGCTTGCCAAAAAGATAGAATCCAAAGGGTACAGCACATACCTTTCCTGAGAGCCTTCGTCCGCATCCGATTATGAAAACGAAATCACCGCGATTCGGCAAATATAAATACGGCTTTCATAAGAAAGAGAACTACGTCTTTAAGTCCGAGCGGGGACTGGACGCTGATGGTGTGCGCAACATCAGCCTACACAAAGGAGAACCCGCCTGGATGCTGGACCGGCGTCTCATGGCACATATGATTTTTGAGAAAAAAAAGCTTCCAACCTGGGGAGCGGACCTTTCTACTATAAAGTTCGATAACATTTTTTATTACATCAAGCCGACCGACAAAAAAGCGAAGCGTTGGGAGGATTTGCCGGTAGAAATACGGGATACGTATGACAGGATCGGTATCCCTGAAGCAGAAAAGAAGTTTCTGGCAGGAGTATCCGCACAGTATGAGAGTGAGGTTGTATATAAGAGCATTCAGTCATCACTGTCAAAAAAGGGCGTTATTTTCCTCGATATGGACTCTGCTTTGCGCGAGTATCCCGAGATAGTCCGGCAGCATTTCGGAACCGTTATACCGAGCGGAGACAATAAATTTTCTGCGTTAAATACGAGTGTGTGGAGCGGCGGGCCATTTGTGTATGTACCGAAAGGGGTGCGAGTCGAATTGCCGCTTCAGGCGTATTTCCGTATCAATGCAGCAAACATGGGGCAATTTGAGCGGACGCTTATCATAGCGGAAGAAGGAAGTTACGTACATTATATTGAAGGGTGTACCGCGCCGATATATTCGAGTGATTCGCTGCATTCGGCGGTTGTCGAAATCATTGTTAAAAAAGGAGCGCGGGTGCGTTATACCACCATCCAGAATTGGAGCAATAACGTCTATAACCTGATAACTAAACGTGCACGTGTGGAAGAAGAGGGGACCATGGAATGGGTGGACGGAAATTTGGGAAGCAAAGTGACGATGAAATATCCGAGTATCTATCTCATGGGGCGGAAAGCCCGCGGTGAGGTTCTCTCTATCGCGTATGCCGGGCCCGGCCAGCATCAGGATGCGGGAGGCAAAGCCGTGCATTATGCCTCGGAAACGACATCGCAGATTATTTCCAAATCTATCAGCCGTGGTGGCGGACGTACGTCATACCGGGGCTTGATCGAAGTGTTCCCGGGAGCGAAACACTGCAAATCAAAAGTGGTATGTGATGCCCTGATTCTCGACGAATCTTCGCGTTCCGATACGTATCCCACGATGAAAATTAACGAACACAAGACGCAGATAGAACATGAAGCGACGGTATCAAAAATAGGCGATGAGCAGCTTTTTTATCTGCAGAGCCGGGGAATTTCCAAGCCGCAGGCAGAGTCCATGATCGTTAATGGATTTATCGAGCCTATTGTCCGCGAATTGCCGCTTGAATACGCAGTAGAGATGAACAGATTGATTCAACTGCAAATGGAAGGCTCAGTCGGATGAAAATCATAATCAATAACGCCGTTATCGTAAAAAAAATTTCTCATGGTACTTCTCATGAAGAGTATATTGTGCAGGAAAATTCCCGTTTAACGCTCGTCTACATGGTCACAGGAGATACTGAGATGGAGGTATCTCCGTCTGTGCATTTGGCAGGCAGGGGGGCTGTTGCAACTATCATCGGACTTATTACCGGGAGTAAACACGGACGGATTCGTATGCATACGCTCCAGCACCACAAGGCTCCGAATACGACAAGTAATTTACTAGTCAAAAGCGTGCTTTCGGGATCGAGCGAGATATTTTATGAAGGCAGCATACTCGTGGATCTGTGTGCGCAAAAAACCGATGCGTATCAACGGAATGAAAATTTATTGCTCGACGAACATACGCACGCCACCAGTTCGCCGGCGCTGGAAATTCTCGCCAATGACGTGCGGTGTACTCACGGCGCGGTGGTTAAAACGCTTGATGAGAACGAACTATGGTATTTGGCTACCCGGGGTATTGACCGTGACATGGGACGCGATATGATAACATCAGGATTTCTTGCAAGCGCCCTCACGTTAATTTCTGATAGCACAGATCGATTGGCCGTGGAGGGGCAGATAGCAGCATTGGAGAAAAGAGCGTCATATGTTTGATCCGAAACTCATTCAAAAAGATTTTCCGCATCTTCAGCGCACCATAAACGGCAAACGGATTGTGTATCTCGATTCCACGGCAACGTCGCTCAAGCCACAGCAGGTTATCGATAAAGAAAATGAGTATTACACAAGGTATACGGCCAATGTGTTCCGCGGGATTTATACCACCAGTGAGGAGGCGACGTCGGAATATGAAAAAGCGCGTGAGTTGACCGCGCGATTTATCGGCGCATCAACCGCTAATGAGATTGTTTTCACCAGAAACACCTCCGAGTCTATAAATTTGGTGGCGTATAGTTTACTGCTTCATGCGTTTGCTCCCGGAGACCGGATAGTGACGACAATCATGGAACATCATTCTAATTTCGTGCCGTGGCAGCAGTTGGGTAGCGGTCGCGGAGTGGATGTCGATATTTGGTACATGGATGCTGAGGGGTTATTGGATGTCGGCGCGCTCGAAAAGCTAATCACCAAAAAAACTAAGCTTGTTGCAGTTACTGCAGCGTCAAATGTGCTTGGAACGATAACTCCGATTAAGAAAATTGTTCGAACAGTAAAACGACTCAATCCGAAGTGTTTGGTACTCGTTGATGCGGCGCAGGCAGTCCCGCATATGCCGGTCAATGTCGCGGACTGGGGAGCGGATTTCGTTGCATTTTCCAGCCACAAAATGCTGGGGCCGACCGGTATTGGCGTACTGTGGGGTAAACTCGAACTATTAGAAGAGATGAAACCGTTTAACTACGGCGGGGACATGATTTCCGAAGTGCATGAGTTGCGTACCGTTTTTAAATCGGCTCCGCATAAGTTTGAAGCCGGTACGCCGCATATAGCCGGAGTTATCGGATTTGGCGCCGCTATAACGTATCTGACCCGCTTGGGAATGCAGAATGTCCGTGATCACGAACGTGAGTTGGTCACATATACCTTGAAGCAATTTAACCGTGTGGAAGGTCTTACGTTCATGGGTCCCAAGGATCCCGACGTGCACGGCGGAGTATTTGCCTGTACGATGAAAAATGCGCATCCTCATGATATCGCGCAGCTCCTCAATGAGGATAATATATGTATCCGCGCAGGCAACCACTGCGCCATGCCGCTTCATGAGTATTTGGCTGTTACTTCAACCGCTCGAGCCTCGTTGTATGTCTATACGACAACAGAAGATATTGATGCGTTCATAGAGGGGTTAATAAAGGTTAAAAAGGTTTTTTCCTAATGGACCTGTATCGCGAACAAATTCTCGACCACTTTAAGCACCCGAGAAATTTCGGTCACCTCGACGGTGCAAACGTGACAAGCGAAGAAAGTAATGTAAGCTGCGGAGACCGTATCGTTATCGAAATACGATTGAGCACCGGCAAACAAAAAGTCATAGAAGCAATCTGTTTTAACGGCGAAGGTTGCGCGATCAACCAGGCGAGCGCTTCGATGCTTACCGAAAAAGTTACCGGTATGCGGGTGGAAGACGTGATGAAATTGACGCTTCAGGATGTAGAAGCGATATTGGGGACAACGCTGACGCCGTCGCGGGTGAAATGCGCACTTCTTCCGTTGGAGGCGATTCATAAAGCGATTCAATCTGTAAAATAATCGATTGTCGTTTTTATGGCGTTACGGTATATTCAATAAATATGGACGCAAACGACCCGAAAATGGTGAGAAAAATACGGAATTGGACCATGCGGATAGACCGCGATCTCTGCATCGGGGCGGCAACCTGTATCGCACTTGCACCCCGCGCCTGGGCGCTCGATGATGAGGCGAAGGCCATAATATTAGATACGTCGGAAGAAGAAACGGATAACGCACTTCTTGAGGCTGCAAAAGGGTGTCCCGTCATGGCAATTTTTATCACGGACGAGAACGGCAAACAAATTTATCCGTAATAATCAGGTATACTTATATAAGACGGATTTCCGCATGATTTGTCGGACATCTCACGACTACATACTATAAAGTTATGAGGGACACAGTAACGTGGACTATCGGCGGGGAAGCGGGCTTCGGCATCATGTCGTCGGGCACCATGCTTGCCCGCACGTTTGCGAGAACTGGATACCACGTATTTGGCGTTAATGACTATCCCTCGCTCATCCGCGGAGGACATAACGTGGTTTCCGTGCGTATTGGCAGCACCCCTTTTTACGGGATGAACCGTGAGCTTCATATTCTCGTCGCCCTGAACGCAGAGACTATAGAGTTTCATAAAGCCGAACTAAGCGAGGGCGCGTATGTGTTGTATGACCCCAAGGAAAAGGAGTGGGTTGCTGCTGACTTCCCCAAACCCGTGACACTCATCCCTTTACCGCTTCGGGATATTGTGAGTGAACTTCATGCGGATATCGTCATGCGAAATACCGTAGTGTTAGGCGCGAGTGCAGCATTTTTGGGTGCACCATTTGAAGCGTTATTTTCGGTTATTCACGACCAGTTTATCCGCAAAGGGGACGACGTTGTAAATCAAAATGAAAAAATCGCCCGCGCAGGATTTGACTATGTCAAAACGCACTATAAAGACTTGCAGGATATGAATTTATCGCCGGGGACCATTACGGAAAAGCAGGCGATAGTAAACGGAAGTGAGGCAGTGGGCTTAGGTGCGGTGCGGGCAGGACTTAAATTTGCCGCAATTTATCCCATGACCCCGATTAATGCAATCATTACGTTTCTGGCTGACCACGCAAAAGAATTCGGTATCGTCTATAAGCAGCCGGAAGATGAGATAGCGGGAATCAATATGGCAATCGGCGCGTCTGTTGCAGGGGTAAGGAGTATGGTTGCAACCTCAGGCGGCGGCTTTGCGCTTATGGTAGAAGGACTGTCACTTGCCGGTATGGTAGAAGCACCGTTGGTTATCGATCTCGGGATGCGGGTAGGTCCTGCTACCGGCATGCCGACCTATACGGAACAAGGGGAATTATTGTTTGCTATCTATGCCGGACACGGAGAGTTTGCCCGGATTATTTTAGCACCCTCGGACGCAGAAGAAGCATACAGTTTGACGACTATGGCATTTAATCTTGCGGATCGCTATCAAATTCCGGTGTTTGTCCTTACGGATAAATACCTTAATGAAAGCCAGTGGTGCATACCGCTTTCCCAACTTCAAAAGCCGGTAACGGTCGATAGGGGTGCATTACTTATCGATGATACCGGGGTTCCCGAGGGACAGTTCCAGCGGTACGATCCTTCCGGCGCTGACGGCGTGTCTCCCCGGAGCGTACCGGGAGCCAAACACGGACAGTATTATGCGAATTCCTATGAGCATGACGGCATGGGCCATATGACGGATCGGGCCAATATGCGGAGTACCATGGTAGAGAAGCGCCTACGGAAAGTTAGTGCGATAGAGTCGGTCATTATGAAACCCGTGTATACCGGCGATGAAAACGCTGATATCACCCTGGTGACCTGGGGAACGACAAAAGGGTCGGTCATAATGGCAATGGAGGCATTGCGGAGCCAAGGAAAAAAGGTTGCCGTTATTACGTACCCATGGATATATCCGTTCCCGGCCACAGAGACGAAGGCACTGCTTTCCACCGCAAAACGGATAGTCGATGTTGAACAGAATGCCACGGGACAGCTCGCGCATCTCATCCGTTCAGAAACAGGCATAGAAGTGACGGAAAAGTTGTTAAAATATGATGGGAGACCGTGGTTACCGGAAGAAATAGTGAGTAAGCTTATCTAATATGGCGTCATTAACAGCAGAATCATATAATACCGGATTTTTACCCACCTGGTGTCCGGGATGCGGAGATTTCGGCATCTGGAAGTCGCTCCAGGGAGCTTTTGCCAAGTTGGGTATCGGGCCTGATGACGGGCTTGTCGTCTATGGTGTGGGATGCCATGGTAATATGTACGATTGGATGCGGATGTACGGATTTGCCGGTCTCCATGGCCGGGCGCTGCCGGTTGCCCAGGGAGCTAAGCTCGCCAATCACACATTGCCGGTTGTCGTGGTATCCGGCGACGGGGATTGTTTGGGTGAGGGAGGCAATCATTTTCTCCATGCAGCGAAAAGAAATCCGGATATTACGGTGATCATCCATGATAACCAGGTGTATGGGCTTACAACCGGTCAGGCTTCTCCAACCGCCAAGCCGGGATTTAAGACGAAGTCGACGCCGGAAGGCAGCACGGATGCGCCGGTCAATCCGCTCGCCCTTGCAATCGTTTCTGGTGCCACCTTTGTCGCGCGCGGGTTTGCCGGGGACCTCCCGGGACTTACCGTACTTATGACAGAGGCAATGAACCACAAAGGGTTTGCGGTGCTTGATGTATTACAGCCGTGTGTGACGTTTGACAAAATTCATACGTATCAGTGGTATCGGTCGAGGCTGTATAAACTGGACGGGATCGGATATGTTCCGGATAATAAGCTCGTGGCGATCGAGAAGTCTATGGAGTGGGGTGACAAAATACCGCTCGGCGTGTTATATAAGGAAGATAGGCCAACGAGCGAAGGATTGGAGTCTGCGCTCCAGGGAGAGCCGCTGATCCGATTGCCTCTTGAAGTGTTACATTGGGACAAGCTTCTATTGACATTTTGTTAGCACTTGGTATACTAGAGTGCTAAATATCTTTATGAATACTTCACTTGATAATCCAAACCAAATGCTTCCGGTCGTTCCTATTCGTGACGGTATCGTGTTTCCTGACACGGAGATGATTCTCACATTCGGCAGACAGCGATCTGTGGCGGCCATAGAGGCTGCACAAAACGCCGGCAAGCGCGTCGTGCTGGTGATGCAGAGAAACCCCAATATCAATGATCCGACGCCGAGCGATTTGTACCAGATCGGCACGGTGGGGGAGATTGTGCAGATGATGCGCAACGAAGGCGAAATAAACGCGCTGGTGCGTGGAATCGCAAAAGTAGAACTGACATCATACGAAGCGGTTGAGCCGTTTTTTGTGGCGAGGATCGCCGATGTCGCAGATGTTATAGAAGATGATGACGAAACTAAAGCGCTGTTTAATCACCTTACCGGCGTGTTGCGGCAGGCAGTAAAACTGGGGAAAACAATGGATTTCCTTACCTTCATGAATATCATGTCCGGCATGTCGGCGGCTACGCTTTCGTACCAGCTTGCAGGAATTCTGGATACCAAATCAAACGAACGCCAGGAATTGCTGGAGATAAACTCCGTCAAAGCACGATTCGAAAAAGAAGCGGCGTATCTCGCCAAAGAGGTAAAGGTGCTGGAGCTGGAACGCAAGATCGCGACTAAGACCCAGGAGAAATTTGAGAAAAATGTGAAAGAACAGGTGCTCCGCGAGCGCATCAAGACCATAGAAAAAGAACTCGGCGACGATGTTGAGAACAAAGAATTCAAGGAGCTGGCCGATAAAATCAAAAAAGCAGGTATGCCGCAGGAAGTGAAAGATAAGGCAGAAAAAGAACTTCGCCGCCTGACGCAAATGTCCCAGTACAATCCCGAAGCGTCGTATGTGCGTACCTATTTGGATTGGCTCGTAGAAGTCCCGTGGACTGAGGAGAATACAAACAAAGTAAATCTTTCCGATGCGGAAAAGGTCCTCAATGACGATCATTACGCACTGGGTAAGATCAAAGAACGTATTTTGGAATTTTTGGCAGTCATGAAACTGCGCGGAGGCGCGGAAGACGCAGCCGAGAAACCGGCAAAAGGGGATAAGAAGGAAGACGGCAAGCCGGAGAAAAAAGGAAATAAATCAGCTCCCACAATTTTATGTTTCGTAGGCCCGCCGGGAGTCGGAAAGACGTCTATTGGCAAATCTATCGCCCGGTCTTTGGGAAGAAAATTCGTGAAGATGTCTCTCGGAGGAATTAGGGATGAAGCAGAGATCAGAGGTCACCGCAGAACGTACGTCGGCGCTATGCCGGGAAGAATTATTCAGGGCATTAAGCAGGCAGGGACCAAAAGTCCTGTGTTCATGCTCGATGAAATAGACAAAGTGGGAGCAGACTTCCGCGGCGATCCGTCATCGGCGCTCCTTGAGGCGC
>CAYSAP010000001.1:40493-65775 GCA_964429085.1 uncultured Gammaproteobacteria bacterium | reverse complement strand
GATCCGGAACAAAATTATGCATTTTCCGATCATTACCTGGAGGTTCCGTATGACCTTTCCGAGGTATTTTTCATCACGACCTGCAACCAGCTGGATACCATTCCCCCGGCGCTTCGCGACCGATTAGAAATTATCCGGTTCGCCGGATACACTGAGGATGAGAAATTCCACATCGCACATGATTACCTCTTTGAGAAACAACGCGTTATTCATGGAATTCCTACGGGTGTTGTAGAACTTTCTGACGAGGGACTTCGGGAAATTATTCGCCGTTATACCAGAGAAGCGGGAGTCCGTAATCTGGAGCGCGAAGTGGCAACTCTGTTTAGAAAGACCGCCAAAAAAATTGCCGAAATAGATACGAAAGACCGGAAAAAATACAAGATCGGTCCCGATCAACTGCAGGCGTACCTGGGACCCACCAAATTCACGTCATCGCTCGCGGAGAAAAAAGATGAAATCGGTATGTCTACCGGTCTGGCCTGGACCGAGGCAGGAGGAGACATATTGTTTATTGAAGTGGCTCTCATGCCGGGTCGCGGAACGCTCATCCTTACCGGGCAATTGGGTGACGTCATGAAAGAGTCTGCCCAGGCTGCCATGTCCTATGTACGGAGCCGCTGGAAAGCGCTCAAGTTGCCGGAGAAGTTTTACCAGAAATTGGATGTGCATGTGCATGTACCCGAGGGCGCAGTTCCTAAAGACGGTCCGTCTGCAGGAGCGGCAATTGCGACCGCGATAGTATCCGCGCTCAGCAAGAAAGCTGCACGTAGACTGGTTGCCATGACCGGAGAAATTACGCTGCGGGGCAGAGTTTTAGAAATCGGCGGCGTGAAAGAAAAAATGATCGCCGCGCACCGTGCGGGGATAAAAGAAGTCATTTTACCCAAGAATAACAAAAAAGATCTGGAGGATATTCCCAAATCGGTAATGAGCGACCTTAAATTCCACTTTGTGGAACATATGGATGAGGTGCTCAAAGTTGCTATCCCCGGTCTTCGGTTTTCCGCGAAATAGCCATTACTGTTTCATGTAATCGTAGATGATTTTGGAAATCGTAGCGAATTGTTTATCCGTTTCTTCTCCCTCTGCAGTACCGTTGGTAAATATTCCTACGTAATAGGTGTGTTTGCCGTCGGTAACGATGCCGGCATCGTGGATGACACTGACTTCGGTGCCGATTTTGTGATAGGTTGTCGCGTTGTCGGGGAGATTTGCCGGCAATCTTGTTTCGTGGTCGGTATCTTTGAGGAACGAAAGCATTTCCAGCGTCGCGGCCTGGTCGGCGATTTTCCCCTCATACATCATACGCATGAGTTTGGCGATATCTTTGTTCGACGTCTTGTTTGCGACCATATCGGTTTGTACCAGCCCCCACTGTCTTACGGCTTCTTTAAGCTTGGGAAAGCCGACGATATGGTTTGCCAGGATGTAGGCGGCGGTATTATCGCTTTGTTTGATCATGAGCTTAGCCAGAGTTTTTACGGAGTATACGCTGCCGGGTTTTTCATAACGGATAGAACCGGTTCCGTAATTCTGTATGTCCGCTTCCTGGATCGTGATATCGCGGTCCAGATCTACTTCTCCTTTGCCAGCATAGTAGTAGAGAACAGCAAGAATAGGAATTTTGTTCACCGACGCGGCGACGAATATTTCTCCTTCACTTATGTTGAGTGCAAAATCAGACGCATAGTCTTCGACGACGATGGAGTAATCGCTCCATGAGTCATCAATAGCATTATTAATTTTGTCAGTTAAGTCGTCCGGGCTTTTAGTTTTTTTAAATAGGTTAAATGTTTTGGGTTGGCTCGTCGGCTGTATCATAGGCAGATCTGGAATAGGGGAGATAACCGTGCTTCGGGGGGCAAATACTGTTCGTTTCAGTCCGGTCGTAACAATGGTGATTCCGATGATGAGAAAAATTAACCGCATCCAACGTTTTCGTTTCGTCCGGGAGCCTTCCATGGGGAGATTGTATCATACGGTATAATGATTCCTATGACGATACGATTTGCATCAATAAACGATAAGCCGCAAGTATTGACGCTCATGGACGAGCTGGGAGAAGAAATAAATCAAAAGCGAGGGTATTCACCGCATAACATCGAAGCATCAAAAGTCGGCGGCACAATGTTTGATGAGGTGGTAGCACGAAAAGATACCATGATATTTGTGGCAGAGGATGACGGAAAGCTTGTGGGGCTTATCACGTT
This sequence comes from uncultured Gammaproteobacteria bacterium, assembly GCA_964429085.1. Lineage (GTDB taxonomy): Bacteria > Patescibacteriota > Microgenomatia > UBA10105 > UBA927 > UBA927. The sequence goes on along the minus strand of CAYSAP010000001.1, from coordinate 63,562 downwards.
TTATCTCCTACCAAACCTTCGTCATGGATTTTACGGCGGTCACATTGAGGATGTGGTGGTTAGTAAATCTCACAGAAGAAAAGGCGTCGGCTCACGGCTTTTGGAAGCGGTAAAGAAATATTGCATCAAGCATAATGTCAGCGTTGTTAAGCTGGATAGCGGTTTGGAGCTTACGGATGCACATGCGTTTTATCTAAAAAACGGTGGAGCGTTTACCGAAAAAATGTTTCGATTTGATTTGTAAAAATGAATACTATTCCTTTATCTGTTCCTTTGATTTTGCAAGAAACTAATTCAGTTGAATGTGGGTTGGTGTGCCTAAAAATGCTTTATGATTATTATCATATCCCTGTATCTTTAGGAGATTTGCGAAGGGACATACTCCTTAGTTCTGTAGGGACATATATGCCACATCTTGCACAACATCTCAAAAGAAAAGGTTTTACCACGGAAATAATAATACATAATCCAAAGATTTTTCGAGTTGAAGATAAGATTCTTTCTCAGCCTGTTTTATTGCGTGCCATTCAAAATCGCTTGGAAGGGCAGGAGATTTCTGAAAGAGATCGTGAAGGAATAAAAGTTTTTATTACGTATTTGCAAGATAGTGGCAGGTTGCACGTTGCAATACCAACACTTAAGGAAATTAGGCAAGAAACGAATGCAGGTAGACCGGTAATAGCTCTTGTTCAAAATTCGATATGGTATTCCCGAGTGCCAGGAAGGCCATTTAGTGATATTTTTCACCTGGTAGTAATTACCGGTGTAGATGATGCATATGTCTATATTAATGATCCTCATTGGAAATTTGGGGGACAAGTCAAACATACTCACGAAGAATTTCTTTTTGCTCTTTATTCTAGCTCGCTTGGGGATGTAGACAATGGTTCTGTAATCTTTTCGAAAATTTGATCACGTGAAGTAATCGGTGGAAAAGTCTCGATCGATTATGGTCTGGGCGGACCTCATTTCTTCCGGGGTATAGATATACTGGATAACAAATTTTCCTGACGTCGTTTGCTTGGCATAATCGTGTGTCACTTCCAGGATATGAATGAGTCCCCAATAGAGCCATTTGCCGCCGATGTCCTGTACCAGGAAATTCCGTATCGGGGGAGCTTTGTATATCCTGATGCTCGGCTTGTCTCGGAATTCAAACACGCGGCCTTCGAAATCTTTGGCGCTGAATGGCTTGGTTTTGTGTAGTTCGTAATCCAGTTCTTTGGGGAATCCCTGCTCGCGGGTTATCCGCAGCGTGTCGTTAATTTCGATAAAACTGCCCATGAGGAGATTATACAGCACGTTCCGAACATGGTAAAATAGGCTCATCGCCCCGTTCGTCTAGCGGCCTAGGACGATACCTTCTCAAGGTATAGATCGCGAGTTCGAATCTCGCACGGGGTACCGCGTACCATACGGTACACGGCTTCGCCACGAGAAGCGGATAAGCTGTGGACCAGTTTGACTCTATTATTTGAAAGCGAGGGATGCACCGCCCGGTGCGTCCCTTTCTTTTTTTATGTTATGTCAGGCTTCATTGCTTTATACTTAGATTGTGAAATTCTATTACGTCTACGTTCTCCAAAGCGAATCTACACCCTCATGGATCTATGTTGGATACACAGAGAATCTTAAAAAACGCTTTGCCGAACACAACAAAGGGGACACTCCTTCAACTAAACGACATAAACCATTTGAATTAATTCACTATGAAGCCTATCGGAATAGAAAAGATGCAAAACGAAGGGAAATGTACTTAAAAACGACGAAAGGTAAAACGACGTTGCGCACGATGTTGAATGAATATTTTAAAGAAGTTTAGCTTCCTCGAAGCTTTCTGAAGCGAAGTGGAGAATCCGGCACGGGGTACTCCGTTTTAGCCTCAATTTAACTTCAAATCTTTGAAGAATGTATCGAACAAAATTTGTACAAAGAATGGGGTGGGAAGTGAACTTTGTACAGTTATTTAATTCAAGTATGACGCGATGGACGTTGGTCCAATGCACTAGATGCGACCAGTAATTCTAGTTGAGACGCGCTATACTTTTGAACAATCGGTAATGCTCTCATAACACCCTCCAACTGCTCGTATCTTCTATTGGCAACATTTCTCCATGCTAGCTGATTTGCACCCAAAAAGAGTGTTTGTTTCTGCATTACGCAAATCTCCCGAAATTGAGAGCTGCTAGTTAATCTGCGAACAACCTCTTTGCGAATATTTCCTGAAATTTGAGGCACAGTTTATTCCTTTCGTTCGGGCAAACGATTATCCTGATATTACGATCAAATGACGATAGATGCGAGTTTCGAACCAAAATTTGCTGATATGGCTTCATATCCCTTGAGAAGTTGTTCGAAATCGAAGAGTTTTGGGGTACCAAACCAATATTTTATATATATTTTCCCATGACCGGTATACAATAGATGTATGGAACTCCAATGTCCCGTGTGTCACGCTATGGTCCGGCAGACGGACTATTTTTGCTTTAACTGCGGCAAGAATCTGCATGAGAAGCCGCTTTCCACTACCAGGATGACGGAGATTATGTATTACGTGGCAAGTTTGTTGTTGCCGCCGATCGGTCTTTGGTGGGGGTTTAAGTACCTGCGGCAGGATGATCCCGACAGTAAACGTATTGGTTTTATCTGTATGGCTATTACTGTTGTTTCCACGTTAATTGCCGTGCGATGGACCATGCAATTCATACAGGGCATTAATGCACAGGTGAACCAGCAGTTGCAGGGTATAGAGGGATTTTGATAAGCAAGCGCTGCTTCGATTCCAGCCTTGACAAGGTGAGTTGAGTCTGAGAAAATCTTAGCTACGTCCGAAGCCTGATACGGCCCAAAGACGAAGAAATTATCTGTCTCCCTGGGCATAGGTACCGTGGGGAGGTTTTTTTTAACCAAGATACTATGACAATAAATCATGTAGTCGTTACAAAAGAAGGTCTGGACGCGCTCAAAGCAGAACATGAAGAGCTCGTAAACGTGAAGCGGCCGGAGGCTGTAACCCGCCTTGCCACAGCCCGTGAGCAGGGAGATTTGTCGGAAAATAGTGAATATACCGATGCCAAACAGAGTCTCGCCTTTATTGACGGCAGAATCGCTGAGCTGGAAGTTGTGCTCCATGACGTCAAGGTTGTGACAACCCACGCAAAAGGTCAAGTCAACGTCGGCTGCAAAGTAACACTCCATATCAATGGCAAAAAAGAAGAGTTTACCGTCGTAGGGGAGTGGGAAGCAGATCCTGCAAGTAAAAAAATCTCCCATGAATCGCCGCTCGGGAAGGCATTACTTGGCAAGAAGGTCGGAGAAAAGGTAGAGGTAGAAGCGCCGGCGGGAAAAATTCTCTACAAGATATTGAATATTGAATAATATCTTACAAAAAAGAAAATTGTCCCGCTCTTCGCGATGAGCGGGATTTTTTGTATACTATCAGTATGGCAACTATAGATGAACTCAAAAAAGCACGGGTAGATAAGCTGGCTTCCCTCCGTAAACTCGGCGTGGATCCATATCCGCCGAAAGTCCGGCGCGAGCACACGATCGCTCAGGCACGTGAGATGGATGGCAGTGCTGTAGCAGTGGCGGGACGCATTGTCGCCATGCGCGGACACGGCAAGCTCTCGTTTTGGGATGTCGTCGACGAGTCCGGGAAAATACAGGTGGTGCTTAAAGCAGATGTATGCAAACCGGAGGCATTTGCGCTTGTGCAGTATTTCGATATTGCTGATATCGTCGCCGTGCAGGGAAATGTCGGTAAGACGCAGGCAGGAGAAATTTCCGTGTTTGCCGAAGATCTGCAGATTCTGACCAAAACGCTTTTGCCGCTGCCCGACCAATGGCACGGGCTCAAAGACGTAGAAGAACGCTACCGCAAACGGTACCTGGATACCATACTTAACGCGGAAGTGAAAAATCGCCTGCAGATGCGCAGCAAGATTATTGATTCGGTTCGTGACTTCCTGACCGATAGGGGATTTATCGAAGTAGAAACGCCGACGCTCCAGCCCATATACGGCGGAGGATTTGCCCGGCCGTTTTCTACGCACCACAACGAACTGAACACAGACCTGTATTTGCGGATTTCCGATGAGATGTACTTAAAGAGGCTCGTCGTAGGAGGGTTCGAGAAGGTATTTGAGATTACGAAAGTGTTTCGGAACGAGGGCATCAATTACGACCATAATCCGGAATTCACGATGTTCGAGGCGATGATGGCCTACCAGGATTATTCGTACGGCATGGATATGATTGAAGAAATTATAGAACATGCTGCAATCCGCGTGCATGGCGCGACGAAATTTATGTATCAGGGTGTCGAGATGGACCTCAAACGGCCATGGAGCAGGCTCCGCATGGTAGAGGCTATACAACAATATACGGGTATTGATCCGCTTGTCTGGAAAACGCTGGCAGAAGCCAAAAAAGCGATACAAACCATGGAGATAAAAGAAGAAAAATTTAAGGAACTCAGGAAAATACAAACCATCGGGGAATGCATCGCATTTGCGTTTGAAGAAACCGTCGAAGAAAAACTTATCCAGCCGACGATTATTTACGATTATCCGGTCGAGGTGTCGCCGCTTGCGAAAAAATGCGAAGATCCGCGGTTTACCCAACGGTTTGAGATGTTTGCGTTCGGCTCAGAATTGGGGAACAACTACACGGAACTCAATGACCCGATCGATCTGCGGAAACGCTTCGTGGAGGAGAAAAAGCGGGAAAAGGCGGGTTTTGCGGAAGCACATCAGACGGATTATGACTATTTGGAAGCCATAGAACACGGGTTCCCGCCGACGTGCGGGATTGCCATCGGCATTGACCGACTGGTTATGCTGCTCACTGACGCCAAATCCATAAAAGAAGTCATCCCGTTCCCAACGCTTCGGCCCCAACAATAATCCTATGATTACCCGATCCCAGATTATAGATTTATTGCACGAACACACCAAGAATCAAAATCTCCGGCGGCATATGTATGCTGTGGGATTTGCCATGCGCGCATTGGCAGAAAAACTCGGCGGAGATCCGGACACATGGGAGACATTGGGTTTACTCCATGATGCGGATTGGGAAGAAACGAAAGATATGCCGGACGAACATACGAAACACTCGCTTGCCTGGTTAAAAAAATTGGGCGAAACCGAAGGCTCCATTGTTCATGCGCTTATGTCACACAATCGGAAGCACACGCATCTGGCTGAACTCGAAGGCACTATGGAATGGGCGCTGGAAACCGTTGATGAACTCACCGGTTTTATCGTCGCTGTCGCTCTCGTTCGGCCGGAGAAAAAACTAGAGACAGTACGCGTAGAGTCGGTGATGAAGAAGTGGAAGACCAAAGAGTTTGCCGCAGCGGTCGATCGATCACAGATCGCCCAATGCGAAGAACGTTTAGGTATTCTTCTTCCTGATTTTATTCAAATCACTTTAACTGCGATGCAAAACCACCACGAAGAACTGGGTTTATGAAATTAGCTTCAAAAGGGGACGCCTTGCGAAGCTAAATTATGAAACTACTCATTGCCACGACGAATCCGGGGAAGTTGGCCGAGATCAAACGGTTTCTATCGGACGTTCCAGTAGAATTGGTGAGTCTTAATGATGTAGGGATTTCAGATATTGTCGAGGAAACCGGCAAGACGTTTGAAGAGAATGCGATTCTCAAGACGAAACATTACGCAAAAGAATCTGGATTGATGACGCTTGCGGATGACGGAGGGTTTGAGATAGATGCACTTGGCGGGGAACCGGGAATTAAATCTCACCGGTGGGTGTACGGTGACCGCGAAAATACGGACGAGGAGCTGATTGCCTACACCTTTGAGCGTATGCAGGGGGTGCCGGAAGATAAGCGCGGCGCCCAGCTCCGGTTAGTCCTTGTGCTCGTTAAGCCGGATGGGGAACTGGTTGCTACCTCAGAAGAAAAGATCCGCGGGATGGTTGCGGCAACTCCCTCAAAAATGCATCAGCCGGGATTTCCGTACCGGGCAATTCTCTGGATTCCCGAAATCAATAAATACTACGATCAGAACATGATGACTCCACAGGAAAACGAAACGTACAATCACCGCAAGAAAGCCGTTGACAAACTGAAGCCCCAGTTACTGCAGTTTTTATCCGGAAGTGTATAATATAGTCTATGTTAGACATTAAATTTATCAGAGAAAATTTAGAGTTGTGCAAAACCGCAGCGGTGAATAAAAACCGTGTGGTGAATTGGGAAAAGTTGCTGGAGCTCGATGAGAAGCGCCGGGAACTGATCGGCAAGACCGAAGTACTCAGAGCGGAGCGAAATGATGTAAGCCGGATCCGCACAGACGAAAGCATTGTCCGGGGCAAAGCGATAAAAAACGAGCTAAAAACGATTGACGAGGAGCTGCGTACAGCGGAGGAGCAGTTTAATGCCGCGATGCTTACGGTTCCAAATGTGCCGGATGCTTCAGTTCCGGTGGGCAAAGATGAGACCGGAAATGTGGAAGTGAAAAAATGGGGTAAGCCCACGGAATTTACGTTTACGCCGAAAGACCATATAGACTTGGCCAAATCTTTGGACCTTATCGATTTCGAGCGGGGGGCCAAAGTCGGGGGGTCGCGGGCATATTTTCTGAAAAATGAAGCAGCTGCAATGGAATTTGCTGTTCTGTTTTATACGTTCCAGAAGCTGATAGCCAAAGGCTATACGCCGCTTATCGCTCCGAGCCTGGTAAAGGAATTTACATTACTCGGTGTCGGTCAATTTCCGTGGAGCCGGGACGAGGTATATGTACTTCCCAAAGATGATACGTATTTAGCGGGGACAGCAGAAGTTGCGGTGACGGCATATCACAGCGATGAGATTCTGATGGAAAAGGATTTGCCGAAGAAATTTGTCGCATTTTCACCGTGTTTCCGGCGTGAAGCAGGAAGTTACGGTAAAGACACGAGAGGGATCTACCGGATACACCAATTCAGCAAGATTGAACAAGTAATTATCTCAACAGCAGAAACGAACAATTCCCTTACTCTACATGAGGAGTTATTGGCCAACGCAGAGGAAATTCTGCAGGATCTCAAGTTGCCGTATCGGGTATTGCTCATGTGCACCGGCGATATGGGCGAGCCGCAGGTCAAAAAATACGACATCGAAACCTGGATGCCGGGAAGAAACGCGTATGGTGAAACAATGTCAAACTCTTTTATGGGTGATTTCCAGGCGCGCCGGCTCAAGATCCGCTACAAAGCAAAAGACGGACCTATTAAATTCTGCCACACGTTAAACAATACGGCCGTGGCCAGTCCGCGGATTCTGGTTGCCATACTCGAAAATTACCAGCAGGCAGACGGCACAATTTTGATTCCTGATGTACTCCAGCCGTTGATGGGGAAAAAGGTCATTGCGCGGTAACTACTTTTCCATGATGCATTGGGTATCTTATTTCATTCCGCTTACCATTTTGAGAACCGGCTCCCGGCATAATAAAGACATACGGGTACTGGAGGAATCAGGGAAGTATAAATTACTGGTAAACGGTGCGCGAGAGTCGGGGGCGTATATCGCAGAATTGTGGCGGTATGCGTTCCGCTGTCTGCATGTTGACGATACGCGCAGTGTTACAAATATTCTCGTGCTGGGAATAGCAGGCGGAACCGTTATCCATATGCTTCACGCGCTGTATCCCAAGGCACGCATAACAGGCGTTGATATAGACGAAGTGATGATAGACGTCGGGAAAAACTATTTCGGATTGGGTAAGGTCGCAAAATTCACAATGGTCTGCATGGATGCGGCAGCGTTCGTTGCATTTCACAAAGGGCTCCGTTTCGATTGCGTCGTTGTCGATATATATGTCGGGCCGGACGTGCCGGATTTCGTTCTTACCCCGGAGTTTCAGAGCAGTGTGAAAAAAATATTTACGGCAAACGGATTTGTGCTCATCAATTATTTGCACCAGTCGGGATATGAAGAGAAGGTGGTAAAACTCCGCGATATATTACAGACGATATATAAAAATGTGCAGTCGGCGGATATCTATAACAACAGATTTTTCCTCGCTCAGTCATGATGGTTTTGTGGTAAAATTGATCGATGTTTAAGTTCCTCGGTAAGCTACTCGACAGCAACGAAAAAGAAATCGGTAGGATGCGGACACTCGTTGAACGGATCAACGATCTGGAGTCCGAAATCAAGAAAACAAAGAGCAACAGTTTTGCCAAGAAAACCGCAGAGCTCAAGGAGCGGCTCAAAGGTGGTCAAACGCTCGATGATATTCTTCCCGAGGCCTACGCAGTTGTCCGCGAAGCGGCAAGTAGGGCCATTGGTGAGCGGCATTATGATGTACAGCTTATGGCAGCAATCGTGCTCCACCAGGGAAAAGTTGCAGAACAAAAAACAGGGGAAGGGAAAACGCTTTCAGCGACCCCCGCGCTGTATCTTAACGCATTAACCGGCAGAGGTGCTCATTTGGTCACGGTTAATGATTATCTTGCCCGTCGCGATGCGGGATGGATGGGTCCCATCTATCACAAGCTGGGTCTTACCGTGTCGGCCATGATCAGCGAGCAGTCGTTTCTCTACGATCCGGAATACAACGATCCGACCGCCACCGATTGGAGGCTCCAGCACCTGCGGCCGATAAGCCGCAAAGAAGCATATCTTGCCGACATTACGTATGGCATCAATTCAGAATTCGGTTTCGATTATCTTCGGGACAATATGGTGAGTGATATGTCGCTTTTGGTCCAGCGGGACTACCATTTCGCAATTATTGACGAGGTGGATTCGATCCTTATTGATGAAGCCCGTACCCCGCATATCATTTCCGCACCGGCGGAAGAGGCGACGAGTAAATACTATGACTACGCCAAACTCGTCGATAAATTAACCGGAGAGACGGATTATGTGATCGACGAGAAGCTCCGTACGGCTCACCTTACCGACCACGGAATACTCAAAATAGAAAAGATGTTGGGGCTTGGGAACATTTATGAAACCAGTTTTGAAACGGTTCATCATCTAGAAGCAGCTCTCAAAGCGCGGGCGCTCTTCCATCGTGAGAAAGAATATATCGTCAAGGACGGCCAGGTTATCATCGTCGATGAGTTTACCGGAAGGCTGCTTACCGGAAGACGATTCAGCGAGGGAATACATCAGGCGATAGAGGCCAAAGAAGGGGTTGCCATCCAACAGGAAAGTAAGACACTGGCGACGGTGTCACTCCAAAATTATTTCCGCATGTATGAAAAACTTGCCGGCATGACCGGAACCGCGGCGACGGAAGCAGAGGAATTCAAGAAAATTTATAACCTCGACGTCGTCGTGATGCCGACCCACCGGTCGCAGGTGCGTTTGGATCACGCGGACATGGTCTATAAAACAACCAGAGCCAAATATGCCGCAGTGGTAAATGACATTATCGAGCACCACAAAAAAGGCCAGCCGGTGCTTGTGGGTACGACGTCGATAGATAAAAACGAAGTCATCAGCGAAGCACTGAAACGGAAGGGAATTACCCATGAAGTATTAAATGCCAAAAATCATTTGCGGGAAGCCATGATTATTTCAAAAGCAGGTGAGCTGGGAGCGGTGACGGTAGCGACCAACATGGCTGGCCGTGGTGTGGATATTATCCTTGGGGGACCGAAGAAAGAAAAATGGGAGTATGCAAATGAAAAAGAATGGGAAAAAGATATAGCGATTTGGAAAAAAAGTCATGATAAAGTGCTTGCCGCAGGAGGGCTCTACGTCATCGGTACGGAGCGGCACGAGTCGCGAAGAATCGATAACCAACTTCGCGGACGAAGCGGGCGGCAAGGTGATCCGGGAGCCAGCCGTTTCTACGTGTCCCTGGAAGATGACATCATGCGCCTTTTCGGCGGCGATCAGGTTTCGCGCCTCATGGATATATTTAAACTTCCGGAAGATGTGCCGCTGGAGCACCCCATGGTTTCCCGGGCGCTGGAGCAAGCACAGGTGAAAGTAGAGGGTTTCCATTTCGATAACCGTAAACACTTGGTGGAATACGATGATGTGCTCAATAAACACCGTGAGATTGTGTACCGCCGACGGCGGAAAATTCTGGAAGGGGAGAGCCAAAAAGATGCGATTTTACAGAAGCTCGATAATGAAATCTCCAATTTTGTCGCGGTCTATAGTGCGGAAGCCGAGCATATTGATCGGCAGAAGATAGTGGCGGAGTTTGTATCTATTATTCCGTTTGATCCGGCCAGTCAGCAGCAATTAGCGGTACAACTCGAACAGCTTCATACAGGCGATGATATCACGGGTTTTTTGACCAAGATCGCATCCGACATGTATACCCAACGGGAGAGTCAGGTATCGGAAGAAGTTATGCGGCAGGTAGAGCGATGGGTAAGCCTGCAGGTAATAGATAACCTATGGATGGATCACCTGGATGCGATTGATGACCTGCGTGAGGGAATTGGCCTTCGGGGATACGGTCAACGCGATCCGTTAGTTGAATATAAGAATGAAGCGTTTTCCATGTTTGAACGGTTGTTGGGAGGCATTGATACCGACATAGCGCACCGAATTTTCAAAGTGCAGGTGCAGATGGCTCCGAACCAGCAAGCTGGTCAGCACCAACATGCCGGTGAGCGCAAGCCCGCACCAATCAAGCCGCTGGAATCTCCGATAGCAGCGGCCGCCAAGCGTATGCAGACGAACGCATCAGCAAGTGCGGTATCCCGCGAACCGAAAATATCCGCAGCGTCAAAAATCGGCCGTAATGATCCGTGTCCGTGCGGATCAGGGCTTAAATACAAAAAGTGCGGATTGATAAACGCACCTCAGCATAAGAAGTGAGGCGCGCAGTGTCAGAGATTGGTAAGCGTATCGGGTTTGCTGCGGTCGAGTTCGAATAATTTCCAGACCGGGTTTCCGAAATAATCTTCTATTTTCCCGCTTGGTGTCGCCTCGTTATTGCATGTGTGCGTGGTGATGTAATAGATAGTCGTGGCTTTTTCAAACATCGGTTTGCCCAGGTCGTTGTTGTCCAGGCATTTTTCACTAAATACTACATTATCGAGCGGGAAGTACGTAAATGGTTGGGATTGTCTATTTTTCCAGGTATCCTGGACTATACGCGGATCGATACGGTTCCAGAATGCATATTCGACGGTATCCCCGAAGGATGTTTTTCCCAACAATACCATGTCATGATTTTTTTGTTTTTCCGAGCTCAGAAAACTGATTTCTTTTATGCTTTTTGCCCACGCCTCCGCCTGCTGAGGTGCATACCGTCCGTAATAATCATACAGATAACTCCCTAACGCGTACGCATACAGAAGTGTCACGCATGCGATAGCCGATGTGCGGAATAGTTTCCCCTTTACCAAACTGACAACGTGCATGACTCCGGCTGCAGACAGCACCGGAAATAGTGCGGCGAGAAAGAAATTTCTGGACGAATAAGGAAGTCCGCCGATGCCGCCCGGAAGTCCGCCGATAAGAAGCAGTCCCGTCCAGACAAAAGCCGCGGGTTTGCTCAGGCGGAACAGGTAGCTGAATCCGAGAATAATAAAAAACAGATCGATGAAATATAGCCTGCCGCGCGACCAGATGGAATAGATCGCGCTGGGTTCGGTGTAGAGAAACAGGAATTCCGGTGAATAGGATTTGAGATAATTTTCTCGTAGATGATCCAGAATATAGATGGGTTTATTCGTAAAAAAGCGGCGGATAAAAAGTGGCCCGTCTGCCTCCCGAATTTTTGTGTCCAGTTCTTCCTGCATTTTTGGACTTGTAAACACCTGCATGCCTTCTTTGGTGTACCCGTCGCCGTTTAAGAAAACGGCAGTACCGAGAAAAAGCACACATAGGGCCATAGAGAGTATAAATCCGATTCGTTGTTTTGGACGTATTGAGCGGGTTGATGATGAGAACCAATACAAAACAGTGCCGATCGGAAGAAACAATATGCTCATGCCGCGGTAACTGAACATTGCTGCGGCAAATGAAAGTACTGAAACCCATGGGATTCTTTTTTTCGGTATTTCCCATAAGTATGCGGCAATGGCACACAGAAAATAAAATAATGCGTAATTTGCATCATATGCCGATCGGGAAAAATGTAGATGCCATGGAGAAATGGCAAGAAACAGCGCGGAAAGCAGCGCGAGCGGCGTATGTTTAAAAAGCCGGAGCGTGATGAAATAAAGTAATGCGACATCGATAACCCCCAACAGAGCAGGTATAAACCTCGCAACTGCTGGAGAAAGGGGGAGTATCCAAAATAGCGGCACAAGAGAGTATATCGGAACCGGCATGAATGGAAATCCTCCGCGGGTCATCCATGTAAACACCGGGAGCAGTTCTCCGAACACGTTTCTTCCTGTTTTTGCGATGGAATACGCATTATAGATGTACCCCATTTCATCATGCGTAATGCCCAAGGGTACGGCGCCGAGGTATAGAAACCGGAGGATCGCTGCGAGTATGATGATGAAGAGAAGCACTATTTTCGATTTCATAAATCAGGTACGATATAGTATACTCTTTTGAATATATGAACAGCGAAACCAAATTTTTTCTCGGGATTATTTTAGCGACTGCCGTTATCATCGGTGGGGCCATATTCTTTTTTAGTCGGCCGACGAAAGCGACGCTGGTCGATCCCAAACTCTTAGTGCGTGAAGACAGCTATAAATTTGGTTCGGCGTCCGCCACGCTCACGCTTGTAGAATTCGGAGATTTCCAGTGTCCGGCATGTGGTGCATATCACTCTGTTGTTAAACAACTGCTTGAGAAATATAGCGACTCACTTGCCTTAGTGTTCCGTCATTTTCCATTGCCATCGCATCCGAACGCATTGCCCGCATCGCGCGCGGTGGAGGCCGCCGGTATACAGGGTAAATTTTGGGAAATGTATGACAAAGTCTATGAGTCGCAAAAAGATTGGTCGGCAGAAAAAAATGCCGTAGAAATTTTTATCGGCTACGCCAAAACGTTGGAGCTCAATACCGATCAATTCGCCAAAGATATGGCAAGCAGCGAGGTGCAAAAACGAATTGATGCAGATGTAAAAGATGCAAACACCCTGGGTATCAATGCGACGCCGACCTTTTTCTTAAACGGCGAAAAGATTCAAAATCCGGCAAGTTTTGAGGATTTCGAAACGATGGTGAAAGCTTTGATACTCAAAACACCCAAACCGAGTGTCTCTGCTGAAGAAACGTATCATATTCATGCAAATATAAAAGTTATTGTCGACGGAAAAACGATTGACTTTACCCAAAAAAAATATCAGTCCGAAGAAGGTAAGGAATTGAATGAGTTTATCCATTTCCATGACGGAAAAGGGGATATGTTCCATGTACACAAAAAAGGAATGCTCCTTCAGGATTTATTCGGATCGTTCGGCATGACGTTTACCGGACAACCGTTTGCATTGTATGTAAACGGCACATTGAATCCGAAGAATGAATCCTATGAGCCGCAGGATGTAGACCGTATCCTTGTTACATCCGGCAGTATCATCACTGAGGAAGCCACGCAAACAAATATCGCCTCTGTAGCAGACGATGCGTGCATATATTCCGAGAAATGCCCACAGCGCGGTACGCCACCCACAGAGGAGTGCGTAGGGGAGTTGGGAACCGACTGCAAATAATTATTCGTACCGTAATGCCTCAATAGGGTCGAGCCGGGCTGCTCTGATAGCAGGGGCCACGCCGAAGACTATCCCAATCGCCGCAGAGAATCCGAATGACAGCATCACGGACCAGCCGGTGGCAAATGTTGTGATAAATTGATTGATACCAAGTGATCCGAGCGCCCCGAGACCGATGCCGATTGCCCCTCCAAACAGTGAAAGGATGACAGATTCGATTAAGAATTGCATCATGATATCTTTCGGCGTTGCTCCGACTGCTTTCCGAAGACCGATTTCCCTGGTCCGTTCGGTGACGGATACCAGCATGATATTCATGATTCCGATGCCGCCGACCAGTAGCGATATGCCGGCTATACCTCCTAAGGCTGCCGTGATCACATTAAGAAATTGGGTAATGGTTTCGAGTAACTGCGTGGATTCCAGTACGGTAAATTCATCGTCTTTCAGACGTCGCAGGAGTATACGCTGTGCATCGTCTTTTGCCTGGGTTACGTGATCACTGTCTATGGATTCCACAAACATCATAAACGGCCGGTCCCGGTCGAACTGCCGCATGGCAGTGGTCAGCGGTATGGCGGTAAAGTCGTCCGCACTGCCCATAGCCCCGCCGCCGCCTTTGGATTTGATAACCCCGACAATTTCGAACTGGGAGTCGTTGAGCGTTAATGTTTTACCGACGGGATTAGTGCCTTCGCCGAAAAGGTCCTTTGCAGGCTTATTGCCAAGCACAATGACGCGGCGGCTGCGCTCCACGTCGTTTTGGGTTATGATGCGTCCGTATTCGGGTTCGTATTTTGCAAGGTCAAAGTAGTTTTCCCAAAGCCCCCAGACTTCTGTAGAGACGGTTTTTCCGCTGTAGGAAAACGATCCGAAACCCTGGACCATGGGAGACACCTGTTTAATTGCTTCGCTGCCCCTTTCGAGATCGGATACGTCAGAAAGTTCAAATTTGCTTGCGGACATCATTGCCCCTCTGGGGCCCTGAGTTATATCCACATCGCCGGCCATGACCATAATGGTATTTGATCCCAAAGAGGCAAATTGCTCGGTTACATAATTTTGAAGTCCGGTACCGATGGAAACGAGAAGTATAACGGAAGCGACGCCGATAATGATGCCAAGCATGGTGAGGAGTGACCGCACTTTGTTGGTCCGGAGGGCATTGAACGCTAATTTGATATATTCGGCAAAATTCATGTGCGTATGTTTTTCCCGTCTGAGATTATTTTCCCGTCTGCAATACGAATGACCCGCTTGGCGTGGCGTGCGACATCTTCATCGTGAGTAACCAGTACTATCGTGCTGCCCTTTTTGTACAGGTTTTCTAATATCGCCATGATGTCATGCCCTGATTTACTGTCGAGATTACCGGTCGGTTCATCCGCAAGAATAATGCTCGGCTTGGTGACGAGTGCCCGGGCGATAGCCACGCGTTGCTGCTGCCCTCCTGAAAGTTGGGAGGGGAAGTTGGCCATTTTTTCGGCTAGGCCTACTTCGCGAAGCATTTCAATTGCCAGCGCTTTGCGTTCCCGCGGCATCACTCTGGCGTAGATTAAGGGAAGCATCACATTATCAAGAGAGCTGGTTCTCCGAAGGAGGTTAAATTGTTGAAAGACAAACCCAATATGCCTGTTTCTGATTTCTGCAAGTTCGCTGTCGTTTGCCGTAAAAATGTCATGTTCTTCGATGTATACCTTGCCGCTCGTCGGACGGTCGAGGCATCCTATGATGTGCATGAGAGTAGATTTGCCGCTGCCCGAAGGGCCCATGATGGCAACAAATTCGCCGTTTTTGATCGTAAGCGAGACGTCGTCCAGTGCCTGGAAGATGACTCCGTCCATGACATACTGTTTGGAAATGTTTGTTATCTTGAGAAGATCGGTCATTTTGGGATATTGGTAAAACCTTTGGTTACCACGGTATCTCCCTCGGCGAGTCCTTCGGTGACGATGACCTCGTCTTCATTTTTTGTTCCTGTCGTGACTCGGATTTTTTCATATTTCCCGTTTAGTTTTTTATATACATAGGTTTGCCCGCTTTCTTCGCGGATAGCTTCGGTGGGTATGGTGAGCACATCATCTTTGCGTTCGGTGATCACCGTGATGTCGCCGTTTAATCCTATTCGGAGATTTTCTGGATGGGCGAAGGTTATTTTTACCGGAAATACGGTAGCCCCTCCGCTGGATTGCTGGGAAATATAAGAAATATAAGAAATGACCCCCGAGTACGTCGCCTCGGGAAACGCGTCGAGGGTAACGGTCGCACGTTGTCCTATGGTAAGGCCGCCGACATCCGTTTCGTCGACGTTTGCTTCAAATACGAGGCTGCTGGGATCTGCAATGGCAAATACTGCGGTAGCAGGCGTGATGTTAACACCTGCAACCGGCGTGTCTATATGTGTGACGATGCCGGATATAGGAGTTGCTAGAGTGGCAAATTCCAGCGCTAAATGCTTGAGTTCCACATCCAGTACGGCTTTTTCGAGATCCCATTGGTTTTTTTCGAGGATCCGTTTGACGGTATCGTTAAACGCGTCATTTGGTTTTTTACCATCATAGGTGACGCGCCAGGTTTGTTCAAAATCATTGCGTTCACTGCTATAATCCCGAAGCGCTTTCTCCAGATTTTTTTGTACCTCGCGGCTGTCGAGTGTGGCAAGTGCCTGGTAGGCTTTTACCGTGTCTCCTTCTTTAACTCCTACCCATGCGAGTTTGCCGGAAGCCTGGAATTTGAGTTCAACGGATTTATCTGCTTTGGTTTTCCCGGAGGAAGATAGCGTTTTGGAGAAGGTATGCCGCTGAACGGTTTTTGTAGTTATGGTAGCGGCTGTTTTTTTCGTTGCAGCCCTGTTGAACCAAAAACCGATGCCGATAACAAGTGTTATGGCGATAAGAAGTAATTTCCAATACGTGAGAACGAAGCCCTTCATGTATAAATTATAGCAAAGATAGAGGCTATATACTATCGATTACCTTACAAACGGCCGGGGAATTTGTATTTTTGTGTATTGCGTTACAAATGCACATTCCTTACAATGACTTGTATATGAAAACAGAAAAATCTAAACATCCCGCTTGGATGCAAGTCGCATTAGTAGTTCTTCTCATGGTCGCTTCATTTATGGTAGGTTCGCTTTACACCAAAGTGAAATATTTGGAAGCGGGGGGCGCGCCTACTGCAGCAGGTGCGGGTGCGGTAAAATCGAAATACAAAACATTTGATGATGCGATGACCGCATTCGGGAAAGCGGCGAAACTCGATACGAAAAAGCTATTGGCCTGTATGAACGGCGGAGAGAAAAAGGCAGCAGTCGAAGCAGAAACCGCAGAGGGAGCCGCTCTTGGCGTGACAGGCACCCCGGCGTTTTTCATCAACGGCAGGTTGCTTGGCGGCGCATTTCCGTATGAGAGTTTTAAAGAGGTTATTGATAAAGAGCTTGCAGGTACCGGTTCTGATAAGGTTACGGATTATTCCCAGGCCCTTCAGGATGCAAATAAAAGCGGCGCGTTCGATCCAAAACCCAGGGACGTAGCAATAGGCACAGCCAGTATGCGCGGAAAAGCCGACGCACCGGTCAAGATTATCGAATTTTCCGACTTCCAGTGCCCGTTTTGTAGCAGAGCAAATCCGACAGTCAAGAAGGTGCTTGCTGATTACGGCGATAAGGTAGTGCTTGCGTATAAGCACTTTCCGCTCATCAGCATCCATCCGAGGGCGCAAAAGACTGCGGAAGCGGCAGAGTGTGCCAAGGATCAGGGCAAGTTTTGGGAATTCCACGACCAATTGTTTGATAATCAAACGGATTGGGCGAGCCTTTAAAACAATTCTTCCTGCTGTTTCTTAGTCGGAGTTTTTCCCAAGTGGGAGAACGCTGCAGCGGTAGCGCTCCTTCCGCGAGAAGTGCGTTTGAGAAACCCTATCTGCATAAGATACGGTTCAAGCACTTCTTCGACCGTGCCGATATCCTCCGATAATGCAGCTGCCATTGTTTCTATCCCTACCGGCCCGCCTGCGTATTTATCGATAAGGAGCGTGAGTAATCTCCGGTCGGAATTATCCAGTCCCATGCTGTCGACTTCAAACAAAGCAAGGGAGTGGTACAGGATAGGTTCATCAATGGACCCGTTCCCTTCGATTTGGGCCACGTCCCGCACTCTTTTGAGGAGCCTGAGGGCAATTCTCGGTGTACCGCGGCTTCGTTTTGCAAGTTCCCTGCGTGCAGAAGGATCAAGCCCGATATTCAGTTTTTTGGCTGCCCGCTCCAGGATTTCTTCTATTTGTTTCGGTTCATAAAAGGAAAGTCGGGTTACAACACCGAAGCGGTCCCGCATGGGTGAGGATAGTAATCCAACTCTGGTGGTAGCTCCTATGATGGTAAATTGCGGCAGGTCGAGTCGAAGGGTGCGGGCTGCCGGGCCTTTGCCAAGTACGATATCGAGCGCGTAATCTTCCATTGCCGGATAGAGTGTTTCTTCTACGACCTTATTGAGTCTGTGAATTTCGTCAATAAACAGAATATCATTGGGTTCCAGATTGGTAAGGATTGCTGCTAAATCTCCTGCGCGTTCTATGGCAGGACCGCTTGTGACACGGACGTTCACTTCCAATTCCTTGCCGATGAGATGGGCAAGTGTGGTTTTACCCAGTCCCGGAGGGCCGTAGAGGAGAATGTGTTCTAACGCTTCTTTCCGTTTTTTGGCGGCGGCAATAGCTATATGGAGCGCGCGTTTGACATTTTCCTGCCCGGCAAATTCCGGCCACGTCGAAGCCCGAAGTGAGGTAAAAAGTTTCTGCTCTTCAGGGGTGACGATATCATGTGTTGTCGCCATAATTTATTTTCCCATCGATTGCAAAACCAATTTTATTTTTTGTTCCAGTGTGCCCTCTAGAGGTAGGTTTCTTACCGCCTCACGCGTTTCTTTCCGATCAAATCCCATGGAAATCAGGGCGTCGATAATTTGTTTCGTATCTGCGTTGTCTTCACGCGATAGATCCAGGTCGGACGTGCTTCCTACTTTGCTTTTAAGTTCTATGATGATTTTCTGCGCGTTCTTTTTTCCAAGGCGGGGGACAGCCATAAAAAATTCCACATCCGATGAAACGATAGACTTGCGGATTGCGGCAACGCCCCGTTCCAATACCAGGAGGGCGGTTTTGGGTCCTATTCCGGAAACGGTAAGCAGGAGGTCAAATATCAATAGTTCTTCCTCGGTCGCAAATCCGAAAAGGAGCAACGTGTCTTCCCGGACATGGGTGTGCGTGTATATCGTCAACGACTGGTTGATCGTAAGCGTGGTAAGGAGTTTCTGCGGTACGGAGACGGCATATCCCACGCCATGGACATCCAGGACAAGCGGATTCATATGCATGCGGGCTACTGAGCCGGTAAGTTGGGCGATCATAAAGTCTTTGCCTTCAATTTATACGAGAATCCGTGCGTTGTGGCAATAGCCAGAGCGTCTGCTGTGTCGTCCGGTTTGGGAATTTCCTTGAGCCGAAGGAGCAGAGTGATCATCTTGCCGACCTGCACTTTGTCCGCCGAACCGCTTCCGCAAATAGTTTTTTTTATCGTCATAGGGCTATAGGAAGCCACGGGAATGTTTGCCTGGGCAGCTGCAAGCAAAATAACACCCCGTGCTTGTCCCACAGCAATTGCCGTTTTTGCATTTGTCGCAAAGAAAAGGTCTTCGACACCCATTTCGACCGGCTTATACTTTTTGAGCAGCTTGGTGAACGCCGTATGAATTTGATGTAATCGTTCTGCGGGGGAATCAATTTTATCGGTCGTAATACAGCCATAGGCTTTGGCTGTGATGTTGCCGCCGTGTTCTTCGATTACTCCCCATCCGATCCTGGCTGTTCCCGGATCGACGCCAAGGATTGTCATCATGTGTTCCATTATACCCGCGTCCGGCGTTATAATAAAATCCATATGCCGTTATTTCAATTTATCGGGGCCGCAGTGGGGGCGGGCGCAGTCGTTGTATTTGCAAGCTTGGTGTGGCCGAAGATTACTTCACAACCGCGGCCCGAGTCGCTCGACAAAGTCCGTGATGTCGTGATGGAGACGGAGGTTGGTAAGAATATAGCCAATACCCTGGGAGTTACAAACGACACGACCGTTACCCCGGTGAGTATTTCTTCGCTTGCCGCCTCTGCGGCACAAACCGTTGTGACCAATATCGTGAAGGAGACCCAAAATACCGTGACGACCAAAGTATTGGAATCCGCCGTCAAGCAGTTTGACCAACTGCCTCAGGCCGAACAGTCGAAATTCCGTCAGCTTATCTGTACTCCTTCCTCTGAGTGACGCTTGCGGCACGGACCTCGTATTCCGTACAATACGCATAATGACCTTTCTTTATGCCATATTGTCTGTCATTGGGGTAAGTCTTCTTTCCTTGTTGGGAGCAGTTCTTATATCTATCCAGCGTAAAACATTGGATCAGATCATTACCTATACGTTAGCATTTTCATCCGGCGTAATGCTCGGAGCTACGTTTTTCGATTTACTTCCCGAAGGCGCAGAATTATTGCCGGACGGTGTTTTCCTTTGGACGTTAATAGGATTTGTCGCGTTTTTTATATTGGAAAAACTTATTGCTTGGCACCATCATATAGAAGGCAGGAATGACCATCATGAAAAACCTCTTGCGTATCTTACGTTAATCGGGGACGGTATACACAATTTTGTGGACGGCGCGGTAATCGCAGGCGCATACTTGGTTTCGGCGCCTCTCGGGATTACCACAACACTAGCAGTCGTTGCTCATGAAATACCGCATGAATTGAGTGATTTTATGATGTTGCTTCATGGAGGATTTTCTAATACAAAAGCGCTGATGTATAATTTTGCGTCTGCCACAACAGCGATACTGGGTGCGATTCTCGTTTTGCTTATATCAGAACAGTTTTCAACACTGGAACAGTATCTAATCCCGTTAGCTGCGGGGAATTTTTTGTATATAGTTGCAAGCGACTTAATTCCCGAACTCCTTACCAAACGGCACGGGCGCACGTCAATCATACAAGTCGTTACCATGTTAGTAGGTATTTCCGTGGTTCCGATGGTGTCCCACTTCTTTGGATCCGCATAAAAATGATACAATTAACGGCGTATGGACGAGGAATTAAAGTTACGCGCGTCATCAATACTTACGAAACTCGATCTTGACGGTATGCGTCATCATATCCGTGCATTGGAGGCGGAGAGCATGCACGAAGGATTCTGGAAAGAGCCGGAGTTTGCCGGCCGGAAAATGCAGGAGCTCGCCGCACTCCAAAAAGAATTAGCCGAAGGCGAGGATTTTTCCCTGCTTGTCGAGCTCGGTGAAGAAGAAAAAATTAAATCAGAAATTACCAGACTGGAGTTTGCCCTCTATCTCTCCGGCCCCTACGACAAAGGTAATGCCATTTTGGCGCTGCATGCGGGACAGGGAGGAACCGAGGCTATGGATTGGACCGGTATGCTATACCGCATGTACACGCGATACATAGAGCAGAAGGGGTGGAAATACGAGGAAATGGATTATACCCAAGGCGACGAGGCAGGTGTCAAAAGTGTCACGGTAGAAGTGACGGGCAGATTCGCATTTGGGTTTCTCAAAGCCGAAGCGGGGGTGCATCGATTAGTCCGGCAGTCCCCGTTTAATGCGGATAAACTCAGGCAAACATCATTTGCCATGGTAGAGGTGTTACCCGTTGTCGAAGAAGGGGGCGTTGATATAAAGGAAGAGGATTTGGTATGGGAGTTCTACCGGAGCGGGGGCAAAGGCGGGCAAAACGTCAATAAAGTTTCGACGGCGGTACGCCTTAAGCATACACCGACCGGAATTATCATTACAAGCCAGGCGCAACGGTATCAGGGGCAGAACCGGGAGTTTGCGCTCAAGATGCTGCGTGCCAAATTGTGGGAAGTGGAAGAGGCGCGAAGGAGAAGCGAGCAAAAGGAATTACGCGGCGTGTATAAAACGCCGGGGTGGGGCAATCAGATCCGCTCCTACGTCCTGCACCCTTATCATATGGTGAAGGATCTCCGTACGGAGTTTGA
The DNA here is from genome assembly GCA_964429085.1 of uncultured Gammaproteobacteria bacterium. Classification (GTDB taxonomy): domain Bacteria; phylum Patescibacteriota; class Microgenomatia; order UBA10105; family UBA927; genus UBA927. The sequence goes on along the minus strand of CAYSAP010000001.1, from coordinate 41,893 downwards.
GACGTCCGCTACCGACCGCGTGCTCGATGGTGATTTGGAAGACTTTATTTTGGCGTACTTGAAAAAATATTCGTAAGCCGTGATAATGGAGGATATGAGACAAACTATTCCGAGTGTATCACCAACGCCTGTCTTACGCCCTGTAGATTCCACCGATCAACGCGTGCCGCTTCATGTGATGAAAAAAGACGCGAAGGTCGTTCTTTTGGTGTATGTTGTACTATTGATTCTTGGCGTCGGAACGGGATATATCCTGGCCCAAAAAGGCGTCGGGACCGTGGCCCCCAAGGGAACGCCAATAACAGCCAACAAAGTCGTGGGAGTGCAGGATGCCACAACATTCAAAGATTGTGCCTCAGGAAAAATTGAAAAGGGAGGGTCTGACAGCGAGGGTACGCATAAGCTTATCCGTGACGGAGGACCGAGTCAGACGGCATATCTTATTTCATCTGTTGTCGATATGGACCAATATGTAGGACTCGCAGTTAAAGTATGTGGACAAACGTTTGCCGCCAAGAAAGTGTCATGGCTTATGGATGTGGGCAGGCTCGAACTTGAATGATTACCTTCAACAACGTCTCCAAATATTATCCGGGGAGAATTCCGGGTTTAATTGATGTAACCGTAGAAATACCGGCGGGAGAATTTATGTTCCTTATCGGTCCTTCGGGGAGTAAGACGACGTTTCTCCGGCTTCTTATCCGGGATCTGCTGCTGTCCAAAGGGTCGATTACCGTAGATAACGAAGATATAAGTAACTATACCGAAAAAAATATCCACTTGTTACGACGGAAAGTCGGGATTGTATTCCAGGACTTTAAACTTCTTTTGGACCGCACCGTTTTTGAAAATATCGCTATGGTGCTCGAAATATTGGGCAAGCCGGAGGCCGATATCGAACGCGGTGTCATGAACGTATTGGAACTCGTGGGATTAGGGGATAAACGGAACTTTTTTCCTTTGCAGTTATCCGCCGGCGAAATGCAGAGGACGAGTATAGCGCGTGCCATTGTCGGGGGACCTAAGATTCTCTTGGCTGACGAGCCGACCGGTAATTTAGATCCGGAAACCGCCTGGGGTATCATAGAAATTTTAAAAGAGGTGAATGACTTGGGAACAACCGTAATCATTGCAAGCCATAATGCGGATATTGTCAATAAAATGAAGAAACGGACCCTGACGATTCATCACGGAAGTATTGTCCGCGATGAAGTAAAAGGACATTACCATTTGGAAAAGCACGGAAAGTTCGGTTCAAAGGTAGGTAAACACGATGCCAATCAGTAGAGACGTGCGCACACATATAAGACGGAGTCCGTATCAGGCGATGGCGGCGACACTTACCATGTTCCTGACGTTTCTCGTCGGCGGCGTATTTTTTTTGGCAACGATGGCTTCGG
>CAYSAP010000001.1:2447-40456 GCA_964429085.1 uncultured Gammaproteobacteria bacterium | reverse complement strand
AGGTAAAGTCGCGGCAACGCATTTTGTTTCCAAAGAAGACGCGCTTGCTATTTACCGCCAGCAAAACCAAAGCGATCCGTTGCTTCTTGAAATGGTAACCGCAGATATTCTTCCGGCATCACTTGAGGTGTCCGCAACCGATCCGCAATTCCTCTCAGAGATAGCTGGCGTCATCGAAGGGAGCGACGGTGTGGATGAGGTAGTGTATCAGCGCGACGTCGTTGATTCCCTGTTGGCCTGGACCAACGCCATCCGTTGGGTGGGCGGAACCCTTGCGTTGCTTTTGGTTCTCGATTCGCTTCTTATTATCGGAACGGTTATTGCCATGAAAATAGCTCTTAAGCGCGATGAGATTGAAATTCTGACGCTGGTAGGAGCTTCTCCCTGGACGATACGCGCACCGTTTATTCTCGAAGGCGGTTTTTACGGGTTTGTCGGTGCCGCTGTAGCATCGGGCATCTTGGGCGGAGTTGTCGCATGGTTGCGGCCGTACTTGTTTTCGTTTTTGGGATCCATCCCGACGCTTCAGGTGTTGCTTATAAGTGTTACTTCTACTACGTTTCTTTTCTCCGTTGCCGTTTTTTTGGTAGGCAACATGTTGATCGGTTTTTGTCTGGGAGCTTTGGGGAGCTCTATAGCGCTTAGAAGATACCTGAAATAGCCAATATTTCGCCCATGAGAATATTTCTTCGGATAGCTGCCACATTGCTCCTCCTGTTGCTCGTCAGCGTACGAGTTTCCGCTCAATCGACGGAAGAGATTGACAAGACTATTACGGAGCTTAAACAAAAGATAACAAGTCTTCAATCCCAGGGTGATTCGCTTTCCAAACAAATAACCCTTCTTGATTCCCAAATAAAACTTACGACTCTACAAATACAGGATACGGAACGAAAGGTGAATCTTCTGGAGGGTGAAATCGGGGAACTTACGGGGGAAATCAGCCGTTTGGAGGAGCTCAAGACAAAGCGGTTGGAATTGGTGCTTCATAGGATACCGCAATCATATAAACGCGCTTCATCGTCCCAATTCGGATGGCTGTTATTCAGTCAGAACTTTTCAGAGCTACTGACGCGAGCTAAATACCTGGTCCAGGTGCAGGAAGAAGACACGCAGTTGTATAAGCAGCTGCAGCTTACGCAAACGAACTATAACGAGCGGCGTGACGTACGGGAAGAAAAGCGTCTTGAGCAGGAGTCTCTTCGGAAACAACAGGAAAAACATACCGTCGATCTCGCCAACCAAAAAAAACAAAAACAAGTATTGCTGGATCAAACACGCAATAGCGAGGCTGTTTATCAGCGATTGTTAGCGCAAGCCCTTGCAGAAAAACAAGCGTTGGACCGGGCTATTGCGGATTCCATAAAAGTTGGCCCCGTAAAAAAGGGAGATCCGATAGCCCTTGTCGGAAATACGGGCGCGCCGTCATGTTCGACGGGAGAACATCTTCATTTGGAAGTGAGGAAAAACAACGCATGGGTTGATCCGTCAGGATTTTTGTCCTCAAAGACGGTTCGCGATGAACAAACCAATAGTGACTGGACCGTTGGAAGTGGAAGCTGGGATTGGCCGCTCCCTGACCAAATCCGTTTAACGCAAAGGTTCGGCCATACCCCCTGGAGTTATGTATATAAATATTCGGGAGGAATACATACGGGATTTGATATGGTTTCTGCCAGTAGCAAGGTCATACGCGCGCCGGCGGACGGAGAATTGTATTCCTCGAGCCAATCCTGCGGCTCAAGTATCATAAAAATTAAATATATCGATCATGGCAGCAGCCTCATAAGTTTTTACCTTCATGTGCAATAAATCGTACAAAATATTTTCCGTTTTATTGCTATACTATGAACCCAAATGTCCTGCCCGCGGGTGATTTGGATTTGCATCGGATTTCTTCTCCTGCCTCAAAGCGTGTTGGCGCTAGGTATCAATGAACTTGTTCCCAACTCAAGTGTTGAGTGGGTAGAACTTTTTAACGCGAGCGATAGCGCAGAGTATCTTCGGCAGTATTTTATCGACGACGATTTATCATTTACGAGCGATTCCGGTTCAGGTGCAAAAAAGGCACTCGTCGATCTAAACATTACAAACGTGATGTACCCATATTTTGAGACAAGCTCTTTTCTCAATAATTCGGGAGATTGGGTCGTGTTATTTGATTCACAAGGGGTAATTGTCGATCAATATCAGTATGACGAGGATCCCGGAGGTGATATATCGCTTGGAAGAAGCCCCGATGGGACTGGGGCATTCGCGACACTAAGTGTCGCTACTAAGGGATCGCAAAATGCAGCCATTAGGCCCTCACCCACCACTACGCCAACGAGTACTCCAACGGACACGCCGCAACCCACTTCAACACAAACGCCATCACCGACCGCAACGTCCAAACCGACCAGTACCCGTGCACCATCACCGACAAGATCTGTTGTGTTTGATATACTGGATACAAGTGAGATTGCCTCAAATGAAGCAGTGTTAGGTGATACGGCAGCGACAAACAGCGGGGAAAGCGCCGCGTCAGGACGCGCACACCCTTTGGTGTTCGCGCTTCTTTTTGTCGGAGTAGGCATTGCACTGCTTTCGTTTGCTCTGGCGATCCAAAAAGTAGATATATGGAAACAACTGATCAAACCAAAAAAGAAAGCGTCTCATTCGGACAACTGATTGCAGTCTACTGGTTACCCGTTGTGTTGTGGATGGGGATAATTTTTTTCCTGTCCAGCCGCCACAACGTGATGGTTTCTCCTGAGTATGTTTGGAACTTTTTGTTTTTCAAATCGTTGCATCTTATAGAGTATGCCGCGCTATTTACCCTTACTGCCCGTGCACTATGGAGGCAGGATACCAAAGGGGATAAAGCGCCGGTGTACCGGAATGCATTTATCGTGACAATCCTCTATGCGATGACCGATGAGATTCATCAGCAATTTGTTCCGAGCCGGCAGGGAGCTTTACGCGATGTTATAATTGACGGCATCGGAGCAGGACTGATATGGTATTTCCTTTTGAATCTATTACCCAAAGCGCCGCCCAAACTCAGGAGTTGGGCAAAGAATTCGGGAATTCCTTTTTGATGAGAGAGGGGAGTAGTACACCACGCGTTCTTTGTCTTTGGGGGGAATTGGGAAGCGGAAAGACAACATTTGTCCAGGGGGTAGCAAAAGGATTAGGGATTACAACTCGCCTGCTCTCCCCCACATTTATAATTGTGCGACGTCATAACATACCCGAAACTTACAACGTTTTATATCACCTGGATTTGTACAGGATTGCGACGCCCGAAGACGCGAAAGCCGTCGGATTTACCGATATGACTCATGAGTCCGGATCATTAATTATTGTCGAGTGGCCGGAGCGCCTGGGCGGGCTTTTGCCGGAAAAACGAATAGACTTTCGTTTTACAACCCTCAATAACGGAAGCCATAAAGTTCAGGGAGCCTCATATGGATAATATAGTAAGCGAGGCGGCAGTCGTATTAGCTCAGGGTGGAATAGTGATATATCCGACGGATACCGCGTTTGGCATAGGGTGCAGAATAGATCGAAGCGAAAGCGTGGACAGGCTTTTCCGTTTGCGCAGGCGGCCAGTGACCATGGCCATGCCAGTGTTGGTTGATTCCGTGGAAAGAGCACTCGCCTACTTCGATCATCCGAAAGATATTGTGCGATGTTTAATGAAAACACACTGGCCCGGCGCTTTAACAATCGTGTCGGTATGCAATGCAGATCGTATATACTCCCCTATCCGCGGAGGCTTAAATACCGTGGGCCTGCGTATGCCGGATCATGAAACGACGCTGTCGCTCATCCGCGGAGTAAACACGCCGATTTTGGGATCGTCAGCGAACTTTCACGGAAATCCAACACCGTTTCGTTTTGAAGATCTGGATAATGAGCTCACGCGCCTTGTCGATTACGTGGTGCCCGGCCTGTGCAGCGCGGGGGTGGCTTCGACCGTTGTGGATGCCGTAAGTACTCCGGCTACAATACTACGTCAGGGAGCAGTTCTGCTGACACGAGAGGAGCTCCTATGAAAAGCATCATATTGCACATAAATACGTCCGTGTCGCAGGAAGCGAGTATTGAGATTCATGGTAACGGGGAGGTTTTTTCCAAAAAACAGCCTGATGACGGAAGCCGCTCACAGGCGCTGTTGCCGCTTATAGAATCGTTGCTTACACAGCGCGCGCTTACGCTGACTGATATTACGGACATTAGCGTTGTGACCGGGCCGGGATCATTTACCGGTATTAGGGTTGGCCTCTCTGTCGCAAATACGCTGGCTACACTTTTTGGTATTCCGGTGAACGGAAAAAAGACACTTGCGACCCCCACCTATTCGTGATACCAATAGAAAAGACGCGAATCAGTATACCCTCTTGCAGTGATGGTGCGGTATGATGGAGTATAGATATATGCGATTACTCCGCATGCTTCATCATTGGCTGGTTCCTCACCAAGGTAACAACCACCGTGCGAAGGCTCTTCACTCTGAAGTGCTTTTCGCATACGTGTTATTGCTTGCCGTATTTAACCTCGGTGTCCGGTTTTTCCATGTGAAGGCTCCGGATGTATTGGGATACGCGACGGATATCCGGGTTGAGCAGCTATTGGATGCAACAAATGCCCGACGCAAGGAAGCCGGACTGGAAATGTTCACGTTAAACAGCGCGTTGAGCCAGGCATCGGCCGCTAAAGCAGCAGATATGTTTGCCCATAACTATTGGGCGCACAATAGTCCGCTTGGGAAAACTCCTTGGGATTTTATCATTGCCGCGGGGTACCGGTATGTACTGGCAGGAGAAAATTTAGCCAAGAATTTTCAAACGAGCAGCGGGGTTGTTGATGCGTGGATGAATAGTCCGACGCACAGGGATAATATCGTGAAAGCAGGATATCGCGAGGTGGGATTTGCCGTGGTGAACGGTATATTGGCAGGCGAGGAAACAACATTGGTTGTACAGATGTTCGGGTCATCTAATGCTGCCCCGGTGGCTCAGATTCCAAGGGTACAGGCGGCTGCCCCCGCACCAGTTGCAGCTGTTCCTAAAGTGCCGGAGATAACAGTTGTAGCTTCGGAACCGGCAGCACAAGCAGAACAGGTTGTTATAATGCCAAGAATCGATATTTCCGGCCTCACAAGCAATGTTACATTTATTGTTGCGGGCGTATTGATCGGGTTACTCGCAGTTGATGCATTTGTGGTAACGCGTAAGCACGTAGTCCGTTTGGTGGGACACAATCTCGCACATATTCTTATCCTCCTATACAGAACTTTTTTATTTAGCGCTCGGCACCATTGTCATTGGCGGGCTTAGTTTGGCCCGCGGGAGCCTTATATGAAACAACAGAGATTCCTCCACACACTCGTTTTATTCTTCATCCTCATAGGCGGATCCGTGATGTTCTGGTACGGGCAAGGTAATGTTCCGTTGCAGCTTGCTGCAGGAAGTATTACCGCAGCGGCATATGTTGCGTGGGGAATTATTCACCATGCCATAGCCGGCGATTTGTGCCATAAGGTTGTGATAGAATATGTGCTCGTGGGCCTGATTGCCATCGTATTACTTGCCACGTTGGTGATATAAAAGAGAAAGGAGCATTGCCGTATGAAAGGTGTTATTCTCGCCGGAGGGTTAGCAACAAGACTTCGTCCGCTTACCGCGGTAACCAATAAGCATCTTCTGCCGGTGTATAACAAGCCGATGATTTACTATCCGCTGGAAATGATGAAGCGAAGCGGCATGAAAGAAGTACTTCTGATCACAAGTGGCGGGCATGTCGGAGATTTTGCCAACTTACTGCTTTCCGGAGAAGAATTCGGTTTGCGCCTTTATTATGCAATCCAGCAGAATCCGACTGGCGGAATTGCTGACGGGCTCAAGCTTGCAGAAGAGTTTGCTCGAAAGGAGCCGATTCTGGTGATTCTGGGAGATAATATTTTTAACGTTGATCTCACCGCATCGATTAACCGATTTGAACGTATACTCGCCCGCGATCAAAAGGCAGCGATGGTATTCGGCGTACGCCGCGAGAAACTTGCGAAGCAGTATGGTGTCATAGAAATGGACAAAGAAGGAAAAGTGGTCAGTATCGAGGAAAAACCCGAACATCCCAAATCCGATATCGCGCAAACCGGTATTTATGTCTACGATCACCGGGTATTTGATTTTGCCCGCGATTTGAAACCATCTGACCGCGGACAGCTGGAGGTGACCGATTTAAATAATATGTATCTCAAAGAGCAGTCGCTTCTTTGCGAAACTATCGATTGGTGGGTAGATGCAGGCACGTCGCACGACGAACTGTTAGAGGCAAATATTCAGGTTGCACAATTAGTAAAACAGGGGAAACTGTAATGCGAATACTTGTTACAGGTGGAGCCGGATTCATCGGCGCTAACTTTATCATCTACTGGCTTGCTGCTCATCCTGAGGATGAGGTTATAAACTTTGATAAGCTTACGTATGCCGGAAACCTCGAGAATCTCGCGTCCGTAGAAAAAAATCCGAAGTATCGGTTTATTCAGGGTGATATCTGTGACACGAATGCGGTGGCTCTTGCCATGAAGGGAATCGATACGGTGGTGCATTTTGCGGCCGAGAGCCATGTGGATCGGTCTATCCTGGAAGCTGCTCCTTTTGTTATGACGAATGTAGTGGGAACGCAGGTACTGCTCGATGCGGCTCTCAAGGCCAACGTGAAGCGTTTTCATCACATCTCGACCGATGAAGTCTTCGGGTCACTACCACTTGACGGATCAGAAAAGTTTAACGAGCATACGCCCTATGATCCCCGGAGTCCGTATTCGGCCAGCAAGGCAGGAAGCGATCACTTGGTCCGTGCATATCACCACACGTTCGGCCTCCCTATCAGTATAACGAACTGTTCAAACAATTACGGCCCTTTTCAGTTTCCTGAAAAATTCATTCCGCTTGCAATAACAAATCTTATCGAAGGAAAAAAAGTTCCGGTTTACGGAGATGGGTTATACGTGCGGGATTGGCTGCATGTTGATGACCATTGCCGTGCCATCGACGCCGTATTATCCCGGGGCAACGTGGGGGAAACCTATTGCGTCGGCGGGCTTACGGAGGATGTAAACAATCTCAGTATTGTTCACAAAATTCTTGGCCTCATGGGGCGCAGTACCGAAGAGATAGAGTATGTGAAAGATCGCCCGGGACATGACCGCCGTTATGCGGTTGATTGGACCCGCATCCATACGGAGTTGGGATGGCAGCCTGAGCAGGGTTTCGATACATGGCTCCAACATACGGTGCGTTGGTACACAGAGCATGAAGACTGGTGGAGGCGGGTAAAAAGTGGGGTGTACGCTGTATGAAAATACTCGGGACCGGACTTTCAGGATTGGTGGGGTCAAGAATTACGGAGTTGTTATCTTCAAAACATGCGTTTGTTAACTACAGCCTCGAAAACGGTGTGGATATAACCAACCGCGAAGACATTATAGCCAAGATCAAGGATGATATGGAATCTTCCTGGGTACTGCATCTTGCGGCCTATACAAATGTGCAGCAGGCAGAAGCAGATCGCGGATTAGGCGCGGAAAGTGCGGCCTGGAAGGTAAACGTTATTGCAACGGAACATATCATTGATGCATGCAAGGCGAGTAACAAACACCTCCTCTACGTCGATACGGATTATGCGTTTGGCGGTTTGAGGCAACTATACACGGAAAGCGACGATATACATCCGTTGAGTTGGTATGCAACAACAAAGTCGGAAGGAGCAAAGCGGGTGCTCGGATTAGGCGATAAGGGGTTAGTCATTCGCATATCGAATCCGTACCGCGCACATCAAGTTGGGAAGAAAGATTTTGTCCATAAAATGCTCGAGCGGCTTTTGGCGGGTTCCGAGGTCGTAGCTCCGGCCGACCAGCTATTTGTCCCGACCTTCATAGATGATATAGCAGGTGCTATGGAGGTACTCCTTACCAATTCTGCCACGGGTATCTATCATGTGGTAGGAAGCCAGGCAGTGTCTCCGTTTGATGTGGCAAAAACAATTGCACGGGTATATTCCTGTGACCCGACGCTGGTTAAGAAAACGACATTCGCCGAGTTTTTTGCTGGCCGCGCCCCTATTCCGCAGTATGCTGTTTTGCAAAACGACAAGATCCGGTCGCTCGGTGTCACCATGCGCGGGTTTGATGAAGGGGTAGCCGAAATGAAGAGCCAGGAAGACGCAGGCCTCTGACAATATTCATAAGCGATGACGGTCCCTGTACAGGCACTATTATTTTTCGTATACTAGCTTTCATTATGACCATTTCTTTTATCGGACACGGATACGTAGGACTTGTTACCGCTGCGGTATTTGCCGACTTGGGGAACACGATCTGGGTGGTAGGAAGAACAAAAGAAAAAATTGACCGTCTGAAAAAAGGAGACCCGTTAATCTATGAGCCAGGGCTCGATGAGTTACTCAAACGAAATCTCGCCGCAGGAAGACTCAAATTTACGACTGATTACAAAGAGGGAACGGCAGCCTCTCAAGTGGTATTTATAGCGGTGGGAACACCTTCCAAGTCTAATGGTGAAGCGGATTTGAGCCAGGTATTTTCAGCGGCAGAAGAAATAGGTACGTCGCTGTCGGGTTACAAAGTGGTCGTGACTAAGAGTACTGTTCCTCCCGGAACGGGCAGGAAGATTTCCGAAATTATACATCGTGTCAAACCTGAAGGGTCATCGTTTGCGATAGCTTCGGCTCCGGAATTTTTACGCGAAGGGACCGGACTTTCAGACACGATGCATCCTGACCGTGTGGTTATTGGAACAAATTCCGACAGAGCGCGGGATATTTTGGTCGAACTTCATAAATCTATAGATGGGGAGAACGTTCTTTGTAACGTGGAAACCGCAGAACTCATTAAATATGCATCTAATTCCATGCTGGCAACGAAAATTTCATTTGCCAACGCGATAGGATTTTTGGCGGAAAAGGTAGGCGCAGATGTTGAGCGCGTACTCGAAGGCGTGGGTCTTGATAAACGTATCGGACGAAGCTTCTTATATCCGGGAGTAGGATACGGAGGCAGTTGCTTCCCGAAAGATGTCAAAGCGTTGATCGCCATTGCCGGCGAATATAACTATGATTTCAAACTTCTTAAATCCGTGCATGAGGTAAATATGGAAGCAAGAAATAATTTCGTTGATAAAATTGTTAATCACTTTACTTCGCTCAAGGGGAAAACAATTGCCATTTTGGGATTGGCCTTTAAACCGGATACGGACGATATGCGGGAAGCTCCTTCCATAGATATTATTACGTCGCTTATGAATAAGGGCGCTGACATTACCGTATTTGACCCTATAGCTATGGAAAAAGCCAAGTCCAAGCTGCCGCATGGTGTCACGTTTGCCAAAGACCCGTATGAAGCAGCGCATGAGGCCGATGCAGTAGCAATCGTGACCGAATGGAATGAATTCCGGCAAATAGATCTTGTCCGTCTAGCCAAAGGCATGAAGCATCTGGTATTATTTGATGGGAGAAATATTTACGAGCCCACCCGCATGAGGGAGCTCGGATTTATGTATTACGGCGTTGGAAGAATGTAACCCCGATCAAATCGGGGTAAAGGAGGATTCATATGGCCAAAAAAGTATTGATCACGGGTATTGCGGGATTTGTCGGCAGCCACATGGCTGAGCTGCTGCTTTCTAAAGGATTTGAGGTCTACGGATTATGCCGGCCACGGAGCAAAATGGATCATATTGAGTCCATCATCCCTAAGTTACAACTGGAGGATGCAGATCTTCTGGATAGCCACAGTTTGTATACGACTATCAATAAGATAAAACCCGATTATATTTTTCATCTGGCAGCCCAGTCGTTTGTTCCGACATCATGGGGTTCTCCTGCAGTGACGCTGGAAGTAAACATCGTAGGAAGTGCCAACGTGTTTGAGGCAGTCCGCCAAGTAGGCATCGATCCGGTGATTCAGATTGCCTGTTCTTCTGAAGAATACGGACTCGTTCATGAAAATGAAGTACCAATCAAAGAAACGAATCCATTGCGTCCGCTTTCTCCGTATGCGGTAAGCAAGGTTGCCATGGACTATCTTGGGTATCAGTATTTTGAGTCGTACAATATGCGTATTATCAGAACCCGTGGGTTTAACCATACCGGTCCGCGCCGTGGTGATACGTTTGCCGAGTCCACGTTTGCTAAGCAAATTGCACTGATCGAAAAAGGAAAGCAGGAGCCGGTAATTTATGTCGGCAACCTGGAAGCATCGCGTGACTACACCGATGTGCGTGATATGGTTCGTGCATATCTTTTGGCAGCAGAAAAATGCGATCCGGGCGAGGTCTACAATATTGCGACCGGTACCTCGATAAAAATTGAGGACGTGTTAAAGATGATGCTGGGCATGAGTACCGTGAAAGTAGAGATAAAACAGGACCCCAAGCGTATGCGGCCTTCCGATGTACCGATACTTATCGGTGATAATTCCAAATTTGTGGCCAAAACTGGTTGGAAACCGGAAGTCCCCTTCACAAAAACTGCTGAGGATCTTCTCAACTACTGGAGAGAACGAGTTTAGGGTAACAAGAAACCTACCCGTATATGAAAGCAGTCATCATTCTTCCGACATACAACGAGCGGGATAATATCAAAACCATGCTCTCGCGCCTCATGGAGGTGACCCGCTTGATTAAAGGGTACACATTCACGATTCTCGTCGTGGATGATAACTCGCCGGATGGAACACAGGATGAAGTTAGAGAATTTGCAAAGACCCATGACAATGTCAAAATTCTAAGCGGGAAGAAAGAGGGTTTAGGCAAAGCGTTACTCCGCGGGATGACGTACGCGATTGACACCCTGGATGCCGATATCATCGGGCAGATGGATGCGGATTTATCTCATGACCCGTCGAGTTTGCCGGAGTTTTTCAAAAAGATATCAGGAGGAGCCGATTTTGTGGTGGGAAGCCGCTACATACCGGGCGGTTCCATACCGGAAAATTGGGGGATTCATAGAAAAATTTTTAGTGTTGTAGGAAACTCAATAGTCCGGTTTGGTTTGGGTTTTTCCCATGTGCACGATTGGACCGGCGGATATCGGGTACTGAGGAAATCATATTTTGAAATGGTAAAACACAAAGTCGCAAAACATAGCGGCTATGTGTATCAGATAGCATTTCTTCATAACGCGATACTTGCGGGAGCCAAAGTCGGCGAAGTTCCTATTAAATTTACTGATCGCCGGTTCGGCAGGTCAAAAATCGCTCCGCTTCAGTATATCCGGAACGTATTTCTCTATGTCGGAACAGCGAGAGCCCGGCAGTTACGACACGGTTCATTTTCTAAATTTGCCGTTGTAGGCTCCATAGGATTTATTATCAATACCACGATATTAGAATTGATGGTGGGATCGGGATTTCATCCTGTCGCCGGTAGCGCTATCGGAGCGGAATGCGCGATCATATCAAATTTTTTCCTTAATAATAATTGGACATTCCGCGGAAAAAAGATCCAGGGGTTCAGGCTTGTTCCGAAGTTTTTACAGTTTAACGCAACCAGTATAGGCGCCTTATTGATCCAGTCGGGAACCGTTGCACTGGGTATCTTACTTTTCGGGAACGACATGTATCGATGGTTTTATCTTATAGGCGTCGGCATCGGGCTCTTTTGGAATTACACGATGTATTCCAAGGTTATTTGGAAGAATGCATGATATTACGGATGACTAAATTGTTTCATCGGATCACGCCTTATCTGCCCTTCATGGCGTTATGTGTCATATTGCTGCTCGGCGCGTATCTTCGGCTTTACCGTATTTCCGAGTATATGACGTTCCTGGGCGATGAAGGACGGGATATGCTGGTTATCAAGCGCATGATCGTGGATCATACGTTTACGCTGCTTGGGCCAACCGCTTCGGTAGGAGGATTCTTTTTAGGACCTATCTATTATTATTTTATGTTGCCGTTTGTATGGGCATCGGGACTTAACCCTGCGGGAGCGGCCGTCATGGTTGCGCTTTTTGGGATTGCAACTATGTATGTAGTCTACAGGCTCGGCCGCGACCTATTTGACGAATGGGTTGGACTGACTGCAGCAATACTGTATTGTTTTTCGCCGATAGTCATTGCGTATTCCCGTTCCTCCTGGAATCCTAATCTGGTTCCGTTTTTTTCTTCGCTCCTTGTCCTTTTATTATGGCACTCCGTGGCAAAAAATAATCCTAAGCTGCTGTTTTGGATCGGGGTCGTATTGGGTATTGGTTTGCAATTGCACTACCTTTTTCTATTTTTGTTTCCTGTCGTCGGCGTATGGTATCTCATGTACGGAAGATCGAAAACATGGTTTACCTATTATGTACTCGGTGGGTTGGGATTTATTATCGGGTACGGTCCTTTTCTGGCGTTTGAACTGCGTCACGGGTTTCCGAACACGATATCGATAGTTAACTTTCTCCGTGAGGGCGAGGGCACTGGACTTGTAACAGGCACGTTCTGGAAAAATATATCAGAGGTAAGTTACCGGTTGTTCGGCAGACTCGTATTTAGGTTGCCGCCACCGGAACAATGGGTAAATATTCCGGTTGTCGCCCAACATATATGGGAAATCGGAACAAAGTTCAGCCTTTTTGCGTCTTTGGGATTGCTCGTCGCGTATGTCACCCGCATAGTGCCGGTGAACTGGAACAAGAACGCGCGCGCAGGCAATCCTGCGGCGGGACTTTACGGCGTCGTGCTATTTTTGCTTTGGTTTATTATTCCGCTGACGCTTTTTGGATTTTATAAAAAGGGTATATATGATTACTATTTCGGATTGTTTTTTGCCCTGCCGTTTTTGTTAGTGGCTCTTGTTCTGCGAAGCGTTCGTGCGGCGAGGATCGGTAAAGCAGTAACCGCCGTTATTGTCATGGCGCTTGTATATCTCAATTGGGAAGGAAGGCCGTTTAAATTCGAGCCGAATAATCAGCTGGGGCAAGCCAAAATGATTGCAAAAGCTGCATATGAAAAAACAGGCGGCAAACCCTACAACTTTGCGCTGCTGACGAGTTCTAACTCCGATCATGTGTACCGATATTTTTTTGAAATATGGGGGGATCCTCCAGTTGTCATAGAAAACGTCGAAAAGGATCCGGAAAGAAAGAGTGTTACGGATCAGCTCATTATTATTTGTGAGATGCAGGACTGTAAGCCTCTCGGGCATCCGCTTTGGGAGATCGCCGGATTCGGAAGGGCGGAAATTGACGGCGAGTGGCAGGTATCGTTTATCAAAGTTATGGGACTGGTTCATTACAAAGGAGAGGAAGCGAAATGAGCAGCCCGTTTTTATCTGTCATTATTCCTTCGTACAACGAAGAAACGAATATCCGGCTAGGAAGCCTTGATAAAGTCTCGCGCTATCTGGAGCGCCAATCCTTTGCCTGGGAGGCACTCTTGGTGGATGACGGTTCAACGGACGGTTCACCCAAGCTGCTTGACGCATTCGCCCAGGCAAATCCGGGATTTACCGTTTATCATAATCCGCACAGAGGCAAAGCTGGTACCGTTATATCCGGAATGCTGAAAGCCAAGGGGTCGATCGTGCTATTTTCGGATTTGGACCAAGCAACGCCCATCTCGGAACTGGAAAAAGTATTGCCGTGGTTTGATCGCGGATTTGACGTTGTTATAGGGAGCCGCAACAGAAGAAGAGAGGGTGCGCCGGTTTCGCGGGTTATCATGGCGAGAGGATTTATGATATTGCGCGGATTATTGTTAGGGTTAAGGGGTATAACGGATACGCAATGCGGGTTTAAAGCATTTAAGCGCGCTGTGGCCAAAGATATATTTTCCCGTCTCGAATTATATGGAAACATGCATGAAGTGCACGGCCCCATGGTGACTGCCGGTTTTGATATCGAAGCGCTGTTTCTTGCACAAAAACTCGGGTTTAAGATAAAAGAAGTGCCGGTAGAATGGCATTATGTGGAAACCAGAAGGGTGAGTCCTATCAAAGATTCCGCGCAGGGATTAGTGGATATCCTGCGTATCCGGATAAATGCGTGGCAGGGGAAATATACATGAAACATTCAAAACCTTTTTCCGGATACATAGTTGCCGCTATTGCATTGTTGTTTTTTAGTTATACGCAGGTCGATCTCAACCTCACACTTTCGCGTGCTAGTTTGGTTCAAACGATACAAAAAGGGTTTCAGTTTGTGGGATTCTACCAGAGGCCGCTTTCGACCCTTATATATGTCTCCATACTTTTTTCATTGTTCGGACTGTATGCCGGTCTGCTTCATTATGTAAAAAAAGGGGAAATAACACTTGCGGCAATATGGAGGCTGATTATTGCCGTGACCGTCATACTCGTGTTTTCGTACCCTGCAGCATTTTCCTATGATTTTTTTAACTATTTATTTACAGCAAAAACGGTATTGGTATATCACCAAAATCCTTACGCCGTAACGCCGCTGCAGTTTTCTGGTATAGATCCATGGACGAACTTCATGCGGTGGACACATCTGACGAGTGCATATACGCCGTTGTGGATTTTGCTGAGTCTGGTACCGTATTTTTTCGGGTTGGGATATTTTATTCTCGTATTATTTGCGACAAAGTTTATGATTGCAGGTTTTTACCTCCTTGCGTGTTGGGCGCTTGTGCATGCCTTGGATATAGTACGTCCGAAACAAAAAATTTACGGACTGGCGTTGTTTGCTCTCAATCCGCTTATTCTGATCGAATCGCTGGTAAGCGGGCATAACGATATAGTATTGGTCGCGTTTGCGTTAGTGGCCATATGCTATTACAAAAAAAATGCACTTGCGTCATGGTTTTTTCTCGCCCTCTCCGTCGCCTCAAAGTTTATGACTATATTTTTGGTACCGGTATTTTTGCTGAAGAAGAATGTGACCTGGATGTTCTTGGCCATAATGTTTGGTCTTGCCCTGGTGCTATTGAGGCGGGAATTTCTTCCCTGGTATTGGGTGTGGATTCTGCCGTTTGTCGCGCTTAATGCGCACTATAGTAAGCTCGTGACATTTGCAACCGTCATATCCCTGGGCCTTGTAGTTAGTTATGCTCCGTATCTCTATTTCGGAGAGTATTCCGTCACTGAACAGCTTTGGAAAACATCAATTATCTGGATTGGCGTAGGAATAGCAGTTGTAAGCCTCTTGATTCCGGCTCGCAGCAGCGGGAAATCCACTTCTGTTTCCTAGTTTTCACGGGATTCCTGGTATAATCAAGATATGCGGATTACCAAACAATGGCTTTGGTGGATACTTGGAGCGGCAGCTATCTTAGTACTCTATGCCCTAACGAGACTTGTTAATCTCACCGCCCTTCCTATTTTCACGGACGAAGCAATATATATCCGATGGTCCCAGATCGGGATGCGGGATGCCAATTGGCGGTTTATATCCCTGACAGACGGAAAACAGCCGATGTTCACTTGGATCATGATGGTGCTTCTTAAAGTATTCGAGTCAACGGATCCACTATTTGCCGGCAGGTTAACGAGCGTTGTAGCGGGAGCTGCGACGCTTATAGGATTGTGGCTGGTGTCGCATGAGCTGTTTCGTGATAAGCGTATCGCCTGGCTGACCGGCCTCCTCTACGTGATCGTGCCGTTTACCGCATGGTATGACCGTATCGCACTCTATGATTCGTTAGTTTCAACTTTTTCAGTTTGGGGCCTCTACCTGGCTGTGTTACTTGCCCGTTACGTACGCTTAGATACGGCATTGATGCTTGGTATGGTGTTGGGAGCCGGAATACTCAATAAAAGCTCCGGTTTTCTGACGCTCTATTTTTTGCCTGTAACTCTCCTGTTGTTCGACTGGGAACGGAAAGACCGATGGGCAAGATTGGTTAGGTGGACGGGGTTAGTTGCTATTGCCGCCGTACTATCGCAGGTATGTTACAGCGTGTTACGGCTATCACCTTTTTTCCATATAGTGGGGCAAAAGGACAATGTGTTTATTTTTACCGTTTCCGAATGGTTAAATCAGCCGTTTCGTTTTTTTGCAGGCAATCTGCGCGGCATGTTTGATTGGTTACGCCATTACCTGACAATCCCGCTGTTTATTATGGCAATGGTGCCGTGGTTCACGAGATGGCCGAAAGTACGGGAGCGCATGTTGTTATATCTTTGGTGGCTGTTACCATTTGCGGCGTTGGCGAATTTCGCGAAAATATTATATCCCCGATTTATCCTTTTTATGGCAATACCGCTTCTTATCATTGCGGCTTATGCGGTGGTACACGCATGGGACCGCATTCGCCGGCCAATGGTGCGCTTGGCTCTGGTGGCCATAGTGTTTCTTCCAAGTCTTTATGTGACGAATGTTATCGTGCGTGCCCCCAAAGAAGCGCCGATTCCGCTTGCAGATAGGGGTCAATTTATCGACGATTGGCCTGCAGGGGGAGGAGTAAAAGAAGTGGTCGCCTATCTTAGTGCGGAAGCGGCAGCACAAAAAGTAAACGTCTTTACGGAGGGAACGTTCGGACTTATGCCGTATGCTATTGAAATATACCTCGTCGACAACCCGAACGTAAAAATCACAGGGTTATGGCCGTTGCCGCAGGTTATGCCTCAGGAAATAGTGGACGCCGCTTCTGCAAGCGCGACATATTTCGTATTAAACGAAAGCCAGATGCTTCCGCCGAAATGGTCGCTTACGCTTATTGGAGAATACGAAAAAGCGCAGCGTGAAGATCATAAGAAGCTTCGTTTTTACCGCGTTGGCACGGCTCCAGCACCGTTACCATGAAAAAAAAGAACTCGTTACTCATCCCGGTGCTTATAGTCATGGGGATAGCACTCGCCCTTGTTTTATGGCCGCTTACACACGCCGGATTTTACGTATCCGATGATGGCGAGTGGATGGTGATACGGCTTTCCGCTTTTTATCAAAGCCTGGCAAACGGGCAATTCCCCGTGCGGTATTTGGGCAGGTTACATAATAGCTACGGGTATCCGGTTGCCAACTTTTTATACCCGGGGTTTCTCTATATAGGAAGCCTTCTTCATCTGATTGGCTTGTCTTTTTTGGATTCGGTAAAAGTTATTCTTGGCGCGTCGGTCATTGGTGCTGCCGCAGCAATTTTTATAGCGCTTAGGAATAGGTTTAGGATAGTACCCAGTCTTGTCGGTTCGCTAAGTTTTATATTTTCTCCGTATCTTCTGTATGATTTGTATCGTCGGGGTTCCGTCGGTGAGGTTTTGGCAATGTTTGCAGCGGCTCTTCTCCTACTGGCCATAGAAAAAAGCTGGATTTGGTTAGTTGCCCCGTCAGTCGCGCTGCTTATTGTAAGTCACAATACAGTAGCTCTTATAGCCGGAGCTGCGATTTTTGTCCTCATATTGGCACATGCGCACAGGCTTCGGTATATGGCGTCGTTTGTGTTCGGAGCCGGAGCCGCAGCATTTTTTTGGATGCCGGCATTGTTGGAAAAGGGTCTCGTGCGTTTTGGATTTACGGTGATATCGCGTCCCGAAACATACTTTATCAGTATGGAAAACGCCACGCTTCTTGGGTTTTCTACCGTTATCGCGCTTGGAATATTGATGGGCTCCAGAAAAAAATTGCCACTCCGGGATATTTCCATAGCTGTTTTGGTACTAGGCGGATTGCTGATGAGCCTGGCTTTGAGTTCTTTCATTTGGAAACTGCCGATAGTAAGCCAGCTTGTACAGTTTCCTTACAGATTTTTGGTCATCCCCGTATTATTGGGGCCATGGATTGTCGCTATGGCGCTGGAACGGGTAAAAGGCTGGCAAAACACGTTGCTTTGCGTCGTCTTTTTGCTTATTTGGATCCAGGGAGCGGGAGGGCAGTTGCAACGCGTGATTTTTGTTAACCGGGAAGCAGGGTACTACACGACGAACGAAGCTACGACAACTGTCGCTAATGAATATATGCCGCGATGGGTGTCCGACATTCCGTTATCGAGACCCATTGAAACGCTTGAGGTTATAGACGGGGATGTTTCTTTTACCTCGAGGACATTTGCAGGAGAACGAATAAACGTCAACATTGAAGCAAATACCGAAAGTATCGTTCAGATCAACAAAATATATTATCCTGGCTGGGGGATAACCATTGACGACCGGCTAATACCTATAAATTACGGCAATGCATTTGGGGTAATGCGTGTCGTAGTTCCCCAGGGCAGTCACCGTCTTGAGGCTGCGTTTCGTGAAACGCCGATGCGCTTTGCCGCCGATATGCTGAGTGTAGTAAGCGTGTTAGGGTATCTGGTATGGATGAGAAAGACATATAAACGTACATGAAGAGATTATTGTGGGTGATTATTATTTTTTGTGTAAGTTTTATTGCGATACGCCCGATTATTTCATCCGGGTATTTCCCGATGCACGATGACACCCAGGTGTCCCGGGTCATCACAATGGGGAGAGCTCTTTCGGAGGGGCAATTCCCTGTTCGTATGGTTTCCGATTTGGGATTCGGATATGGATATCCGATTTTTAATTTTTACGGGCCGTTACCATATTATTTCGGAGGCGTCATATATGCGCTCGGTGTGCCGGCGTTGTTAGCCACAAAATTAATGTTTGCGGTTGGAATAATTTTGCCGGCGATACTGCTTTACGCAGTAGTTTCTGGTGTTCTAGGTGTTCCGGCTGCTGTCGTTTCTTCGCTCCTGTATCTTTTTGCCCCGTACCATGCAGTGCAAATATATGTACGGGGGGCGGTAGGAGAGTATTGGATCCTTATGTTTTGGCCACTTATTCTGTATGCACTGATGCGTAACACGTCGCCACTCGGGTATCTGCGCTTCCCCATCGGAGCTATTGGTGTGGCGGGTGCGGTACTATCCCATACGTTACTCGGATTCGTAACCATGCTTTTTATTGTTTCCGGAATTTTGACGTATTGGGCAGTTCAGTCGATGCGTCGAAAATTTGACGGGTCAGGCTTTATGTTTCATGTGTATATAGTACTGTTGGGGTTAGGACTGTCCGCATTTTTTTGGCTGCCCGCTCTGCTGGAAATGGGCAGCACAAGTATCGCCGGTCAGGTCAGTGAGACGGCTAATTTTCGCGACCATTTTGTTTGTATAAGCCAATTATGGAGTTCGCTTTGGGGATATGGGGGGTCAGCCGCGGGATGTTTAGACGGAATGTCATTTATTTTGGGGAAACTTCACATTATGGGCGCCCTCATATCGCTTTTCCTATGGATGTGGGTAAAACCAAAGCACACAAAAGCCATAGTTGTGGCCGGAGTACTTATTACCGTCCTGTCAGTGTTTTTTACGACCGAATATTCGGCTTTTATGTGGGAGTTGATTCCGGGTTTTGCATATCTGCAATATCCTTGGCGGTTTTTGGCTATCTCTGCGTTTGGATTGTCACTTCTCGGAGGCATCGGCATCAATGCTGTGTCAGGATTGAGAAAACAAGCTGCATTAGCGCTGTTTTTTGGGACGCTCATTATAGCGCTGAATGCAAAATGGTTTGTCCCGCAGTATATGTATGCCGCACAGAGCGGGATGTTTGAAACGCCGGCGGATTTGCGCTGGCGAGTTTCGAAAATATCGGATGAATATTTGCCCAATGATTTAATTCGGCCGACAAAGGAATCGGAAGCTATGTTTGATACAATAGAGGGAAGAACCGGTCTGTCTGTAACAAAGCTGCGGGAATCGGCAGTTGATCTGAATGTCGCGATGCAGGCCGCAGGCTCCATGGATATCATAGTTAACAAGGCATATTTTCCGGGGTGGCGGTATGTTATTAATAATGCGGAAATAACCCCGCGTATTGCAGACGGTTTGCCGGTTGTGAGCATTGAGGCAGGCCAGTCATTGCTGGAGATGCGGTTTGCCGATACGCCGGTGAGAGCGACAGGCAACGGCATATCCTTTGTGGCCCTTATAGTTTTTGCAGCAATTCTTTATGAAAAACAACGAAAAGCCAAGCGTTAATGTCGTACTGCCGGTATATAATGAAGCCGCGGAGTTAGCGGCCAGCGTTGCTACACTTGTCCGATTTTTATCAAAAAACTGTGCGGATTTTTCCTGGCACATCACCATTGCCGATAACGCGTCTACAGACTCCACACTCCGGATAGCCAGGGAATTGAGTCAAACGTATCAGACTGTATCAGTCGAGCACCTAAGCCAAAAAGGCAGAGGCAGAGCAGTGAAACATGTTTGGCGCAGTGGCTCCTACGATTATCTCGCATATATGGATATTGACCTGTCAACGGATCTGAAACACTTTCCCTCGTTGCTTCATTCTCTTGAACGGGGTTTTGACATTGCCATAGGAAGCCGTAATACCCGGGGAGCCCGAGTGTTCGGAAGGAGCGCGTTGCGGTCCATTACGTCCAAAGGGTATATTGCACTCATTAAAATGATATTCTGGGTGAATTTTACGGATGCCCAATGCGGGTTTAAAGCCGTAACACGCAAGGTTGTAACAGAGCTACTTCCCCATATAAAAGATAACGAATGGTTTTTTGATAGCGAGCTTCTTATCGTCGGTGAAAAGAGCGGATTCCGGCTGTATGAGGAACCAGTGACGTGGATTGATAACCCGGGCTCAACGGTGCGGGTAATGAAAACGGCAATGGGAGATGTATACGGATTGTGGCGACTTTTCCGAAGCCGTCCGTGGAGGAGACTTAGATATGGCAGACATTGATATAGAACTCATTAAGCGGCGTTCTGTTGTGGGTGTAGTAGCGCTTACCGCGCGCACCTTCCTCCTGCAGATTGTCGCCTTTGGCGCGACGTTTTTGTTGACGTTATTTTTGAATCCCGAAACATTCGGAATTTTTTATGTGGTTTCCGCAATTATTTCTTTTTTGGGGTATTTTTCCGATATCGGCTTGGCAGCTGCGTTAGTGCAAAAAAAAGAAGCAGTAACCCGTGAGGATCTTGCAACGACGTTTGTCATCCAGCAATTATTAGTTGTGGTTCTTGTTTCCTTGTCGTTGGGATTTTCCGGGCCTATTGCCGCATTCTACCGTTTGGATATGGCTGGGGTCTGGCTATTTCGCGCGCTCGCTGTTTCATTTTTTCTCTCTTCTCTCAAAACAATCCCATCCGTACTCCTGGAACGCAGATTGGCATTCGACCGTCTCGTGATACCTCATATAGTTGAAACAGTAGGATTTTATAGCGTTGCGGTATATCTGGCTTGGAACGGCGGGGGTATTACCAGCTTTACATGGGCCGTGCTCGTGAGAGGTGTATTGGGGCTTGTCACCATGTATATTGTTGAGCCATGGATTCCTTCGCTGGTCGTCTCGCGGGCAAGTGCCAAAAAACTTATGTCATTTGGCCTTCCGTTCCAGTTGAATTCCTTTTTGGCTTTGCTCAAGGACGATCTATTAACTGTGTTTTTAGGCAGGGTGTTGCCGTTTGCCGAAGTGGGATATATAGGATGGGCAAAAAAATGGGCAGAAGTCCCGCTGCGGCTTATTATGGACAGCGTGATACGAGTGACATTTCCTGCATATTCCAGACTGCAGCATGATAAGAAATTGTTAGTAAAAGCGATCGATATGACATTGTTTGGATTGTCGGCTGCAATGTTGCCGATTTCCTCAGGTTTGCTTTTTTTTATGCAGCCCATGGTACAAATAATTCCCAAATACAGCAAATGGGAACCCGCATTGATATCATTTAACTTATTTATTTTTTCCTCAGCGCTTGCCGCATTGTCTACCCCGCTCATGAATGCATTAAATGCCGTAGGAAATATCCGTACGACCCTGAAATTTATGGTAGGCTGGACGGTGAGTACGTGGGTGCTTACCGTGGTGTTACTTCAGTTTTTTGGTTTTAACGGCGTGGCGTTAGCTTTATTATTTATCTCCGGGTCGCTCTATTTTGTTGTTCGGGTAACTAAACGTATCGCAGATTTTTCGTTTTTTTCAAACGTCCGGGGGCCAGCTATTGCTGCCTTTGTTCAGGGAGGGATGTACGCTGCATTTCTTTTTTTCACCCCCCATACCTATCCATGGCTTTTTGCGGTTGGGGGTACCGGCGTTATACTATACGCGTGTGTGTTGTACATGCTTGAGAGAAACAGGATTCAGGCATTTATAGCGACAATCCGAAGGAGTACACAATGAAGCTCAGTGTGGTTATCAGTACCTATAATCGTGCCGATAGTTTAACCCGTACAATTACCTCGCTCAAAAAATTGGCAAACGAAATTATCGTTATAGATAACGGTTCAACGGATACTACGTCTGACGTAGCCCGAGAGTTTGGGGCAAAGGTCTATATCCGTCCGAACAATCTCATGCTCAATGTTAATAAAAACTACGGATTTACCAAGGCTTCAGGCGATTGGATACTCTGCCTCGACGACGACGAGGAAATCCCGGTCGAATTAGCTGGTGAAATTAAAAAATGTATTGCAGCGCCGGATGTGAGCGGGTACTGGATTCCGCGAAAAAATATTATTTTCGGCCGCTGGATCCGTCATGGCATATGGTGGCCAGACCGACAGCTCCGGTTGTTTAAAAAAGGAACAGGTACGTATCCCGAAAGCCATGTTCACGAGTATCTGGAAGTGAGTGGTCCTACGGGAACGCTGGAAAACGCGTATGTTCACTATAACTACGACACGCTCAGTCAGTATCTGGAGAAAATGCATCGTATTTATACCGAAAGCGAAGTCCAAAAGTATGTATCTTCGGGGTATCGGATTAGTTGGCGCGATGCCATACGATTTCCCGTGTCGGATTTTATTAAATTATATTTTGCTCAAAGCGGGTATAAAGACGGATTACATGGACTGGTGCTCGCAATCCTTCAGGCATTTTATTCGTTTATTATTTTTGTGAAGCTTTGGGAAAAAGAAAAATTCCGCGAGATCGATATAGCCCCGTCTCACGCGCTCGGAGAAATTGAGAAAACCGGGCGGGAAACGGCATACTGGGTGGCGACGGTTAAAATGCGTGAAGCGAAAAACCCGTTATCCAGAATGTGGCAGAAATTACTCCGCAGAATGTTGCATTCATCATGAAAAAAATTATGCTCGTTATGGTCAACTGGAACGGGAGCCGTGATACGGGCGCGAGCTTAGCCTCGATACAGCGCATGAATACTAAAGGAGTGGCCCTCGAGACCGTTGTAGTAGATAACGGCTCAACGGATGGTTCAGTTTCTAACATATCTGCCGAATTTCCTAACGTTACTATACTGGCGCTCGATAAAAATGTAGGGTTTACCGGCGGCAATAACACAGGTATACGGTACGCTATGGCCCGCGGGGCGGACTATCTGTGGTTGTTAAACAATGATACGGTCGTCGATTCTGGCGCGCTGTCACTTGTTGAAGCATTCCGAGATACGCGGGTCGGAATAGCAGGGTCCAAGATTTATTTCGCTCCCGGACACGAATACCATAAAAACCGGTATGCAAAAAAAGAATTAGGTAGAGTTTTTTGGTATGCCGGAGGGCGTATCGACTGGAGTAATATGTATGCGAGTCATCGGGGTGTCGACGAAGTTGATGCGGGACAATACGATGAGGTCATGGAAACACCGTTTGTTACGGGCTGCTCCATGATGATCCGACGGGATGTGATAGAACAAATCGGCTTCCTGGATGATAAATTTTACCTGTATCTGGAGGATCTGGATTACGGGCTTCGCGCTAAGGCGGCCGGTTTCCGCCTGATGTACTATCCCAAATCCGTGATTTGGCATGTAAACGCCGGTTCATCGGGAGGCGCAGGGAACCCTATTCATGATTACTACATCACGCGGAACAGATTATTGGTCGGGTTACGGTATGCGCCGTTTCGTACCAAGGTAGCCCTTCTACGGGAAGCAGTGCGGTTGGCACGTATGGGAAATTCGGAAAAACGTAAGGCAGTTATTGATGCATTCTGCGGCAGATGGGGGAAGCAATATGAACCGAAAAAAGCCGCTGATTAGTGTCATCGTCATAGCCAAAAATGAAGAAGCCCGTATCGGGAAATGTCTCGATGCCGTTACATTTGCGGATGAACTCATTGTCCTTGATAATAGTTCTGAAGATGATACTGCGGTGGTGGCAAAAGCAAAAGGTGCGTTAGTGCGGTCATTCCACTCAGGGGATTTTGCAAAACTCCGTAATATCGCAGCGGCAGAAGCAACCGGCGAGTGGATATTGTATGTGGATGCGGACGAGATTGTAACCCCGGAGCTCGCCGCCTCTATACAGCAGAAAATTACCTCCGGATATACGGGAAAAGAAACAGGATTTGAAATTCACCGGAAAAATTATTATTTAGGCGTGCTTTGGCCGGCACGGGAATGGATGCTCCGGTTGTTCCGCCGGGATGCGTTTAAAGAGTGGCGCGGAACACTTCATGAAACACCGATAATTTCGGGAGAAACCGGCAGGATTACAGGAGATCTTCTGCATGATACGCATAGAACACTCAAAGAAATGGTGACAAAAACAAATGAATGGAGTCAGTCGGAAGCTACTCTCCGGCTTAAAACAGATCACCCTGCGATTACGTGGTGGCGGATACTGCGGGTCGTATTGACGGGATTTTGGGCTTCATATATCCGGCAGGGCGGGTGGCGCGCCGGAACGGTCGGCTGGATTGAAAGCATGTATCAGGGATTTTCGATGTTTATCACCTACTCAAAACTTTGGGAATTACAGCAAAAAAATAAGAAACATCTGTAGTGTAACGGGATGAAAAAATTACTTCAGCGTTTGTGGCCGGCAGGAATTATTGTGGCACTCTGGCTTCTTTTTGCCTTTCCGTATTGGGGGAAGGGGTTGATACCGTTTCCATCAACGTACTTAGTTACATTTTTTGCGCCCTGGAGTAATAGTTACGGCATGCCGGTAAAGAATAATGCGATGCCGGATGTTATAACGCAGATATATCCGTGGAAACGTGTAACCGTGGATGCATGGAAGCATGGTGAGATCCCACTTTGGAATCCGTATAGTTTTTCGGGTACGAGTCACGTAGGCAACTACCAGAGCGCGGTATTTTCTCCGGTGAATGCGTTGTTTTTCCTGCTGCCGGAAATACACGCATGGAGTCTGATGATCCTGCTGCAGCCGGTGCTGGCCGGATTGTTTATGCTGCTGTTTCTCCGTTCCCTCAAAATGAGCAGAGCAGGAAGTATAATCGGCGCGCTGGCGTTTATGTTCTCCGGCTTCATCGTCGTCTGGATGGCATACGGGACATTAGGGTATGCCGTGCTCTTTTTGCCGCTTATTCTGTACGCGATGAATACGTTTATGCAAAACAAGAACATATGGGCGGCTTTTATTGTAGCTATCGGCACGGGGCTTTCGTTTGTGTCCGGCCATTTTCAGATGAGCCTGTACGTGCTTCTCTATGCCTTTTGTTTCGGTATCTACCGGGCACGTTTTACAGGAAAGAAGACGGCACTGCTTTCCGTTTTTTTTGTGTTCCTCGGTGTCTGTTTGGCGGCGTTTCAGATCCTGCCGGGTTTTGTGTCTTACTCGAATGCGGTAAGAAGCAGCTTGTTCCTCAAAGGAGAAGTTATTCCGTGGCAATATATCCCCACGCTGTTTTCTCCTGATTTTTACGGGAATCCGGTAACCCGAAATGACTGGTTCGGACACTATGCCGAGTGGGCAAGTTATATCGGGGTCGCTCCGCTGCTGCTTTCTTTGTTCGCACTGCGCATCAGGAAGAAAGCGGACCACGCGGTTTTTTTCACCGTGATGGCGCTCTGTTCCCTGGTATTGGCGTTTCAGACTCCGTTAATTGATCTGCTTTTTGCACTCAGAATTCCGGTTCTTTCAACGAGTTCCGCTTCACGGATTGTCATGCTTATGAGTTTTTCGCTGGCAACGCTTGCCGGTTTCGGATTTGATGTGCTGCAGGAGGCGTGGGAAAAACGGGCGTGGAAACAGATACGGCTTCGTGTATTGGGTATGTGTCTGCTGATTGCAGCATTGTGGGTGATACTCTTGATAGTCCGTCCGCTGCCTCCTGATAAATTGTCGGTCGCCGTCCGGAATTCGTATCTACCTACGGGTCTGGCAGTTCTGACGTTTACAGTTTTTGTGACGGGATTTTTCGTACCGAAGCGGTTGCTGGTACTGCTGCCGTTTGTTCTGATTGCGATGACATCAGTCGATGTATATAGGTTTGCATCGAAATGGATGCCCTTTGATCCGTCATCATATGTATATCCGCAATTGCCGGTGATTACGAAATTACAGTCACTGACGGCATCAGATAACAGCCGGGTGTTTGGGAATATCGGTAACGAGGCCGGTTCTGCATTCGGGTTATCCCTTATTGAGGGATATGATGCCGTATATCAATACCGGTACGGTAAATTTATATCTGCGGCATCTTTCGGAAAGACGCGTGATGTAGACAGATCCGTTGTTGTATTTGATAAGCACGGCGACTATTCGGAACGATGGCTTCAGTTGCTCGGTGTACGGTATTATGCGCACAAGAAAAGTGACGGCAGATTTCCATGGGCCTATCCGTTCTGGGAATTGCCGCAATACAATCGCATATGGGAAGATGAACATTTTGAAATTATAGAAAATACAGTCAGTCTACCGCGGATGTTTTTGGCATCAGCCTATTCGCTTGCCGGAAGCGAACAGGAAATACTTGATCAGTTAACGGCAAAGGACCTGAACATGCGGGAAACAATCGTGCTTGAGCATAAACCCGCATTTGATCCGCAAGCAGGATCGGGAAGCGCTACTATTTCTTCGTACCGGACGACTGATATTGCAATCCAGACAATGTCTGACGTACCGAAGCTGTTATTCCTGTCTGACGTCTATGATTCCGGCTGGCGGGCGTCTGTTGACGGCACGCCGGCAGAACTTCTGCGTGCTGATTTCGATTTTCGTGCAGTTGCGGTGCCTTCAGGCACACACACCGTGCGTATGCAGTACCGGCCGGTCAGTTTCCGGCTCGGACTGCTGATATCCGGATTTGCTACACTGATATTGGCAGCATTTCTTTTTAAGAAAAGGAAGCAATGAAAATAGGTTTTTACAATCCGTATTTCGATGGCTTGGGAGGAGGCGAACGGTACACGCTGACTTTGGCTAGTCATTGGTCTAAAACCCACGAAGTTGTACTTTTTTGGGATGATCCGAATATTGTCGGCTTGTCAGAGAAACGGTTTGGTATAGATCTAGCCCGAGTGCGCGTGGTGCCGAATTTGTTTAAGAATGAAAACATTTTCGGAAAACTGCTGGGGAGTCGAACATATGATCTGATATTCTTCTTAAGCGACGGCAGCATACCGGCGACACTGGCTACGCATAATATTCTGCATTTTCAGGTGCCGTTTGCGTCGGTGTTGGCCGATCCGTGGAAGCGCAAGCGGTATGACGCAATTGTGTGTAATTCTGTTTTTACGAAAAGCGAGCTGGATCCGCAGTTAGGCGGCCGTGCAGTTGTGATATACCCGCCGGTACAGCAGGTGCCCGCAACACCGCAGAAAGAAAAAAAGAAGCACATCCTGTCCGTGGGCCGGTTTACAGGATATTTCCAGGCGAAGAAACAGGACGTGCTTATCAAGGCCTTTACGAAAGCGGTTGAAGACGGTTTGCTGAAGGGCTGGGAGCTCATTCTTGCCGGCGGGCTTATTCCTTCTGATCAGGCGTACTTTGACTCGCTTTCGAAGATGGTGTCAGGAATACATGTCCGGCTCATGCCGAATATTACCAATGACGAGCTGATTTCGTTGTATCAGACAAGCATGCTGTATTGGCATGCTGCAGGCTACGGGGAAAGCAATCCCGTTCAGATGGAGCATTTCGGTATTACGACCGCAGAAGCGATGAGCGCGGGTGTCGTGCCGCTCGTGTTTGCGGCCGGCGGGCAGTTGGAAATTGTTTCCGACGGAGTAAACGGCCTGATATGGCACACACCGGACGAATTGATAGAGAAAACGAATATGCTTGCCGCTGATACAAAGAAATATGCTGATTTTTCGCAAGCGGCAATAGCACGGGCCGAAGAGTTTTCCGACACACATTTTACCAGAGCATTTGATGCGCTGATTGCGGGTCTCAAATAATGTATGAAGCGTATACGGATATGGGTATTGTTGCCGGTGTTTGTCCTGCTGGTGCTGGGATTTTTTTACCAGACACTGCTGTACCGGAAGCTTCCGGTGCCATCCGATACCCTGGTAGGCCTGTATCACCCTTGGCGCGATGCATTTGCAGGGGAATACCCACGGGGCGTACCGTTTAAGAATTTTCTTATCACTGATCCGGTGCGTCAACAAATTCCCTGGAGGAAAATCGTTATTGATTCCTGGAAAATGGGAGCCCGTCCCGGGTGGAATCCGTACTCGTTTGCCGGGGTGCCGCTTGACGCCAACATACAGGCTGCGTCATATTATCCGTTGAATCTGCTGTTTTTTCTCTTTGATTTTCCTGTGGCGTGGACGATTCTTATCATTCTTCAACCGCTTCTTGCCGGTATTTTTTTCTTTCTGTACATACGGAGGCTTGGCGTATCTGATGTTGCTTCTTTTACCGGAGCGGCGGCATGGGCGTTTTGCGGATTCGCCGTTTCCTGGCTCACGTGGGGAACAATTGTGCACACGGCTCTTTGGCTCCCATTGCTGCTGCTTTGTGTGGATATGCTGTTTATTTTACGAAAGCCGCGCGGGTACTATTTCCGGTGGAGTACCGCGCTATCCGCGGCTGTCGCGATGACTGTTCTGGCGGGTCACATCCAGGTAGCGTTTTATGTCCTCGGAGTAAGCTTCGTGTATGTTTTGTGGCGTCTGAAGCAGTCAAAAAATCGCGCTCTTGTCCGGTGGGCGGCATTGGGGATAGGTATGGCGTGTATCCTGACTGCAATCCAGTGGGTGCCTCTTGTGCGGTTTCTATCGGATTCCGGACGCATTACCGCCTCGGAGTCATGGAAACAGGCGGGGTGGTTTCTACCCTGGCAGCATCTTATCCAATTTATCTCACCGGATTTCTTCGGAAATCCTGCTACGCTCAATTACTGGGGTATATGGAATTACGGTGAATTTATAGGCTATATCGGCGTCATACCTCTTATTCTTGCCATGAGCGCGTTCGTTACAGGGGGCGTTCCGGGATTTTTTGTCGTTATGATGCTTGTCAGCCTGGTGTTCATGCTGCAAAGCCCCGTAAGCAGCGTCCCGTTTGCGCTGCATATCCCGTTATTATCCGTACTGCAGCCGACTCGCCTCATGATTGTTGTCGATTTTTCGCTTTCCGTGCTGGCTGCGTTCGGGTTGGATTATCTGCTGAAAAAGGACGGGAAGAAATTTTTACACAGCGTGTTCATATTCGGCGCCGGACTCCTTATGCTGTGGGTTGCGGTATATGCTGCTCTATTTATAGTTCGTGATCCGGTCACGCTGGAGAACTTTGCCATAGCAAAGCGGAATTTAATCCTGCCGTCTGCGTTTTTTGCAGGGGCTATGGTTTGGTTTATCATATTCCGGAGGATGAAATCCGGGCCGGCAAGACAGGCGTGGATATGGCTGCTTGCCGGTATTATTGTATTTGATCTGTTCCGTTTCGGATGGAAATTCACGCCGTTTACCCCCCGTGAGTATTTTTTCCCCATGACAAAAACAATTGAGTTTTTAGTACATCAAAAAAAACCGTTCCGGGTAATGACCCTGGATGACCGCATACTTCCTCCGAATGTCAGTGGGTATTACGGTATAGAAACGATTGAAGGATATGATCCGGTTGCCCCGCTTCTGTATGAGAATTTTCTGGTGGCAGGCGAGCGCGGCGGCGCGGATTTAAAACGGCCGACCGGCTATAACCGGATTTATACATCCCGCAATATCGACTCGGTGTTGCTGCCGTACTTTAATGTGCGCTACGTGCTCTCGCTCACTGATCTTGCCAAGCCGTATGTACGTCTTGTGATGAGAGAGGGGGAAACGCGGGTGTATGAGTATACCCCGGGCCTGCCGCGTGCGTATCTGGCAGACACTATTATTATCGCAAAAAAACCGCTTGATGCGCTTTCAGCCCTTTTTACGGCAGGCCTCTCGCTTCCGGGCGTCATAGACGCCCAGGCACCGATTATGAATATCCCGCTTGCGGCAAGTGAAACTGTCGATATAATCAGGTATCAGCCCAGTGAGATACGGCTCAGGGTTATAACAGCGAACCCGCGGCTTCTGGTTATTCTGAACCGTTTTGATGCCCGGTGGCGTGTAACGGTAGACGGTAACGTGTCCGGCGCGTTTCCCGTTAATTATCTGTTTACGGGTATTGCCGTATCGGGCGGGACGCATGATGTGCGGCTCAGGTACCGCTAAGCCCGTGCTCTATATATGACGAACCAACAACGTATGAGGGTGAGTATAGTATTACCCAATTGGAACGGGGAGCATCTGCTTAGGAAAAATTTGCCGTCCGTACGTAACGCCGCGCCTGATGCTCAAATCATCGTTGCAGACGACGCATCAGAGGACGCATCGGTGACGTACCTCAAAACAACGTTTCCCGATATCATTGTCGCGGAAAACAAACGGCAGAAGGGATTTGCGGGTAATGTAAACAGTGGCGTGTGTCTGGCAACGGGGGACATCGTCGTGCTTTTGAATACCGACGTGCGCCCGCAAGCGGATTTCCTTACTCCGCTTTTGGCCCGTTTTTCCGATCCTCTGGTTGCCGCGGTCGGATGTCTCGAGAAGAGTCACGAAACAAACGGAACGGTTCTGCGAGGCCGCGGAATTGCGCGGTGGGAAAAAGGGTATTTTATTCATGCCAGAGGCGAAGTAGACCGTGAGGACACGGCATGGGTTTCCGGGGGGAGTGCTGCTTTCCGGCTGAGCGTATGGAAAACATTGGGAGGCATGGACACATTGTATAACCCTTTTTACTGGGAAGACATTGATGTATCCTACCAAATACTCAAATCAGGATACCGCATTGTGTTTGAGAGGAACAGCGTGGTGGAACATTTTCATGAGGAAGGAAAAATAAAAACATCATATACGCCTTCTGATATTAAGCGGATCGCATACCGGAATCAATTTATTTTTTTATGGAAAAATATGTCCGATACAGGACTCTGGATTACCCATTCTTTCTGGACACCGGTCCGGCTGCTCCAGGCGATCGTAAAAGGCGACACCCTCATGCTACAAGGATACGGTATGGCACTTATAAAATTACCTGCTATACTACTATCTCGTATGCATGCGTCAAAGCACTGGCGCCGGAAAGATGCAGCACTATTTACCACATAATATCCCCCTTATGCGATGCCTTCTTTGCCGGATACCGCTTGAAAAATATCTCCATAAGAACGACTATTGGATTTACCGGTGCCCGAAGTGTTATCTGGGTCAGACTGATCTTCAAAGGGACTACACAACGTTTGTGAAAGAGTTTTATTCCGAAGGATATTACGAAGGCGATCCGACACGGAGTGCCTATGCGGATTATGAACTGGATAAGCCGTTGATTGTACGTAACCTGCATAAGTTTCTCACCTTTATTTCCGGACTGAAGCCCTCAGGAACATTGCTGGATGTCGGCTGCGCGTTCGGATATGTCGTGGAGATCGCAAAAGCCCTGGGGTATGATGCGTATGGGTTCGACCCGTCGTCATTTGCGGTAGGGAAAGCAAGTACATTGGTCGGCGGGAAACGGATACAGGAGGGGACTATCCAGGAGGTGACGTACCCCAAAGCGAGTTTTGATGTCATTACGATGTTTGACGTATTTGAGCATTTGCAGGAGCCTCTTGCCGACATGAAAAAATTGGTGACGCTGTTAAAACCCGACGGTGTCATCATAATCGCAACGGGAGATACCCGAAGTATCGCCGCCAGAATTATGAAGCGGCGGTGGACGTTTTTTATCCCCCCTCAGCATATATTCTTTTTTCACCGGAAAAACGTCTCCAAACTGCTTCATATGGCGGGACTCAAGCCGGCCGGATGGCATAGGGTCGGCAAATGGTTAAGCTTGGGGTATGTGCTGCACCTTGCTAGGACGACAGGTGAAAGCCCAATTGCCTCCTGGATATATGCACGTATCCGTCACACGCCGCTGATGCGGTTCCCTCTGTATATACCCATGAAAGATAATATGGTGATCCTTGCAGAGAAACGTTGAGACGATTATGATTGTAGGGAACTCATGAATGGTATGAAGCCGTACTGGAGGTCTGTTCTCATTTTTTTACTTCTCCTTATTCTCTTCGTTACGAATGCGTTTCACGAAAAGTATCCTGATGAGTTCGACAGTATAGTCGGCGGCAGATATATCACGGAAGGGAAATTGCCGTATCGGGATTGGTTCCAGCATCATCAGCCGGGAGCATACGTCATGGCAGCAGGGGTGCTGTCATTTGCGGGACGATCATTTGTGAAATTTCGTATTGGTTGGGAAGTAGTACTCTGGATGCTGCTGGTCGGGTCCTGCTTGCTGCTCAAGCAACGTCTTCCTAAACGGGATCTGTCATTTTATGTGATCCTTCTGTTTGTCATAGGGTTATCCGGAACATATTTTTGGGGCAATATGCTGCTTGCGGACACGTTAGCGGGATATTTTATCCTGCCGTCCTTTGCCCTTTTGTTTCTTAAGGATTATTACAACGAGCGGTTTGAAACGGCTGATCTTATCATTGCCGGCGGGTTTGCATTCCTGAGTTGGTTTACGTCTATGACGTATATATTTATCGTGATGGCACTGTCCCTCTATGCGGTGTATTTGTTTGTAACTACACATACCAACAAAACCGTACTGTGGAGGATATTGACGGGTGTAGTACTTCTTTCGGTTCCGTATATCCTGTTTGGTCTCTATTTACTGTTTACCGGAAGTATCGCGGATTATTACTGGGCAAATGTCGTGTATAACACCAATTACTACATTTATAATTACCCGCATGCGCCGGGAGCCGCCATAAATCCGATCCGGTACGCCGCGGTGATTGCCGATACGTTCATCAATAATTACTTACCGGCATTGTGGGGAGTCGTCGGATTTCCGATCAGTAATCCGGTGCAGGTTACGCTCGCATTTTCCAGCGCGGTTGCGATAATACTCGTCATACTGCGGGGGCGGTGGACATTCCTGTTCCCGCTCGTTATCACGCTTGTTTTTTCCAATGCCCGGAGTAACCCCCAATCTATCCGAGAAACCGATTATCAGGCGTTTGTTTACATTATCACCTCCATGTTTAACGGTCTATTTGCATTGTGGGCTCTCAGGGAATTACTCGATGAAGAAAAGACGGCTTTTTCGCAAAAAGCAGCGCTCTCCGCTTTGTATGCGCTGTTGTTGCTGTATTGGATAGCGACTCCGTTGTATCTAGCCATGAAAATGGAACAGAAATTTTTCCCGAAATATATGGGGACGGCGCCATTAATCTATAACCGTCCGCAGGTTGCTACGTATGTGAACACAATCGTATCTCCCGATGACTATGTATTTATCGGGCCGTTCGAATTTGAGGAATTGTTTTATCTCAATACCAAACGCCAGCCGAGCAAATACCATTGGTTTTTAAATCACGCCGCCACGTCAAAAATAAAAGATGAGCTTATTGCGGATCTATCTAAGAATCGGCCGAGGATAATTGTTTTTAACCGGGGATTCGCTCCTTGGGGAGGAGATGCTTCTACCTATAACTGGTGGATGTCGGAATTTCTCGACGCGAATTATTTCCGTTTATTTAAACTCAATGACACCCTGACGGACAGGCAGTACCGGTGGAAACTCGAAAGAACCGAAAATTTTGACATAGACGGTACGTTTAATTTTGACAAGCGGTACCAGGAAGAAATCTTAAAAAAGCTGCTGACGTTAGGCTACATCGAAGAGACGGCAAAAACGGGGAAATAATTGCGTTAACTATACCGCGCCTGCCGGATGGGTTTTGTAGCGAGCCAGGTGGCTGCAAGCGCCACGATTCCTTCATCGCCGAATGTCGGGTACAAAGATCCGTATCCGATTGCCAGCTGGCCTCGTTCTGTATCGGTAAGTTTGCGCCGCTCCCGTATTTCACATAATTCCGCGTGGCGGGGCAGTATTCTGCGGTATATTTCAACAACAGTAGGGTGGTCAATAACCGTATGAAGCCGGCTCAGGTCGGCATCTTCCTCCAGGAGCTGGAGAGCGGCAAGCGTGTTTTTCCGGTGTCGCTCGTTTGCCATTCGTCTGATTTCATGAAGCTGTTCAGGTCTAAGCATGTGCGTATTATAGGATATTATTGCCGCATATGCAAGTTTTGATATGCGTACTATGGGGTTTTGCTATTTCACCGAGGCTGCTATAAATACGGCCGGCTCGTGCCTCCCTGAAATCGTATCGATATGCAAGTATTGCTCCCGGTTTCTTTCGTATTCAGGGTTTGCCAGGATAAACAGCGTCTTAGCAGGTTTGGGCAGCACAAGTGTTTCGGGATCAAAGGAGGAGTCATAGAGAAATATATCGTTTTTATCCCATTCGGCCCCGGTAAATACGTATTTGCCCCAGCCCTGCCGGGAGCCGGTTTTCTGGTATGTTTCCGGATCGGTTTTGCTCCAATAGAGCATAAAAATATAGGGGCGCCAATAATACCCGGAAATAACGATGCGGTCATATTGGGACTCATGCGCTTGTACGTATCTGATCATCTGTTCGTACCCGTCGCCGAATGCCAGAGCGTTGCGTGTCGGATTCACGATAAAGTACGACTGGTAAAAGGTATAGAGAAAGTAAAGAAGCATCAGGCCAAACGGTACAGCACCATACCATATCCGTTTCCGTTGTTCTATGGCTTTGAAAATTTGTACGGCTCCTATTCCTGAGCAGACGGAGAAAAAAGGAGAGCCGAGCAGCGTGCGGAGCGCATTCGGCTGATTTGTGCTTAATGCTCCGGGTATAAATGAAGCCAGAAACCATATGATCAGCAGCCATTTTCCCGGGTGCGGAAATGATATAAAAAACAGCAGACCCACTGCGAT
Source organism: uncultured Gammaproteobacteria bacterium (assembly GCA_964429085.1). GTDB lineage: Bacteria > Patescibacteriota > Microgenomatia > UBA10105 > UBA927 > UBA927. The sequence goes on along the minus strand of CAYSAP010000001.1, from coordinate 5,532 downwards.
AAACGGGATTTCAAACGGGTGCTGTAAACCATACGTGCTGGTTCCGCTTGCAAATACATGGAGCGGGGAAATGTTTTTCCAATAGTTGTCTGCGGCCGCCCACACGAGCGCTGTTTTTTGGTTAAAAAACATTTTTCTGACCGGGTCCGGATGGGTGGCATAAAATTGTATGAATACGTCTTTCCATTTGTGAAAGTTGGGATCGTTCACGATGCTTACGATAGATACGCGCTCTAAGCCTCTGCGGGTAAACATCTGGCTCCCGATAGGGAGTAAAATAATAAGGAATAGAAGAACGGAGCATGCAGCCAATAACTTGTGGGCGGCGAGTTGTTTTTTATTGATAAACCAGTAGGCGAGCAAAATACAGGGAATCACCAGCCGCACGGAATAGTAAAAATACACGGAAACGGCCAACAGCAAGGCGGCGGGTAGCAGATAACGGGCGTTGCGCAGCGATGTAAGCAGCATAAGCACTGCAAAGCTTAGAAAAAACAACGCGCCGTTGGATTCAAACAGCTGCCGGGAAAAATTGATATGCCACGGTGATATGGCAAAGAAAAATGCGGATGCTAATGCATACGTTTCGGGGTTGTATTGCCGCAGCTTACCGGATCCCCGGAATAATTCATGCACAAGAAGATAGACAAGCAATACCGTCAGTGATCCCAAAAACGCAGATGTGAACCTGGCGCCCATAGCCGTTGTTCCGAAGGCTGCCACCGCAGGAATGGAAGCGTACACCATGCCGGGAAGCTTGTAATCGTCGAATGACCTAAACAAGAGCGGGAAAGGAACCCCGTATTCGTCTTTGCCGGTTTTCAGAATCGAGTATGCGTTATAGGCGATTGCCGTTTCGTCGTGAGAAAGCGAAGGGGGAACCGTTGTGAGGCGGTAAAACCTGAGCACTGCTCCCAGAAGCAGAATAACAAAAAGGAGAATGTGTGTCCGTTTCATAATTATTTACCGGTATCAATTACGACAAATTGTATGGCATTATCGGGCAGACTGATAGTTGAAATAATTTTTGAGGCCAGATTGTCAGGAACTTCATCCTGATGCGCCACAAGCAGCGTGTTGGGCAGACTGGGATCTTTGTTCCAGTCTATTCCGCGGAATGAGAATCTTCCGAATCCTGAAACGTCGGTAAATCCGTCGGCGGAAACCGGATACCGGATTGCCTCTTTCTGGTACCGGGCGGGGGGATAGCCGCTGTAAAATAGGAGAAAGATATACGGAGATGTCTGCGGATAGGTCATCACGATATTTTTGGAAGCATGGTTCGGGGTAAACAGTACAGGAGTCAGTTTTTTGTAGGCGTAGCCCCAGTTTGCCGCTTCGTTTTTCGGGAAGTGGACAAAATACAGATCCAGATACCAGGATATAGATACAAAATAGATAAGTACCAATGCCGCCGCGGGATATTTCCTCAGATGCGGGGATATTTTTTCATAGAGCATATGCAGACCCACGGCTACTCCGATAGCAAACGAGGGTACCACCGCGAGCATGCGGTTGCTGTGCGGCGCGTCTTTGGTGATAGCGGCTGCAATTCCTCCGATAGCCATCCACCAGAGAACAAATTTGGCATGCTTGTGTTTGAACGTACCGATAAGACCGGAAACTCCAAACAGAAGAAGCAGGGCGTCTATGGGATAGAGATTGCCGAATCCCCGGATATTATGTGCTTTATTGCCGCCGCCTTTGATAAACAGGAATTCGGGGCCGTATGATTTGAGATAGTTTTGAGATATCGCCGTCACGGCATAGGTCAGTCTGTTATGAATGAGGCGTGCCGTGAATGAATCCGGATTGTCATGGGCGAGTCTCGGGAGTTCAATCTGGTTATGTACGACTGTCGGGTCGCCGAAGATGCTGATGCCGCCGATTTTGGTGTGGTCTGCCGTAAGAGTGACGGAGAGAATGACAAGTGCCATGATCGCACCCGTTCCCAAAGCTATCCACCATCGGGGAATTTTTATGATGTCACCCCAATATATTCCGGCAAGCCCGGCAAGCAACAATGTCGTAAATACGTGATTCCCGTGATAGGTATAGTATGTCAGCGCAAACAGCACGGCAGCGTATATGAGGCTTTGTAACGATTTGAGTTTCAGAGCCCGCAGAAAGCACACGGAACCTGCTATGGTAAAAAATACGGCGACAATTGCTTCTGATTCGACGGGATATGTGGATGTGCCACGGCATAACGGCAAGCGAGAACGCAGCCAGCAGCCCGATGCTTTCTGATGCGAACAACAGGTGTGCCAGATAATATACCGCCGCAACCGAAGCAACACCGGCGAGTGCAGATGGCAGGCGGACGGCCAGTTCCGTAAGGCCGAACAGTTTTACAAACGGAATTGCCGTGTAGATATACAGCGGCAGCTTCCAGTCCCCGAATGATTCAAAGGATAACGGGAGAAACCGGCCGTATTCATCTTTGCCCGTGGTCATAAGGGAGTATGCGGTGACTCCGATTGATGCCTCGTCGCGGTTAACCCCAGGGGGGACGTCTGTCAGACGGTTAAGCCTAAGAGCGGCGGCAATCAGGACGATGATACATAAAAATATTTTTGTGTGTTTGCTCATACGCATTTTTTAGAAATGAATCCCAGAATGATACCCGTTGCTCCTATGCTTATCATACTCAATATCGCACCGTAATAGGAACTTTTCGGGGCATAGGTCATGGTGACGATGTGTCGGCCTGCAGGAACGATAACGCCGCGCATTGCCCAGTTGGCCCGCACAATTGCAACATCATCAAAATCATCTATTTTGGCCTTCCAGCCCGGATAATAGGTATCGGTGAGGACAAGAGTCGACGAAATACTGCTTTCTGTTTGTATGGACACTCGCTCTGGCTCGTACGAGAGAATAGTCGCGGTTCCGTTTTCCATATATGCGCGGGGCAGTGCGTTTGTGTTTTCATATACACGCCAATCCTCAAACGTATGAACCAGTTTGAATATCTGTGGGGGATATGTTTGTTCGTTACTGGCGTTTTCCGCTCTATCTAAAATATACCGGACACTCAGCGCGTTTAGTACTTTCTGCTTGTTCGTGTCGGAAAGCCCGCCGT
>CAYSAP010000001.1:425-2413 GCA_964429085.1 uncultured Gammaproteobacteria bacterium | reverse complement strand
ACTTGAAGAGATGGCGGCATCGGAACGGGTAGCGTTATCAAATATTTTCATAAGGGTGCCGTCACGATAACTATACAGAAATTCACCGTACCATTTGGGATAGAGCGGATCATATCCTTCGGGCGAATATACTCCGTATTGCGATGCAAAATTTGCAGGGATTCCGGCAGTTCCGTACCCCCAATACCGGTCTGGCGCTTTGTTCCGAAGATAGGAGAGTACTGCATGGCCGGGAAATACGAGCGCTTTCGGAACAAACGGGTTGAAGCGGTTGAAAAACACGAACAGATCGAGCGTATGGATGATTATGAGAAGTGTGATTGCGCGCCCGCGCAATTGCGGCAGTCTGATGGCAACCCAAAACAGCGCAAGCGTGACGGCAGAAATCATGGCGCCGTAAACGAGCGCACGAATAGCCACTGGAGCATGACCGGAAAAAATCGACACTGCGGGAAGTTTTGTGGCAAGAAATAATACGGCAAATAGTGCGGTAACCTCGATAGTTCTGCGGATGAGTTTTCTGACGGAATGTTTGTCCGTCATCCAATAATCGAGCCCCAGGCCGCAGACAATGGCGAGAGTGAATGAAAAGAGAAACGACATAAGCGTCGGACTGCTCGAAGTGATAATCGGAATCGGAATCCGGTACAGGACCTGCGAAAGAGGATTGTTTGTGATAAGAAGCAGTGTGACGGCTGTTGCCCCTATAAACCATGTTGTCACGCCGTCTTTCCTCCGGAACGCCGACAGCCAGAAAAATAACGGGATAAGGCCTATGGTCGTCACCTTGCCTACAAACGTATCTTCGGGCCAATACGTACGGGTGGCCGGATTGCCGAATATATTAGGGAAAGGCAAAGAGAATAGCTGCCAGGGTTGGATGAGTATTTTGTTAAATAAGTTTGTGAGGTCATGAGGACTTCGTGCTGCAAAAGATATGAGTTCAAATCCCGGGATAATTTGAATACCTGCTGTTCCAATTCCCAGTGCGGTAAAAAGTAAAATCATTCCGAAGTGTTTTGTTCTGAAATATGCATAAAGGGATGTAAATGCGAGTATGTATGCATAGACTTGCGGGTGTCCGGCAAGCAAGGCAGACGTGTGGGAAACCGCTAGAATTCCGAGCCAGAGTACTTTGGGTTTCTCCCGGAGATGCTCTAGGGACAACAGTATACAAGGCAGCCACAAAATGACATGGCCGACGGTGTTATATTCCAGCCATACCGCCATAAAACCGGAAAATCCGTAGGAGATTGCCGAAAGCGCGCTGCCGTACGGTTTCATTCCCAGTTTCCGTGCATACAGATAGGTAAACAATGCAGCAAGAAGCGGTTGTAACATGATAAGAACGGTCCACGCGTCAATCTGACCTATGAGCAGGTACAGGACGCCGGGAGGATACAGGGCAGCATTTTGGAAATTAGCAAGCAGCGGTGCACCGGAGAAGTTGTAGGGATTCCAAAGTGGGAGCTTGCCTCGTTTGAGAGATTCTACGACCAGTGTTTTCCAAGGATATAGCTGTCGTATCACATCCGGATATTGGGCCTTGTTGGGAATTCCTCCGGCGCCGTACCCCAGGTATGATGTGCTCCTCCACGGCTGGAAGTCACTGGCAAGAATATCACCGGGGAATGGAACTTTACCAATAAATATAGTTTGATAAAAAAATAGTGAAATGACGCTAACACCTATTGCGATAATCCAGAGCCATTCATTATTTTTCATTTTGTGAATTTTGGAATAACTAATAGGCCGGTAACTGCAATTAGTGAGAGTAAAGTGATAGCTTCGGCAATTTGGCGTATCGGCGAGTCACCCCAAACCACGCGCACGTTATGTGTGCCTTGCGGCAGGCGAAACGGTCCATCCCTTTGTAGGGGCCGGCGTTATCGTTCAGGGTGCCATCCGGGTTTAGTATGTTCATCGTGGGCAGACGTGCCGCTGTCCGATGTCGAAGTCCACCGGGTCGTGGGCAGGCGTGACCTTCA
>CAYSAP010000001.1:0-415 GCA_964429085.1 uncultured Gammaproteobacteria bacterium | reverse complement strand
CACGTTATGTGTGCCTTGCGGCAGGCGAAACGGGATCTGTCCCCGCCAATTTTGGTCCTGAAACTCAACCGGAACCTTTTTCCCGTCGCTAAATACGCGCCAGCCGGGAAAGTACTGTGTCCGGTCAACGACCTGAACGTCGGTTTCCGCGTGAACGGTAAACGTATGCAGCGTTCCTTTTTTGACCGGGTCAGCAATGCTTCCTTTGCCGCCGATTACGTCAAATCGTACTTGCGGGTAGGCTCCTGCCGGTCCGGCGGACCAGATGACGTCCGTTTCTCCAAAGTACGTCGTATTGAGCGGGTAATTCCAGTAATATGTTTCATCGATAGGATCCATTCCCAGCGGCGGACGGAAGTAGACGGATACCGAGAGTACCGTTATCAGCACAATGACTCCGGTTACGAGCATGGTT